>CAYYKF010000001.1:0-43792 GCA_964441035.1 uncultured Candidatus Poseidoniales archaeon
GTGAAAGCATTCGATGAATAGGCCTCGGTCAGATTAACTTGCTCAATGCCACCTTCATTGAAAAGATGGAAATCAGTGATACTGATATCATTCTCAACTGCATTTCCAACCAATGGTTCTAGCAGTGCACCTGCAGGCAATCCATTGACACCTGTATTGGATAGAGCGGATGCGTATACACGGACGCTTCGTGTATCATCCCATTCAGGGTTCACTCGGAATCTCCATTTCAATTCCTTACCTGAAGACATGTCCAATGAAAGAGATTGTGCGGCCCTGAACTCAAGACGATCGTCGGGGTCACTTTCTTCCCAAAATGTGTCATTGGATTCAGCCCAACGCAACTCAAGATTTCCAGTGGGGGTTTCAAACAACAAACTTGCCCCACCTAGAGTCTGTCCAGTACTTGCTGAAACGTCGTGTGTTGAGACCATTTCAACAATGGATCCATTCGGATACAAACCTTCCAAACCTAGAGAATCAAGTGTGGACGAATAGCCACTTGTCGTCGAAATTGAAAGAGATGAAAGAGAAATTGCTCCACCCGAGTTACCAGAAACTAACATTGGAACAATGACATTGCTTCCCGGGGCTGCACCTCCTTCACTAGCAAGAGCTACACCTTGGTTCAACTCTCTCGCTACATTGTTATCATCATTTATCGCTCGACTCCAGTCATATAGAATTTCCAAATTACGGAAATTTACACTGTCCCCTGATATGGCGGTACCCGAATCAGCCTCAATCTTCAGCCTGAAAAGATACCATTCGTTCCCATAATTGTCAATCGCTGCCGTGGGGACGGATGGATTGTCTAGGAGAGATTGAAGAGAGTTCTGTATTGAGATTAGTGGAGATCCAGGAGAAGGGGCCAAGATGGTGGTATCGGGCATCTCTCCGAGGGGTACTTCTTCGCTACCACTGATGAGTGTCAGGTCGAACGCACCGACTGTGTTCTGATCAAAACTCATCTCGGCATAATTCACTGTTGCGCCCTTGGGTAGAAGGAAAGGAGCACCCTCACCTTCCAAAAGGATGTTCAGGGTAATTTCCCTCTCATCTGAACCTAGATTAACACCATCGAGAAGGCCACTGCGGAACATATCTTGACGTCCAAAGTGGCCAAAGGCTGGATCATTCATCGCCCATTCAATATCTCCATCACCTGCGACATCAAGAGTGATACCTTCTGCATGATGAGCAAATCGAACGTCTGCATGGACTGAAAATACATCACACATTGTCGTATAATTGGCCATTAGTGCAAACCCAAATGTTGGGACTGAAAAATCTGACCAAAGATGATTTGTGGCCGAGATAGGAATCTGAGCATTGTTCAAACTCAATATTGTGATTTCAGATGGACCTCCACATGAATCTTCCACAACGGGTTTGATTGCAACTATCGGCATGGAAAAGGTGTTACGAATAAATCCGGGGGCAAACGATTCATCCTGAATCATGGAGGCAACCATCACATTGGACTCTTCTGACATGCTAGAAATCCATTTTCCGTTGCCCATAGATCCACCATAAACAGCAGCGGAATCCGTATTATTGAACGTGGTTCCAATTCTGCTACCTAGAGTAAATCCATGCATTGTT
The DNA here is from genome assembly GCA_964441035.1 of uncultured Candidatus Poseidoniales archaeon. Taxonomy (GTDB): domain Archaea; phylum Thermoplasmatota; class Poseidoniia; order Poseidoniales; family Thalassarchaeaceae; genus MGIIb-P. Next base: position 1,606 of record CAYYKF010000001.1, read on the forward strand.
GGAGAAGCAAGTCGTGCCGAACCCGAACCAAAATTTAACCTCAAATCAATCAATGGATATGTGTCAGCATTGATGTCCCACAGCTCAATTAAACTCCCTTGTAAATTTGACATCGGGTTGCCGTTGCGATCAATTACAACACTACCGTCACCGGCATCGAGTACGTCAACTCCAAAACTGGTTGATTGTGGCTTTTCCAAATCCATCTGCAACAATCCATATCCATCTGGGAATCCTGGTTGACCACTTGATTGAGGCGCGAAGGATGAGAGCAAAACTTCACCCTGAGCAGGAAGAGGGTCACCAACACGAACACTATCGACATACCACCCTGCGTTCATCATGTCCGCAGGAGGATTTCCATTGCGAGAGTTAACCTCCAAGATGAACATCACTTGGACATACTGACCTGCGTGACGGTTTAGGCTAACCTCGATATGCGACCATCCTCCCGTAGCGGCATTTGCTACAGTAGAGCCATTTCCGGCAAGAACGTAATCGCCTGTACTTGGTCCATTTGCACCCAAATAGTTGCATTGCGAAGTAGGCACTTGATTAACAGTGGTCCCAAGTTGGTATAATCCGCCTTGTTGAGCAGAAATACCGGAGGTCCCACTAAGGTCAAAGGGTGCGTAAACAAGGGTATTCCAATCTTGATTATTCGATGAGTTTCGAACTGCTACATACGCACAATCATCATAGTAATATGAAGTACCAGAACCGCGATAAAACATGGAATGGAATGAACCAAAGGAAAGCTCAGACTTTCCAGGAGTGACATAGAAGGATTCGCTAGTTAAGACATACTCATGGTGTGTTGTATCTGGAATCCACATTGTGTAATCTGCACCCATAAAATCAGTACCCCAGCACCAATTTCCTGTCGCACAACCTTGTGAAAGAGCAGGAGCATCGGTTTCGATGCCGTGTTCCCAGTTGGTCATGAATCCATTATCTGTACCAACAGTCCAACTCCTTGTATTTTCAAATCCTTCAAAATCAGCGTTGTAACCTAGGCTCGTGAGTTTGATGTAATCCTCACCATAAGTGAAATCATTTTGTGTAGAATATTGCGTTAATCCCGTGTTGTAAGTTGGATCCCAAATGTAATCCATCAGTGAAGAATCAACACGATCAAATGAATCGTGCTCTGCATAATCAGTACCTACGATTAGACCTGCTGAATTCACCGTTTCACCTGCTGGTAATGCAATACCTGCACTGAGATCATCGGCCCACACACCCTGATTCCGTAGTTCTACTGTGACATCACTATCGCCACTGGCAAACGTATTGACGGTTGCTGCATGAACCAGTGTGGTCGAGAATAGCATCATACCAATCATTGCTGCAGTCAAGATTCGCTTTCTTAGAGTCATATTACATCACTTCCAGATGAACCACGTAGTGGTTCCGAGCCTGCGAACCTAGAGCCGCATATAACTTCGATGATTATGTGGGCGGCCCTACGGGCCGCATCCATCACCCTATTTACCGTCCAATTTACGGGTTCTAAGATTGAATAAACACTGTTCGGCAAGGACCGAAATTCCACCATGTTTCATCTCATTATTACGAAGCCTGGTTAGGTCTGCCACTGTTGTTGGATGATCTGGTCCTAAAGCATCACATACTTCTGGTCCTGCAGAAATATCAAACGTACCCAAAGCCCGAGCATGGTCGATAATTGTCTGTTTGTCAAGCCCAAGTAATGGACGAAGAATTCGGATGGTACTTGCCTCTTCCACTGCTCCAATATTGCCGAGGGTTTGACTACTAACTTGACCAAGATTTTCTCCAGTCAATATTGCGCTGGCATTCACTTCAGATGCCACCTGACTTGCAATCGAATTGAAGAGGCGCTTCATGTGCACAAAATAATCGCGATGAGATTCTGGATTTGTGAAAAGTGCGAGTGTATTGCCAACCGTTACAACCCTCAAATCAGAATCTATGGATTCACTTGCATCTTCCAATGTGGAAATAAGGTGTGATAAACTTGCAACTGTTTTGTCTTCTGCCTCGGTTCCTGTAATTGGTTCTTGAGAACAATGCAATGGGATGATTCGCCAACCAGCTCTAACCATTTTTGCAACTGCGACTGGCGAATCAATACCGCCAGAGACCAGCGCGATACAGATGGGGCTGTCAGCCATGACCGTGGCTAGGGATTGACCGTCATAATGGGATGGGTGGGTTCAGTACAACTGACAGCCTCAAGAAGGAGGAATGTGTAGAACCCATTGGAGAGCAACATGTCAACCCCCTATTCAACTGAATCAGTGACCAAGATGGATGAGGTTTTTCCACAACACACAAATGCCTACAATACCCTATTTGGTGGTAGACTGATGAGTGTCATGGATACTGCTGCTGGTATGGCAGCAAGCAAATTCGCACATCGTGAATTCGTTACAGTTTCAGTCGATGCACTAAAATTCAAACGGCCAGCCTATCAAGGTGACATCATTGAAACAACCGCTACAGTAGTACATACAAGTACACATACCGCAGGAATACATGTTGTCGCAAAGAGACTAAATCGAAGTGAATGGGAGAGAGAAGAAATCTGCTCAGGGTTCTTCTTCATGGTGGCAATAGATTCTCAAATGCGCCCTATTCCAATTCCACAATTTGAGCCACAAACTGATGATGAAAAAGAAATGTGGCGTAGAGCTCAACAGGCACGTGATGCCATGCAGTCACAGAATTGATTGCGTTGCATTCAACAAGGGTGTGCAAGTCGACGTGCCATGCCGGTTCTCAACATTGCATTGGTTGGTTCGGAAGATTTTGCCAAATCGCTGGGCAAGAAAGGTGATGTTCGCGATGTTGAATCATATGTTCACAAAGACGTAGTAGATGGCGAGGCTCGAATTCTGTCATTCATCAGGCCATTACGTCACCCTGAGAGGCTGAGGCCTTTGCTTAGTGTTCTAAATGTCGCCAAAGTTGGAATTGTAGAGATTTCATCAATCGATGCTGCCCTTGGAGAAATTCTAGTTGCATTCAGTACTGCTCAAATTAATCATGGACATGCTATCATTTCACCAATAGATGGAGGATGGGTAGATTCTGAACAAGTTAAACTAATTTTGTCACAAGCAGGACTCAAAGATTGGACTGTACACGAAGAATTACCCGATGAGCATGAGTTGCGGACTTCACTCTTCTCGTTGATGTCGTCATTAAAAGATGAAAGAGATGCGGCAGAAATAGCACCACTAGTCATACCAATCGACCAACACTTCAATGTCAAAGGTGTTGGACTTGTCGCAATAGGCTATGTACAATCAGGTACCATTTCAAAACATGATGAAATCATTGCACTACCAGCCGGAGACAAAGGAATTACTCGCAGTCTGCAGGTCATGGATGATGACGTTGAGATGAGTCGAACTGGTGACAGAGTTGGAGTTGCGATTCGCAACCTTAGAGAAGAAGCACTGCACAGAGGTTGTGTACTTACTCATACTGATTCAGGAGCACTGTCGAAACACCAAACTTCAGAATTCTCACTATCAATAGCACCATTCCAGAAGAGAGTGTTATCTGTAGGTGACGTCATTCATGGAGCAATTGATTTACAATTCATCGTTGGACGTATCATTTCTATTGATTCAGGAAGATTGGTTGTAGAGTGGGAGCAGCCACTATGGATTAGAACTAACAATTCAGATCCTCTAATAATCGTCCAACTCGATGCTGGAAACATGCGCATTATGGGTGTTGCCGAAAATTTGAGAATTGTGTGATTCCGCACTTCCACTGACCTCACAAATTTGGGGTACGATGGTGATTGGCGCCGATAAACTGTATAAGCAGCAAGTGTCGCTGCTGCATTTGGGATGACTCGACAGGATGGACCCTTTGGGGTCCAGCCCGAGCAGCGTGGACATGAAATCCTCGCACCGCTCAGGCTGGCCGGTATGGAGGGACGAATCAAAGGCGTTCTTGATGAGAGGATGATCCTTTTTGAGCGAAGAGATGGAAAGGGACTTCGAATCGAACTCAATTCAATCCAGCGAGTTCGACATCACCATGTTCCAATTACACCCCCAGGAATCACTTGGTTGGGAGTCATTACAATTATTCTAGCAGCGCGTGTCCTCTCTGGTACGATTCAACTCTATGCTCTAGCTGTTGGGGCAATTACAATTTTCACATGGCTGATTGGTCGAAAGCCAGCATTGTGCATTGATACCAAGGCTGGAGACCGCCATATCTTACATGGTCGAGATAGCCTACTATTGCGTACACAGATGATGGTCAATCGTTTGTGTGATGGAAAGTCAATTGAAGAAGCAAGGGAAGGCCTAGAGGAGTTACATCGACATTCAAATTATCCCATGATTCAACCACTTGAAGTTGTGCAGATGGGAACAACAACGATTGGAGGTCAAATCATCGAGGAAGCGGAACTTGTTCCTGAACCAGATGTATTCGATGAAGCCGATCTTGAACGTGCACTTGCAAACATGTACAACGGTCGAGAAGACAAGATACCTGAGCCACAACCTGCGAACGTTGTTACTGCAAGTCAAGCCACCGAATCTTTTGGATCAGATAGTCCGGCTGATCATGCTGGTCGAGGCCTATTAGACCGCGCGCGAGAATCACTCAATGAAACCAGAGAGAGTAATGAATGGTTCACTCCTTCACAAGAACCTACTCCAACACCACAAACAAATCCTTGGGAAAGGCCATGGGAACAAAAGAATGAGGTTGCAAGTAGTAATGCTGCAGAATCAGCATATCTTCGCGCATGGGGTAGGAATGAACCAGATTGGTATGAAGAAAGAGACACAGGTACCCGTATTCAATCTGCATTGAGTGAAGCAAAGGATGTAGGAGGATTATTCTCAGGTTCAATGTTTGATGAAACGGCTCCTTCTCAAACGACTGAAACTGGCATCTTTGGGAATTTGTTCGATGATGCTCCAATTTCAGAACCACAAACATACTCGCCCCTGCCAGAACCTGCACCCTTGCAGGAACCCGTTCCAACATGGTCGGGACAAGCCATTCATGATGCAAATGCAAGCACCTCTCTGGCAACAACTCTTCCGGAACCAACTGTTCATGCTCTACGTGAAGAATGCACACCTGGTCTGGTTGCTGCAGCACGAATGAGTCAATATGGAAGCGAAGAGAATGAAACACAATCTGCACCTCGTCGAGTGGAACAACAGATATTGGCAGCATTTCCCGCATTGAGTGCGATGCTGAAATCAACACCTCCCGCGCGTCTTCAAAGCAACGCTGTTCAAAAGGAAGGGCGACTGGCTAGATTGGCCAAGCGTAGTATGGGAATGCTGAAATCAATGGAAGCAAAGAGGAATGCAGCAAACGCTAGACGTCCTGTTCAAATCAAAGGGGATGATTATGCCTCCACATATGGAGATAGTGACGGGTTTGCAGATGGAGAATATCGAGAAGTACCCTTGCGAAGTGGACAGATTCTACGCCTGAGAGCAGATCAAGACCATCAGGCTGAAATTGCAGATCGCATCATTTCGCTGTCTCAATCAACCGGTGGTGAATTTGCCGAAGATGAGGCAGGTGAACTTATTCAAAGATTGTCGGCGAGTGGAGACCTTGAACCAATTGCAAATCTTCTCAAAGCGGCAGATAATAATCTGTCATTTTCCAATCTAGCTAGCACATCCCCTCCAAAGGAAGTACCTGGGCACCATGGAATCTCGAGATTAGGCTGATTATAGTAAACCTATCATTCGCCTGAAACTATCCAATCGAGCATGGTAGTCTCCACGTTCCAATCCTGTCAAACCATCGGTTCCAAAGGAGGACAGAGTGAATGAAGCTGTGACCGTCGCGTGTAGTAGTGCAGAATGAAGTTCCTCTTGTGTGGGCTTAACCGATTCAGATTCGGATAAATGTGTCAATAGTGCTCCTGCAAATGTGTCACCACATCCTGTTGGATCGACAACATCAGAAGTAGGAAAAGCTGGCAATACAATTAATCCATTATCAAATAGAGTGACACTTCCATGTTCTCCTTTCTTGACGACAAGAATGCCAGGCCCTTTTCCTGCATCTTCCCCTCCTTCAAGACACGCACCCGAACGAATTGCTTGGGCTGCACGCACGAGATTGTCGTCCTTTGCAATCATGCGAACTTCCATGTCATTTAGAATGGCTAAGTCAACCCTTCTCAGTACATCTGAAAGTGCATCAAATGCGATGTTAATCCACAAATTCATGGAATCCAGTGCGGTGAATTTTGCACCTTCGCACTGATCAAGAACCTGTGCCTGAATAGAAGGATGATTATTCGCAAGGAAAAGCATACGTGGCGACCACCATGCTGCTGGAACCTTCGGATTGTAATCCTCCAACACATTTTGTTGTGTCTCGATCGTAATGGCCTGTGACATATCGCCCTCATACCGGCCCTTCCAACGGAACGTTCGTCCACCGTCAATATGCTCAATCCCTCCAAGGTTAAGGCCTGCGCTCTTCAACAATTCGAGGTCGTCGGGATTGAAGTCATCACCAACCGCACAAACCAACCCAACTGGCAATATCCCACCTGGATCTGACCTGCGACTTGCATGGAACGCAGCAGAAAGTCCTGCGAAGGTACCCGACCCTCCTAAAGAATCCTCAACTGAGCCTGAATCAGTTTCTAAGTCATCATATGCCAAAGTGCCAACAATAACCACCTCCATGATATCACCTCAATAAATTCTGATGCTCATCTAGATACTGAATTGTCACATCACGGGCGATAAAATCGGGTTCTTCCATGATGGCCTGATGTAACGGTATAACAGTCTCAACCCCAATCAGTGTTGTCTCCTTCAATACTCCCTTCATTTTTGCGATGGCGGCATCACGATTGTGTGCCCAAACAATGAGTTTGGCAAGTAATGAATCAAAACAACCTGGCATTTCGTATCCGATATGCGCATGGGTGTCAACTCGAACCCCATTTCCTCCTGGAAAATGACAATCCCACAGTTTACCTGGCGAGGGAGTGAATGTAATCGGATTTTCTGCATTCAATCTACATTGAATAGCGTGCCCAGAAAAAGAAATTTCAGACTGCTCTAATGGTAACTTGTCGCCTGCTGCAATTCGGATACCAAGCTGTACGAGGTCTATTCCAGTAATCATCTCAGTAATTGTGTGCTCGACCTGTACTCTTGGATTGACTTCTAAGAAATAGAATTCGCCTTGCTTATCACGTAGGAATTCAAATGTCGCAAGACCTCTGTAGCCTACGGAACGTGCACCCTCACAAACACGAGTGCCAATACTTTCACGCACCTCATCTGTAAGCCACGGACCTTCTTCTACGAGTTTCTGATGTCGTCGCTGGATTGAACAAAAACGCTCTCCAAAATGAATGGCATCTGTTCCATCTGCTAATACCTGAAATTCTACATGTTGAGCGCCTTCAATATATTTCTCTACAAAAACTCGATCGTCACCGAAAGCAGATTTTGCCCTAGATTGGCACAAATTTAGAGCGGATTCAAATTCTGATGCGTCATACACGGTCTGCATCCCGATACCTCCGCCTCCAGCTGCAGCCTTGATGATGACAGGATATCCAATTTCTTCAGCCAAACTTTCTGCTAATCGAGCATCTGAAATTGCAGTTTCACTGCCTTTTGCAACCGGTAAACCTGCTGCCTCCATGGCCTTACGGGCCTCAATTTTATCACCAAGTAGACGGATTACCTCAGCACTCGGACCGATGAAAACGATTCCTTCCTCTTCACATCTTTTGACAAATGCTGCATTCTCTGCAAGAAAACCATAACCTGGATGAATGGCATCGGCGCCGATATCCTTGGCTGCTTGTATGATTGCTTCAAAATCGAGATAGGATTCAAGCGGGTTGGTTCTGTAAATTGGAATCGCAAAATCACTGAATCTTACCGGTAATGAAAGACGGTCTTCACGACCATGGACAATGCACACCTCTACTCCAAGTTCACGCAAAGCGCGACTAATTCGGAGCGCAATCTCACCTCTATTCGCAATGAGAACGCGCTTGAACATGATATTCCCATCCGCGTCCGGTTCAAAGGAATGCCGACTCCGTACTATGGAAGAAAAAACTCAGTAAACATCGCGGAGATATCGTTTCTCATCCCTCATCAATGTACGTTCTATGAATTCCTTGGCATCGTCATCCGATAAGTTTCCATGTTCAACACAGATGTTGATTAGAGTGGTATGAACGTCTTTTGCCATCCTATTTTTATCCCCACAGATGTAAAAATATCCACCTTTGTCAATCCATTCCCAAATCTCAGCACCGTGTTGAGACATGAGATGTTGGACGTATACTTTCTCTGGCCCCTCGCGAGACCAGGCTAAATCCAACTTGTCAATGGTGCCATCTTCAACATAGGCACTCATCTCATCGCGATAGAGAAATTCACCAGCTTCAGTCCAATCTCCAAAGAAAAGCCAATTTCGACCCGATGCCTCGTCTGCTTTACGCTGTTGTAAGAATGCTCTGAACGGAGCTATTCCTGTACCTGGCCCCACCATGATGATGTCTGTATCTCCGTCTTCGGGCAGAACAAATGAACGAGTTGGTGACATGAAAACTCCAACCTTATCACCCTCTTCTATTCGATCTGCCAAGTACCCTGTCGTTAGACCTGTTTTTTCACGGCCTTGGCCTTCGTACCTTACGATGCCAACTGTCAGATGAACGGTTCCTGGTTCAAAATCAGGGGAGGACGCTATTGAATACAAACGTGGTTTAAGACGATCTAAGCCATCAACGAAATCTTGGGCTGAAATATCAAGATGTCCGAAATCACTCAAGACATCAATGTAGTCACGGCCCCAAAGATAGTTTTCCATTGCTTCATCATCATCGATTAGTTGGCCCCACAATTCATGTGCTGGGTCTAGAGAACTGCCAGTGGGAGAATATCCATCAGGATAATCATCAGAATCACCGGACCATGCCCATTGTTGAGTACTCATTCCGGTTGATACAGAACTTCGTGTACGACCAATCAATCGAATCTCAATTGAATCGTTGGATTGAAATTTTGAACCGAGATTGATGATGAACTTCTTCTTGGCCTGATGAATTTCAAAGTGATGAGATAATGCATCGCGGAGAGTGATTTCTCCAACATGTGTTTCCACCATTTCTTCAGGGTTTACCCCAAGCGTCGAGAGAACCTCATCTACTAATTCTGACGAAGTCACAGGGATGACTCCAAGAGCATCGCCTGCTTTGTATTCCAATCCTGAATCAGCCAAATCGAAAACGATGTGGCGGGTCTCCTTCTTCGAGCCTTTTCCGTTCAGAACATGATTATCAGTGATGACTGAAGAATAGGGATTTTTTGAACTCCAATCTGTCATTGCAACCACCCAGAGTCAAGGTCCCCGCAGGGTGTGCGGACCGCTGAGCCTAATATATTTCAATGAAGGGGATTACCATTCCGCTACTTCATGATTGTTAGTGACACTTACGAATCAATCTCATGGACGGTGACATGGAGGCCCTTATCTTGAGCCAATGCAATCGTGCGTTGGGTCCACTTTGATTCAGTACCTACGAAGGCAATGATATGCGTCGCAGCCTGAACTATTTTCTGTGTCAAAGTATAACTCGCTTCGGTTCTACCACTGTCAATCAGACCTGGTCGAGATGAGGTCCACTCTTCATGAAAAATGAGGACCGGGAGGGCATTATTATCTGCCCACCTCTCTGCAAGGTAGTCGGTTCCACTCGCGCCACCGCAAATGATTAGATTGATTTGTCCGTTCTCTTCAATCCATTCTTCCATGTGCTGATCTAGTTCGCCGTAATCATAGAAATTACGGTGACCGACGACTGCGAGATTCGTGACCATACCTATCACCTACACATGGTGCGAGACGCACAGGGCGCAAGGACAAAATAAACTTGACCTTAATTTGATGTCAACGGAGCGGTGATATATTGGTTGAAATTCAATTTCTCGGTACAGGTAATGCATTTTGTCCATCTAACCGCTTGCATTCTCTTGTTTTATTGGATGGCCACATTCTTGTAGACACGCCTCCAACCGTCGTGCCTCAATTGCGACGAGCTGGCGTTTCTCCTGGAAAAATCTCGAATATACTAGTAACTCATTGGCACGGTGACCACACTTTTGGGCTGCCATTTTTATTGCTAGAAAGAAAATACATTTCAGATCGAGAAGGAAAATCAAAATTAACTGTTCATTGTCATACTGGAGGAACATCTAGACTTCAAACACTGTGCCATCATGCCTACCCTGGTAGCCTTGAGGACCTACACTGGATTGATTTTGATGAAAACCCAAATGGAGAAATTGGAAATTGGAAATATTCAAGATTTGAAGTGTGTCATGACCCTGCAACAGAGCCGCACGGTTACAGATTGGAAAATGAAGATGGATTCGTGCTAATTCACTGTGGAGATTCTGGACCCTGCGAGAATATTGAAACATTGGCGCATGAAGCCGATGTCATAATCATCGAATTGGGCATTCCTGATCATGTTAACAGTCCATATCATTATTCTCCTTCACGATTAACAAAACTTGCTAAATTACATCCAAATACAATTTTCTTGGCAACTCATAACTTTGCAAATAGTTCGGACCAAAAACCAAAATCGGGTGAATTCACCCAACCAACACTTCCAGAAAATGTCATTCAGGCTGAAGATGGAGATTGTTTCACTTACTGAAATGATATAATTTTGTTGATTATTTTAACTCCATTTTGAGATAAAATAGATTCAGAATCTCACAATATCTCATTCCTTCAATTGGAAATTGGTGATAATTGCAAAATATTGAATATCTGGTTTTGAGGATCTTGAATACTGAGAAAATCACATAATCGTGATTTCTGTTTTTGTTAACCCTCAAGAAAAATTGAAACATATTTCAAATAACAAATTTGTACTCAAACCGGGGCGCTGGAAGTAATTCATGTGGATTTTCGACGTTTGACTATAAACCAATTTGTAACTTCAATAACGATTGAATCGACATTCTTTACAGGACGACATGGACATCCTTATCTATTCGACTTGAACTGGCTCGGAATCCCTATGCTCGTTTGATACCCCTGAGATTTCAATTGACGGTGTTGAGTTGGGATATGTCGCGGATGTTATAAAATGGAAGGAAATCTTTTCGAAGATATGTTGCATGTCCGTAGTTTGTTTCGCGATAGGCGGGCACTTAGTCATGCGTTCACACCACTAAGTTTGCCGCACCGTGATAATGAAATTAAGACACTTGTTCACAACTTTGTTGAAGCTCTGCATGGTCATGCCCCCTCAAATATGAATCTCTACGGTGTACCTGGTTCAGGGAAGACCGCAGTAACTCGTCTAGTCTGTCAGCAACTGAAAGAGAAAGGTGGAGAGATTGGGCGGGCGATTCATACGACTGAAATTAACTGCCGAAATGTGGACACAAAATATCGGGTTCTTGCAGAGATTGGGAATGCAATCCGTGGGGATGATGATGAATTAATCCCATTCACAGGTTGGCCTGCTGACAAAGTCTTCGATCGCGTGCGCGCGCGCATGGACGCGCGCGCAGGCGTACACCTGATTGTACTCGATGAGATTGATCATTTGGTGCGTAAGGTTGGGGACGATCTGCTCTACAGTTTGACAAGTCTAAACATTGGCTTGTTAGAGAACTCATTCTGCTGCATTGTTGGAATCAGTAACGATTTGGCATTCACCGAGATACTTGATCCTAGAGTTGAATCGAGATTGGCACCAATTGACGTGACATTTGCACCCTACAATGCGTCTCAATTAGAAGATATATTGCTAAATCGGGCAAAAACTGGCATCAAAGAAAATGGTCTGGATGAAGGGGTAATTTCACTCTGCGCGGCTCTTGCAGCCAAGGAGCACGGTGACGCAAGACGTGCACTTGATTTCCTACGTATCTCGGTGCTTAAGGCGGAACAAGATGGGTGCGACAGGGTTACAGTTAATCATGTCAGGCAAGCTCAGAATCAACTGGAGTTTGATCAAATCACTCCTGCTGTGGCCAATCTCCCACTGCAACAGAAGATTGTACTATTCTCTATTCTAATCAATGAACGAAATGGATTACGGAATATTACGACAGGGGAGTTGTACAATACATATGAGTTGGCTTGTAATAATGCTGCAGAGAAAACACTGACATCAAGGCGTGTTTCATCACTTATTTCTGATTTAGACATGATGGGATTAATTTCAGCGAAAACAATCAGTCGAGGGCGGCAGGGGCGTTCAAAACGAATCAATAGTCGTCTTCCCCCTAATTTTGATGCAATCCAGGTGATGCAAGATTCTGATGCCGTGATGAGCGATGTAATCGATGCCAGATACCGCCTTCAAAAGAGGTTGTAAACATCGTTTATCGGGTTGAGGGACGCGCACAATGGTTATGACGAGGGCGCCGGTCGCCGGGCCGATGGCAGACAATGGTGGCGGCAACGGTTCTCGCGCGATTGCCACGCTGGCACTGGTTCTTGGGCTATGGGCAACTTGTTTGGGTCTAATCAATATCATCTTTGGAGCTCATGGAACTTCAGAAAACAAACTCAAGGTCGTTTGGGCTGCTTATCTTAGTATGGGTTCACTTTACCCTGACCTTTACACCTCTGATATGGTCTACAGGCCTTTCAGCGACTCTGTTTTCATGCTACTTTCACTGGGCCTCACTGCTTGGGGTGCAAAAACACTCCATGACTCAACCGATGGTGGTCTATTGCAATGGCTGAAAAATACTGTAACCTGTGATTCTTGGTTGAGTTTAATGTCAATGAAAGAAGCCGGTGGGCGGATGACTGCAGCAATGTGGTGCTTGGTCATAGGGGTAGTATTCTACATTTACCAAGGTATTCAACATTGGAATTGGGTCGATGTAGGTGTCTATTCAGTAACTGCCTCACTACTTGGATTCGGGTGCGCGTTGATGTTTGCAGCGAAAGCAGAAGAATCTGATGAATAATTATCGTCGTCTTCTGAAAAGAGGCGGGTGACCATTGCGTCCGAGTATTGCATCGAAAAGACCCTCAATAACACCAATCCAAAGTGTTGCACTCCAGAGAAGTTGGCGCCAGCGTGATACTACAATGGGCATCCACACAACCCCTGTCACCAATGCCAAATACCAAACTGGAGTAAACATCGGCACCAACAATAGAAACAGTGCAGATAGGCCAAATCCTATCATTGCGGACGGCAAGAGTGGTACAATATTTCTAGCATCACTAGTGAAATCATGTCGATGTAAACTTCCATCTGGTTTGTGCACTCCTTTCCGGCCATACACTCTGGCTATTCGTACATGCGCGCGAGCATCTCGTCTACGTTTGCGCAAGAATTGCCGTAATGATGATTCTGCGACGTGGTGTACTACTGCAGCTGGTGTGTGGATGATGATGCCTCCTGATGCAATGAGACGAAGGCTTACCTCCATGTCTTCCGCATGGTACCAAGAGGGATTGAAACCACCGACTTCAAGTAAACTCTCTCTATTGAACATCGAGCAAGGTCCGTTGGCCAGACTAGCAATTCTTGGCCGACTGGCGTACTTTGTGGCAATAGCATGTGCACGCATTCGACTTGTGGGGGTATCTCCACTATCGAAAATTGTCCGTCCTGTGACTGCAAGAACATATTCACCTCCAATTCCTTCACTCACTCTGATTAATTCTTCAATCCAATATGGATCTGGGCGGCAATCAATATCTGTAATTGCAACCCATTCTCCTTTCGCTTCATTTAACGCAAGGTTACGACCCGCCGACAAACCCGTAGGAGTTTGGGTCAAAACAGTTACAGGGATATCCTCATGCATTCCCGACCAAGATTCTAGTTTCTCCCTCCCACCATCGGTTGAACCATCATCTACAGCAATTATTTCCAATGGCCTATAGGTTTGAGATATCAGTGCATTCAAGCAATCATCAATCCACATTATTCCATCTCTGACACATACTGTCACGCTGACTAGTATATTGGAAGATGTCACAATATCACCTAATCTCAAATTGATCGAGTAAATGTCGGCAATGTGCTTTGACATCCTCATCAGTAATTCGAAGGACAACACCTTCGCCAGGTTGTCCATACAATATGGCCGACCCCAAAGGTGCAAGAAGATGGAGTAAGATTGGAGCAAGGTCTTCTTCACCATCAATCTCTAGCAACACTGGCCCTCCTTCTGGTGAAAATGCAAATTCTAGAGCAAGATCTGAACATTCTAGTAACTCAGGCGTTAGTTGTCCTGGTGGATTGGAGCATGATAAATGGCCTCGGAATGATTCTCGATCTAAATTCTCGGCATCAACCCAAATTTCTCGCTTTGTCATTCCATCAACTAGAGCAACATCTGGTGCCCATCCAGAATCTAGTAATGCATGTACGGTTACATCGCCAACTGCAATAAGACATGGGCTAAATGTTGGAATGGCTTCTAATGCGGCAGAGACGGCAACCTCAGGTGTATCTTCGGGGCCTTGGAATAACTGTCCTTGTGGTTTCTTTAATTCAGAGTCTAACAATTTCACCATATGAACTGGCTTTTCTAGATCCGTTTGGCGTATCCACAAATTTCCTTCTCTGTCAATACTACCTTCGCGAATTCTAGAACTTGAGATAGGTAAGCCATCATTTGCCAGAATGTGTTCTACTTCCACTATTTCCAATTCATCTAACTCATTTTCTAACCTCATCTCATTGATACGAATACAATTTGCCTTTGTTTCAGTTGTACAAACAATATGGGTTGCATCGGACCGCTGAGGGGCAGGGCCCCACGGATCTTCCAACAAATGCACAGATAAATTACAATTAGATGCCCAATTCAAAATTGATTCAGTACGATCATCGTGTGATTCAATGCGAGGATCCTTTTCTCTTGCGATGGCATCAGCGGATAGCCAAACTTCAACCTGATCGCATTTGCATGCGGCTTCAAGAAGGGCATGATGTCCCAAATGAAGGCGGTCGAACGTTCCGCCGACCAAACAAAGCGTTCCCGCCATGACCTTGCCTCGTATCTACCGGGCACGGCGCAGTCCTTCAATCCGGCGGGAGGAAATCGATGTGTCCCGGGGCGTAACGGACCGTCTCATTGCCTTGGCTCGTGATCCTGACCCAGCCCCGGGACATCTGTCGGACCGGGGGGTTGTCCCATCAATCATCCCTTAGTCATGTGGGGACCCATACCCAGTTCGTTACCCCACCTCTTGCACCAGCGCTCATTCCCCGAGGGGTCCCGCCGGTCTTCGATAGGTGGGCTGCCCGGCATTGGTGCCGCATGCTCATCGCCCAACCCGGCGAGGGAGGGCTCACAGCGGTGTTGCAGCCGGGTGTAATGAACGGCGAGATACTATGTTTTGAATGCTACGAATTGAATTATTAGACATCAAGTGGATTTCGTGACAGTTCTACGTGCCACCCAGATGCCTTCTTTGCGAGGCGCGAAGAAATACGTGAATCGCCGTCTGTAATGCATGTTGAGTCCTCTGGCGGCCATAAATGAGATGGAACTGCAAGCCACCCAACTCGAGAGTGTGTACGACCAGGTGATGGTTTAGACAATGTACGTACTGTTTGCAAGGCATCTCTCAAATCCGCAATCATCTTTGCCCCATCTCCAACGTTTTCACTTTCAAACCAATTGCTCCTTTCTAACAGTCGTTCCAAACGTGATAACAACGTTCTTCGAACACCTCCATGTTGAGAAATTGTACCACCTGGCAATCTATGATTCTCTTCAATAGGGCGGAGAATTAGTGCAGGCCAAGCAACGTCCACACTTTCCAAGAAAGCATGAGATTCAATATCATCTGAAAGTACTGTTAGAAGTGTTTCAGCAACAGGGGCCCACCATTCTTCAGGTAGACGTTCAACAATCAGGCGCATGATTGTGGAATTAGGTCGTGTATCCAAATTTAACCAATCATCGAGTTGTGCCCACAGATGCAAGTCATGATTGAGTGGTAAAGAGAATGCTATGCTTCTAGCACGAACTCTCCAATCATCCGGTTCAGATTGTAGATTCTCAGGGACATGTTGTGCAAGCCAATCAATACCAGTTATTGCTGTTTGGCATCTGTTTGGAGGATGATCGAAAAATCGATCAATGCCCCATTTAGAAATATCATCTTGTTGGGATGCTGTTAACCACGCAGACTCTGCAAACAATATACTCGCAATCCATGATGCTTCAGCGCTAGAGGCGGTTTCTCCGGATTGCCGAAGATGATGAGCAACGTTTGAATCCAGTCGAATTCTATTCCTTATTGACTCTGAAACCTTATCACTCCATTCCTGTGGAAACTCAATTGCTGCTGTTGCAATTGCAGATATGGGGATGTCAGTTGGTTTCATCAAATCAATCCATTCAACCCCTAATTGCACTCCGATTCGTTGCCAACGGCTCCAACGACTATCCGGTGAAGAAGCAATCCACGCTACCAGTGGATGTTGGGCCTCCATGCGATTTGCCCAATCCTCATTTCCTGTTGGATAACATAGTACTGCAAATCGTATCAATCTCTCAGTGGATTGATCCGTTGATAATTCTAGATTCGGTAATACTTCTGAATTACCAAGCATTTGTTTTGATTTTTCAACTTCAAGGGCTGTCGTTGGAATTTCCCAAATGATGTCCTCTGAAAATGTGGTAAAAGCGAGCGAAGAACCAAGATTTACTGGTATTTTCGCTTCATCGAGTAGAATCATTTGGGACCACATTGAGGGCAATACTGGGTGTGGTGTAAGACGAATATTTGATGGAAATTCATCACAACTGGAAACAAGGAGTAGTCGAAAATTCGAAGGTATATTCTTAATCAATTTGTCTGTATTTGTCTTTGCTGATAAAGCCAAATTGAAAATGTGGTTCGGTTCAGAATTAGCAGCCCATGCAATAATTGTGGATTCTGCAAGGGCTGACAAAGAAGTTGTATCAATCATTTGTCCAGCACTGACACGATCTTTAGTCCATCTTTTGTCACCCCAATGCTGTCGAAAACGGCGCCATGTAGAATCATCGACCTTTCTTCGTAATTGAATATCATTTGGAGAAATCAAAGCATTTCGTAGTGACGTCAATCTTTGCATTCTATCAATTGGACGAAGTCGAGGGTGTGAAATTTCAATCCAATACTCAAGCAATTCCAGCGGTAACGGTCTAGAACGTGCTGGAAGCAAAGATTGCGGGGCAATTGATATTGCTCCAGCTGCTGCTGCCGATAATAGCGATTCTTTGGATAAGCGGTCAAGGCCGATTCCAAGTACCGTAGATGTAGGTCGAATCTCTGGCCCTGCTTGTGAAATTGAGCCTAAACGCCAATTTCCATCCAAGGGAACACCTACAGGTGGAAGTAGTTTTGAATCTTGGCTAGGCTGCCCAAACCAGGCACCGATTCCCAATTTTAATGGATGAGAATCAATCACTCTATATCGTTGCAAACCCCACACTGGAACTTTGGCCCCCCAAGCGCTAATGTGACTTGGATTCAAATCTTCAATGGGTGAAGATACTGATTGATACGTCTCTGCATCCAACCATCTTGGCCTTCGCTCACGAGGTTCTGCCCAAATCCAATCGTATGACTGAATTTCTTCGACAACACCGATCAAATCAGACTCAAGTGGACGATTAGGTAGTGCAATTGGACCATCTTCTGGACGTCGTATAAATGCAACAAGAATGTTCAGTCCTATGACTGAGACTATACGGCCGAGTGCATTTTCTGGAGGTTGGGAACTATCGAGTGATTTTAATCGAGCAATTTCGTCCCCTCGGAGTGTATCCCAACCCTTTGCAGTCAAGGCAAGTTGAGCACCACGTGATCCAGTCTCCCCATCTGAATTGACCAACTCTTGAGTTCGTAATCTCTTCAATTCTGCCGAGGCGTGAGGCATTCTAAGACCGACTTCTTTCGCAATTTCAGTTACAGTAGCTCTACTCTCACTCAATCTATCCAAAATACGCCGCCGTACACCGCTTCTAATTCGCCTAACAGAAGGTTTCTGTGTTATATTTAGCTCGATTTTTGAATCAATTTCGTCAGTCATATTGGCCCCATCTAAGAACGTTCATGAACGGTCCTCACCTCCCCCCATGCATCTTTTGTACTTCAATTATTCTAATTGTTACGTGAAGTTATGTATTTCCACTGGAATTAAGGCCGGTGTGGAAAAGAAAGTCAGAATTTACCGACATAGAGTTGATTTTCTCGTATCACTACGTAACGAATTAGATTTGGTCGCCCCAACGGTTATATCAACGACAGCAATCGCTCGGGTCAGACGGCATGGAAGCGCCCGCGGGAGATATGGTGTCGTCGATGGAAACTGGACAAAATAGGAGGAAAAAATATGAAAACCGTAAGAATTCGAGAGAAGATCAAGTCATTCTTGGCAGAGCGCCCGCGCAATACTGCTGAGATTCTAGAACACATTAACAGCACTATGCGACATGGGACAACCAGCCAGCAGTTGGGTAATGTCCTAAGTAAAGACAAAGATATTGTCAAGGTCGGTTACATCAAGCGTAGTGGCATCCTATCTGGTGGATATGACATCTGCGAATGGGCAACCCGCATTTGGGTCGCTGACAATTATCCTGAATGGGATGGACAAGGTCCAATTCTCATGGACAAAAATAAGCGCTAAACACGCCAGAACAATCCGCCGAGTCTTTGACCGTGAAGGTCTAGGGCTCGGCGTTTTTTTGTTTCACCAAACGAATGGACTTAACACAAGAAATGCCCCCATCAATGTTCCACCAATGATGTTCATCAGGAATATCTTGGGATATTCCTCTCTTGACCCCCAAGAAAATATCTTGCGGATCCAAACTTTCTGATTAAGCATACAATATGCAGCATACATCAGTACTAACGCGCCAACTGCAATGCGGATGGAATCAAGTGTTGTGACATCCATCTCTCAACCTTCCATCGAAAGGTTCCAATCGCCACTGCGAGCAAGGGAGTTCATCTTAGCCCGATGTGCGAATGCATTTTGACTATCTTCAGGTGTACCACTAGCCCATGCTTGTAAAGCACTTGCTTGCAAGGCGCGACCATAGGAATACGATAATTGCCAAGGGTGTTCAACATCCATTGCATTCATGAGATTCAGGTGTGCAGTTGCATCTTCATCTGACTGACCGCCTGAAAGGAATACGATGCCAGCAACATCACCAGGCACATGAGCGGTTAAGCAATTCACCGTCATCTTTGCAACTTCTTCCCTTGAAATTTGGACCACACTACCTTTTCCTGAAATAATCATGTTGGGCTTGAGCAAGGCACCAGGAAGATGTACACCTTGGACCTGGCAAGCCTCCCAAGTTGCATCTAGGATTTGTCCTGTGACTGAATAACAGGTTTCTGCAGAGTGACCTCCATCCATCAATACCTCTGGTTCAATGATTGGAACAAGACCCTGTTCCTGACAAATAGCTGCATATCTTGCAAGTGCATGTGCATTTGTTGAGATACATGCTGCACTGGGCATACCCTCGCCGATTTGGATAACTGCGCGCCATTTAGCGAAACGTGCCCCCATGGTAAAATACTCAGAACAACGCTCACGAAGGCCATCTAGACCTTCTGTAATCTTCTCACCACTATGACCTGCGAGATCTTTGGCACCAGTATCGACCTTGATACCTGGAATCATGCCATTTGAAGAAAGGAAGTCAGGGATGCTTGTCCCATCATTCGCACTCTGGCGAATTGTTTCATCGAATAAGATGACGCCACTAACCGCACCCTCACAACCAACAGTTGCGAATAAATTCGCCCGATAGGCTCGGCGTGCTTCGGCACTAGATTCCAAACCAACGCCTTCGAGCCTTTTTGTCATTGTGCCATTACTTTCGTCAGCGGCAAGAATCCCTTTGCCAGGTGCCACCAATGCTGCTGCTGTTGCTTCCAGTAGCGCTTTGTCCATGAACATACGAAGTCGTGTCCCATCCTTCAATTAATCGTCAGGCAAGTGTCTAATTTCTAGCCGTCACTGATCGGTTTCAGTGAATGAAGTCATTGCACCGCTCTTGCGATATTCATTCCACTCTTCTCCAATTTTTATGGCACGGCCACTAGGCGCCCAAACATCACGCTTCAAAGCCGGACGGAAGGGCATATGTAAGACTCGACGTCCATCTTTCAATTTCTTTCTGCGTAGCATTCCTAAGCGAACAAATGGCCACAGACAGCGTCGAAATAATCCTGGTGTGTATAACCTCTTCATGAAGAGCAAACCGTCACCTTTCTTGGCTTGATCCTTCATCCAATAATTGGCAACCATTTTGAAACCACGATTGCCGACTCGATTCATCAACCAACGATTGATTGCACTGGCCTTGACCAGCGGCAAGAGATGTTTGCGAACACGCTTTTCATACGGCTCTCCGCCTAGAATATCCTGTGCTGCGTAAACACCTGAAGTGATAGCATAACGCATCCCAAAACCCCACATGAAATCCTGTAAACCACCTGCCTCGCCGATGTACCAACGGCCATCGTGTACATATTTATCTGGCAATGAAAAATCACCCTTTCCACCGACCCTCTTTATCGGTTTCCGATTCAATTCATAGTGCTCCTCATACCATGCGATCGTTTCATTGAGATATCTTCCTGTTTTCTTCTGCTTTCTCCAGAGACATGTACAAATTAGACCTATGCCATCAATGACAATGAGATATGAATACGCACCTGGTGCCAACTTGTCGTTCAATTGAAAGACTGTGATATTCTCATGAGTGGTTTCAAACACCTCACCAAACGCTACTGCACTGCTGTCTTTTGGCCCCGCAGCAATGATTTGACATTCTTCTGGAGGTTTTTTCACCCCATAGTGAATATGAACTCCGGCTTCAACCGCCATTCGCTTGAAACCTTGGTCAATACAATGCTCATCTGTGCCTCGTTCAACAATGCGGAATGCACCATGCGGCCCTGTGAGTGGTTTGGTCACAACATCATCTGGATGAATCAAATCAACTTCACTGAAAAGTGTCGATTTGAATGCCTCTGGATTAAGTCCCCACTCTCGCATTTCATCGAATAGACTTGTGGAACTCGTCCAATTCTCAATGCCTTGGAAATCACCATCGAATCGGGCCCCACTATCCTTTCGAATCTCGTGAACATGTACCTCGCGTCCAGCCTTAGCGAGGATGGTGGCTGCAGATAATCCTGACAGCCCAGCACCAAGGATATGGATGGGTTCATCAGGCCTCAGATGGGATTGCATCGGATTTGCGAAGAACCCCTTTCGCTTCAAGGATTCGACGCCGCTGGATTGAAGGGGAGAAGGTGCTAGAACATGATATGATACTCATTGAAGCAGCCCCCGATGAGTTGGATGCAGATAGGCTGCGCTCCAAGTTAAACATAGAGGGATGTGGCAGTATTGTGTCATTTCTCGGCATCGTACGAGGAGAGGAAAATGGAGTCAAAGTACATCAATTGGAATTTGAGGCATGGCAAGAAAAACTTCCTGACGTATTATACGAGTTAGGACGGCAAGCAATCGATAAGTTCGGCATAAATGGGGTTGCCATGAGCCACCGAACCGGGATTGTCCTACCAGGTGAAGATATTGTATGCATACACGTTTCCAGCCCACACCGAAAAGAAGGGTTTACTGCCTGTGCATGGCTCATCGACGAACTGAAAAAACAAGCCCCCTTGTGGAAGAAGGAAGTGCGGGCTGACGGCGTACAATGGAAGGAGGGATTGGGTTGAGTGATATTGACGGAATCATCCCGGTAGGACATAAACCAATCATTGAACGAATCGCCGTGGCAACCGGTATTCTCAACTTATCTCCAGATTCAGCAGATGCCATACAAAATGGACTTGTTGCCAAAGGCGATGTCCTTGAAGCATCTACTGTGGCCGCGATTCAAGCCGTCAAAGATACACCACGAACAATCCCCCACTGTCATGTGATTCCAATCGAAAGTTGCAATGTATCGTGGGTTTGGGAAGAGAATAATCTAAGATGTACGGTCACCGTTTCTGCACATTGGAAAACTGGCGTTGAGATGGAAGCCCTATGTGGAGTAAACACAGGGTTGCTTTGCGCTTGGGACATGGTGAAATCATTGGAAAAGGATACAGAGGGGCAATATCCAGATACAAGAATCCAAGAAATTCGCGTCATCGAAAAGCGAAAGGGCCAGCCACAGGATTGAGAACCCCCACCTTTTCGGAGGAGGCATGACGACCACGTCGGACCTTGCGGACCATTTTCTGCGAGCTTGTGAAGATGCTGCAATAGCGGCTGCAAAATGGCGTGGACGCGGAGAGCGGAAAAAGGCAGATGGTGCGGCTGTTGAAGCAATGCGGAAAGTGTTTGACACTGTTCCATTTGATGGACGTGTTGCCATCGGAGAAGGTGAACGAGATGATGCACCAATGCTGTACATCGGTGAGCCTCTGGGCTCGATGCAGGGTGTTGAAGGTGCACCTCAAATTGATATTGCAGTAGATCCGCTTGAATGCACCAACCACTGTGCCCTTGACTTACCAAACGCGATTGCTGTCCTCGCCGCTGCACCTAGAGGTACTCTCCTGCATGCTCCAGATTGTTACATGGACAAAATTGCGGGGGGAGCCGAACTCTGTGGGCATCTCAGTCTAGAAGCAGATGTAGATTGGAACATTGAGCAAGCTTGTTCAATTCTAGAAAAGAAACCCCATGATCTCAAAGTGGTAGTGATGGACCGACCACGGCATGAGGAATTAATCAAGACTCTACGGGATCTCGATGTTGCCGTCCCATTGATTGGAGACGGAGATGTTTCTGCAGCACTCAATGCCGCTGACCCAAATTCAGATATTGACATGCTAATGGGAATTGGTGCTGCACCTGAAGGAGTCATTACTGCCGCTGCACTACGTGGGCTAGGTGGACATTTTGAAGGGAAATTGGTAACAACCAACGATGACCACCTGCGCCGAGCCAAAGAGATGGTTGGCAGTGATCTTGACCGGATATGGAATCGTGATGATTTGTGTCAATCTGATGATGCCATTTTTGTTGCCTCAGGGGTTTGCTCAGGTTATCTTCCTGGCGTCGAATTTCTTAGTGATGGACGTGTAGCAGTTCATTCTGAAATCTTGCATGTTTCTGATGGAACACGCCAATTTGTTTCATCCGAGAAACAATTCTAACGGCCCCGAAGGGGCCGGATTCTCACTGCGGCGGTTTCATATGCCGGTTCTGAATCCCCCTGAATATGACGAACTGGCCCACAATGGAAGCCATGACAAACAACCTAGTGAACTATGGTGTAACTGACAATGGAATTGCGATTATCGAACTTTCATCTGATTCAGCAGGTGAGCCATGGGTAGAGGGGAAGACCTCAGTAAACACGTACACCCATGCAATGATGCGAGACATCGATGAAGCAGTGTTGAAAGCTCGATTCGATGATGATGTGACTGTCATCATCTTGACTGGACACGGAGAGAAGTTCTTCTCAGCAGGAGCTAGTATTTCGATGCTAGATTCTGTCACACCCGGATTCAAGTACTTCTTTTGCCTACATGCAAATGAAACACTGAGTCGCCTAGAACAAACACCAAAATTGGTTATCGCAGCCCTGAATGGCCATGCTGTTGGTGGTGGCCTTGAGATTGCCATGGCAGCAGATATCAGAATTGGGCGCAAGGATGCTGGACAAGTCGGCCTACCTGAAGTATCACTAGGAGTCTTGGCCGGAACTGGTGGTACCGCACGACTTTCACGGCTCGTTGGCAAAGCCAAGTCCATGGAAATCATGGTGACTGGTCGAAAATTCTCCTATGAGGAAGCGATGGAAATGGACCTTGTTCACGATGTGTGGGATGGAAGTAATGACCAATTCCGACAAGACATTTTAGATTATGCAAGCCAATTCACTTTGCCATTCGCTGCGAGTAAAGCGATTGGAAATATCAAACGCAGTGTGCAAAGCGGGATGGAAATACCTCTTGAATACCACCTTGCACTTGAACGCGAATTGCAATCCGACCTTTTCCAAAGTAGCGATGCTAAGACGGGTATTGCTGCGTATGTAGAAAAGAAGACGCCTCGCTTTGAGGGTGCATAAACGGAGGTTTGCACATGAGTACTACTGATGTTGTTGAGCAATACCAACCCAATTTTGAGGCTTGGATTGATCAATTCAACGAATGGCAAACACGCATTGGTTTTGATCCAGCATGGCTAGGTGATTATCGATTTGAAATAAAATTCGATTGGGATACAGCAGGCGATACCATTGAGTTCGGCGACTTTGAAGGAATGCCAAAGTGGGAACGTAGGATGCAAGTTCCTCAACAGACAGTGCGTGATGCAATAATCAGCATGGTAAGTGTGCAAGGCGACACCGAATTCGCAAGCGTGGAACAGCAATGGCATCTATTGGATACTGCACCCACAGAGTATGACAAAAAATCTGCAATGCGAATCATGTGTGAAGAACAACGTCATGGATGGCAAATGGCCTATGTCCTTTGCAACTATTTCGGAGATCAAGGTGTTCGTGAGGCTCAGAAATTACTTGAGCGGAACTCATCGGCCAATCCCATTCGAGGAGAAGAAGATCGTCCAAGGTTGCTCGGTTCCTTCAATGAGCCAATTGACCACTGGTTGGACTTCTTCATGTTCACCCACTTCATTGATCGAGATGGAAAATTTCAACTCAAGATGCTCAGCACATCATCGTTCAAACCTCTTGCTGCAAGCATGGGGCCGATGCTAAAAGAAGAGTCATTCCACCTAGGAACCGGTGCCAACGGGATTCGTAGAATTGTGAATCAGGGTGTAATCCCATGTGCTCTCATCCAGAAGTATGTCAACAAGTGGGTAAGCACTGGATTGGACCTCTTTGGTGTCGATGAATCTACATCAGCACAGTGGGCATACGTGTATGGAATCAAAGGTCGATACGATGAACGCGAAAATAAAGCGGATGCGGATCGCGAGCACCTCAATGAGGAAAGTCGTGCGCTTTATTTCAATGAACTAAATTTAGAGATGGAACGCATCAACGCTCGACGAAAAGATGGAGAAAATGCACTATTCATTCCTTCTGACAAGTTTAACCGAAGTGTTGGAATGTACCAAGGTAAACGATTCAATCTACACGGTGATCCATTTGAAGGAGGGGATGAAGAATGGAATCAATATCTCCATTCTGTCCTACCAAATGATGATGATGAAGCACAACTTCAAGAATATTTCAAAGAAGAGTGGATTCAATATCGCGAATGGAAGGAGTGAATTCCCCGGGTGATATCATGCAGGCCCACGCCCTGCTCAGTGTTGATCGTGAACGGTTACGGCCGTTCTTTGAACGAGTACCAGAATTGTTTGATGCTCATCACAATCACGAAAGTCAGAATCCAAAGGGATACGAGGAACTGCTCTATCGTGTCTATCGGCCTTACACGAGTAGTATGCTCGATATGATTGATGAATGGATGGGACATGAGAAACGGAGTTGGCACAGCGATATAGAGAGAGAAGTGATGCTAATGCTATACGCTATTCGTTATCCTGATACGCTGCTACTTGAGAGCCTATCAGATGAAGCAGAATTAGATGTTCGACGAATATCTGGTTACCTTCACTTCATGAAGCACACTTACACAATTTGGGACGAAGATACACGTAAAGGATTGGAGAAACTTGGCATATTGATTCCCACAACAGATCAAGCGGACCCATTCATCTATGGTGCATATATTTCAGCGATTGAACTTCTCAAGGACCTGGCGCCGTTTTACTCATTCTTGGAGCATGATGTACCACGTCAACGACTCTTCCAATCGGCCTTAGCAGCGTACGGAAGGGAGTGATGAAATGGAGATTCAAACCGTTGCCGTCATCGGTGCAGGTACCATGGGCGCCGGAATCGCTCAGATGTGCGCTCAGGCTGGATGGACGACTAATCTCTACGACGCATTTCCTGAAGGCCTTGCGAAGGGCATGGAAACCATCGATGCATTCTGGGACAAGGGAATTGCTCGAGGAAAAACCACACCGGAGCAGAAAGCAGAATGGAAACAGAATTTGTACGCAGTCTCTGACATGAGAGAAGCAGTAGCAGACGCTGACCTCGTCATTGAAGCAGTGCCGGAGATTGTTTCACTAAAACATGAGATTTTTACAAAACTCGGGAAGATGACTCCTAAACACTGCGTGCTGGCAACGAATACATCGGGCCTATCGATTACCGATATTGCTGAAGCAAGTGGGCGAGGCGACAAAGTCATCGGCATGCATTTCTTCAATCCAGTTCCATTGATGAAACTGTTAGAACTCATCCGCGCGGATTCGACAAGCGATGAAACCGCTGCTCTGGCAGAATCTGTAGGTGCTACGATGGGAAAGACGACCATCATGGTGAATGATATCGCAGGCTTCGCGACCTCACGCTTGGGAGTTGTTCTCGGAAACGAAGCCATCAGGATGCTCGCCGAAGGTGTGGCGAGCGCGTCTGACATCGATACTGCCATGGTTCTCGGTTATCGTCATCCAATGGGGCCATTGGAACTGACCGATCTTGTCGGTCTTGATGTCCGCCACCATATTTTGAACAACCTTGCTGATGCGCACGGTGATGAGCGATATCGTCCTCATCCCTTGCTAGCTACTCTAGTTGAAGCTGGAGACCTCGGAAAAAAGACTGGAAGGGGGCTCTACGATTGGTCAGACGGTGAGAAAAGAAATCGAGAGGATTTACCTCTCTAATCAAATCAGATCATCTAGAAAGGATGTATCGACATCATTCCCTTCTGCCATGGAAGGAAGATCATCAGCAGTACTTGCAGCAGGATTCATTGAAGGAACTTCGGTTAACGGTGGATTGTGCATTGGCAATGGATCATCTTCAGTTGATTTCCAAAGGTCATTGGTCCGATCCATGTCGCCAGATACAAGGCTTGATTGATCCAGATTGAAATCATCTTTACTGCGAGCTCTACGCAAAACAAAGAATGTAGTGATTGCTGCGAGAACAATCAATACTCCAACAAGAGCAAGAACAAGACTCATCACTGAGAATAAGTCATCAGAAGATTCTGTGCCAACACCAAATGGTGGCACCTCCAAAGGAGAGACTTGGATAATTTCGCCTGCTGCATGGTCATTGGTGACTGCAATCCACCAATACTTAGACGAGTCAATCGGTTCTCCATTGATTGTCGTGATTATGAATGTGTCATCTCGTATATTCACAGCAATTTGAACAGACTCCCCAGTGACTGTAAATCGTGAATCTGATATGTAAATCGAAAGTCCAGCCCTTGCAGATTCTGTGCGATCCCAGGTAATCTCCAATGCAGTTCCATTGTATATCCATTCCGCGGTTAAATCAGAAACTGGTGACTCAACTTCCACTGGTTCAGCATCTGCAATCGGTGTCATCGAAGCGGGTAGGATGTCTGCACAATTGACATTGGCAGAGGCATCCACTGCGACAATTGCAACTGTCACCTGCTCAGTAGGCTCGAGGAAACGGCCACTGGAATAGCGATCCAGTAACAAGGGTTGCTCCGCGTCCACAGGGAGGAGCATCGCTGGTTGTAATTCACATGTCTCCTCGTAGTAGTAAGATTCCACATAAATCGCATACCAAGCGACATCATCCGCACCTGAAGGGGTGAATTCCATCCATAGAGCGTTGCCGTAATCATTCACCACATCGGACAGCGTTGGACGGTCCATTCGAGGTGGTGCCTCTGTATCTCTTAGATCATCAATCGGCATCACTGAAGTGGTTACGAGCGAATCTAGGAAGACGTTCCCATCTCCATCATGAGCAGAGACGGAAACAAACAATTCGACGTCTGGCTGGATTTGGAGACGGATACCCATATTCAGAGAATCCCCATACAATGCTTTGTCAATCACCATTGTATCGGATATTCCGGCAACCATGACCATCTCTGCGCATGTATCGAGATAGAAGGAACAGCGTGACCACATGCTGGAGACATCAGACACATCATGTTCCGATACCCAAACCGTGTAGTGGACTACATCTGAATCAATTGAAGGTGTCCAACTGACTTCAATCGCGTGTCCAGAATCACTCGGGATATCACTTGCACTAACGCTCTCTACGCGCGCGGGCGCATCTGTCTCTCGTAAATCTGCCAAAGGCATGCCTTCATCCCAGGGGCTATTCTCTGGGTCTGCATTCAGATTGGTATCATAAGCTACGACTGTCACCCAATATGCTTGGCCGTCATCAAGACCTCCGATCATTGTGTCGGTATTCTCACAACCCTCAATCCATTCAACGACTGGGGCCTCATCTGCACTTACCGGAGGCCATGCTCCGCTTACTGGTGTCAGATGTACTGCGTACAATGCGCAGTCATCAGCCTCAGACTCTGCCCAAGATATGTCAAGCACACCACCTGAATCATCAGGATGGTCTTCTGCGAGAACCCAGTCAAGAGGTTCAGGGGCATCTGTATCATTCTCAAGTGAGGTCGAGATTGGACCAATTATGAGTGGATTCGGTAAGTCGATTTGCCAAGCAGTATCGACACAGTAAATTCGAGCCCAAACAGGGGTGCCAAGCAAGGGGATGCTGGTGGAATTATCTCCTGAAGCAGGGTTTACGTCCTCACCCTGCCATCCAGAACTGAACGAATCAAGGGGTTCAAGCGGGCTTATGGAGTAATCGAACTGGCTAAATTGATAATCTAGAGCACTGCAATACTCCCATTCAACTAGGACCTCGGTATCACTGAGTTCGGTGTTCGCCCATGAGGGTGCGAGCGGGATGTCATCGAAAGGTGATACTGGTCCAATTGTATTGCTTGAGTTAGAGTGGTTGCCATTGCTGTAAACAACCTCGACCCAAGCAGTGTATCCTTCCGCGTCATCCAGTCCGGTTATTACCGTCTGGACGTCGAATCGTGAGGGAATTGTAATCGAGTTTGGAGTTTGTTCGTTTGCGCCAATATAATACAATTCATAGGCAGAAAAACCGGTCTCAAGCGTTGGTGTCCACATCGCAACAAGTGCATCCCCGCCATCATTCGGTCGGTCTTCAAGAAGCAACATCTGAACAGGGCTGTCGGAAGGAATCGCAGTGTAGGTCAGACGGACTTTAATCGAACCATTGGACGGTGAATCGAAGCGGAGATGTAAATCATGACCTGTGCTGTTTGTATCACCAAAGGCGACCGCTTCTAGGAGAGCACGCATGGCTGATTCTGAATTTGCTATATTCCACGTACCAGAATAATCGACTTGAGTCGTGCGTGCCCAAACAGCAGCACCTTCGATATCACTGCTGAAAATGAGTGGAACCTCTGCAAGTGAAAGTGCATCATTCTCTTCACCCACGAGCACACCCGTACCCAAATCAAGTGTGATGGAATTATCCGGTCGAGCGGCGGTCGTGATGTCGGTCATCTCAACACCGATTGTCGCGCGAAGAGGTGTTGCGCGCTTGTCGACAACCTGCGGCATCATTTCGTAACCTGGAGAAGGTCCAAAGGGCCGTACACCATCCTCACCTGCAGCAACCCAAGTTCCGTATTGACCCTGGAAAGTCGCAATGATTCCAGGTGCACCCGTTGAATTGATTACAGGATGGCCAACACCTTGCACTGAAATTCGATGCATCAATCCGGTCGTACCTGCAAGTAGTGTCTGGCCATTGCTGGATAGGCTGGTGATTGGCCAACCATTGGTATCAGAAGCCACAGCCCCGTTCTCCATCTGATTGGTTATCGCATTCCAATGTGACAAAGGCTCCTCCTCTGTCGCGATGTGAACACCCCATCCATCTGCAGCAATAGCAGTAACATCGTTACTTGGCAATGAGTCTGCATGATACTGTAAGAGTGCGTTTCGGTCAACTCCACGAACCTGTGTAGCGCCCGGTCTTGTTGGACCGAAGCCATCATGGCTAGCATAGAGTAAGCCTCCTGCACTCGCGATGTCCGCTGTAGAAGTCCCTGTCAATCCTTGATTTCTAGTTAGGCATTGTTGCACATTTGGCATTGATGTTACAGGTGAGGATGGATTAACCGCACAGAGTCCACCAAAGGTGGCTACCCAAAGTTCTCCCCCAGCTATTTCCAACCCGCGTACATCTGAAGAAGGAAGACCCGCAGCCACACTGACAGTAGGCCCCCAACTGTTTGCTGCGATATCCCACGAACCAACACCGCCCGGAGTAGCAAACCACACGCTGCCATCATACTCCACCACATCTTCTACAATCGGAGATGGTAAACCTGGAATTAACGCGCCATCAATGAACTGTTCATTGTTCAAATCAAACACAGCCACGCCAGCAGCCATTTCTACAGCACTAAGGCCAATGACAAGATCACCATCATGCAGTGTCATGAAAGAGAGACTTTCGTGAGAGGCTGGTGGCATTGCACCGATGTCTCCAGTAGACAAATCAATGCGATGAAGCCCAGAATTTCGAGTCGTAACCCAAAGCAATCCATCTTGTAGGAATAAGCGTTCAATCGAAGCATAATCCAACTCCCACGAACGGGCCCAATCGACATCTCCGTTTGCCAATATTGTGCCTTCCAAAATCGTTGATGCCCCATCAGTTCGGGCTGAACCTGACGACAAGAATGCCGCATAAACATGGGAACTGTTGCCTGCAAAATGTCTCACACGACCATCAGTCATACCGGTCCAAGCACCCATGGTACCGAAATCATCGCCCAAGGAGTTGAACATCTTCGCGCGCCCGGGACCATTCGCACCAGGTTGAGCAACCAACCAATCAACTGAATTTCCTGGTAATTGGGGATAAGGAACAATCGAAGTCGTACTGATTCCATGATCGACACTTCGTCCATTACCGGTCCAATCACCTAGGACTGGAATAGTAGAAAATGACCCCTCTGAATTGAAGTCGCCACCTTGCACATGACCAAACGCGAGGATGCTGTTTGCCCAATACATGGCATCGTGTGCAACACCAGACCAACCCATGTCAAAATCATCAGGATAAATTGGATCCATCCATTCCTCTTCGCCGTAATCATATCTTTGAATTCCAAATTCTCCTTCTTCCGTGCCAACATAGAGGATATCTTCAGTATCACAAGCAAGCGCTGTAACTGAGGCCCAATACAAGCCATCTTGCTCCTGTCGACCGCCATTGTCGAAATCGAATTCAAATTCAGATTCAAAGGGCTCTAGCCATTCGTTCTGAATTGGGTCATAACGAGCAATTCCTCCTTCACCATCCCAAACTTCACCATAAAATCCGAAATGGATGATATCAGCACACATCTCAATCGTGATTCCTGTTCCATCTGGAATCTCATCCGTGCTTGAACCTGACCAAGTCATCCATTGATTGGTCGAACCATTCAATCTGTGTATTTGAGATGATGAACTCGACGAAGAAGACTTGGTAATCATCCACAAATCATCACCGATAACCTCGAGAGAACGGACATTGTTTGAGGCGGAGGGTGGTAACCCATCACCGGCCTCCCATGGGTCAACAAAATTCCAATTTGAGGTGGAGACGCGAAGGACACCATCTGGTGATGCCAACAATCCATATCCATCCCATGTCACCGCAGCCCTAATCGGACCCTCAAGAGAAGGTTCGCTTTCTACCGTGCCATCAAGCCACATCATGCGATGATAATCATCTCCGAAGGAAGACAATATGATGCAAGACTCTGAATCTGCTAGAATACTCGTAGAATCACAATCGCCTAGGAAAGCAACCAAACCTTCGTCTTCTACCGAACTCTCTGGCTCAATATCATCGAGCCATTGTTCTGCATTTGCGTCCCAACGTGCAATACCTGCTGGGTCATTACTCCAGTGGTATGAGTTGGGCTTGCCAATACCAATCCAAAGTTCATCTCCGCGTACATTCTCCATACCGATGATTGAAAGTTGATTTTGGTTTGGAGACAGGAAGGAAGGTCGTAAGTCACTCAACTTTTCTTCGGAATCCACATCATAACGAAATACACGTGTTGCAGGTTGTCCAAAGCCTTGGTTACCGCCTCCACCGCCTCCTGGTCTTTGACGGCCTTCAGTTCCATCTTCACCGTCTTCCGACTGGAGGATGAAATCAAAATCATCACCATCGAATATATCGGTAAACGTGTCCAAATTTCTACGCTCAGGAGGCGTTTCAAGATAATGTAGTACTTCATCGATTCGAACCAATTGTTGTGGGGCACGTGGTGAAACCCTTGGATCACTATCATCATCCCAATTGTTCAGTTGATTGCCATTTCGCATATCTAACTCGACCAAACCAAAATCACCACCGACCCAAAGGTGCTCGGATGAGATATCATCGCTCAGAGCTGTCACACCATTATTCGGCAATTGGCCTGATGCAGCATTCCATGGTGACAACCACTGCTGTGTATCAAGGTCATATCGAGCAACCCCTATTCCATCGACTGCTAGATGCGCAACATCATTCCAGACAACGACTGGTGTGTTCCATGTCGAACCACCAGTGGACCAAGATTGTAGGATGGTCTCATTCAATGTATCAATGAGATACGCGCCATGGTCTGTTGAAACGTAAATTCGATTGGGAGAAGGAATTGTTAGAGAATTACCGTCAGTGGTATCGATTTCAATGTTAGACCGGGGATTTGAGTTCCAACAGGTAATGAGGGAAAGGTCATCGCGCTCATAGACGCACAGGCCTTGAAATTCCTGTAAAGCATACAACTTACTTCCTTCACTGGCAAAGGCTGTCGTTCGTCCACCGAACCAAATGTCTCCAGCATCTGGATTCTCAAAACCATCAGCACTGCGTCGTACAAATCCCATCTCATGACCGACATAAACTTCTCCATCGACATCTACGTGCAGTGAGAGAACCCAAGGGTTTGGCAAACTCGCAAATTCTCCTTCTTCCATATCGTCAAGCCACCACCACCAATCTTCTTCAGATTCGGCCCAAGTCTCAACGATTTCGCCGGTATCGCGATCAAACACAAAGACGCCTGCATCGTATAATCCGAGATAAACGCGGTCACCACCAACTGCAATCGGTGCATGTTCAACATCATCGACATCGCTTGAGCGCCATGAACCAAGTATTTCCTCTGTGATGAGATTCACCCGAGCAACACCCTCACCTTCAATTGCAACGAATGCGATTCCGTTTCTGGCAACAACATCGAAGGCATATCCGCGCTGGAATTCATCATTCTCATTCCACACATCTATGCTACCTGTAGACATCTCGATTCGGCCTAGGCCATCATCACCCATTGCGATAAGAAGCGAGCCTGTGAGAGCATCCCATGCTAGGGCGGTTGGGTCCGCAGACATACCCATGGTGATGGTATCAGCATGAGTTCCATTCGATGCCCATACATCAATCGATAATTCATCTCCTACACTGAACAAACGATTACCATCTGTTGTAATTGAGTTGACTCCATGCTCAGGGAACAATGGGCTAAGCCACGCGCGCGCGCGAACATCGAACCTGTCAATCGCAAGGTCACCCGCTGCATACAAAATCCCATCGATTTCGAGTACATCATGCACATGTTCATTGGTCGGAGTTGTTGCTAACAATAGGTCCCCAAGTGCCTGTGGGGCTGCTAATGCATCCAATACTGCAAGTCTTCCGCTACCATCGCTCACCATCAAAGCTGATTGCGTAGGTGCTCGTAGGCCACCAGTTGGCCAAGATACCAAATCCATTCCTTCATGATTGAGACCCATAGCAGGAAGCATCGATTCACCAGTAAATGATGCAGTTACAGTGTTGTAAACATGTAGACCCACATCGGTAAGAATAGAAGTAGAGTTACCATTGGCAGAAAGGTCGACGATATGATTCGATGAAAGCCAGTTTCCATCATGCCAAACTGCCAACCAATTTCCACTCGCCAAATCCTTTCGAGCCAACCCCTCATCAGTGGTACCAACAAACAAAGTTCCATCATTATGAGACAAAATTGAGATGTGGTCACTTGGAAGATGATTTGCTGTAGACCATCCACTCAACCTGGTATCTGCAACACGATTCCATCGTGCTATTCCACCTCCGTCTGTCGAAACGAGAATTTCATCTCCAAGGAATAGAATATCAGTTGTAGGTTCATCAGGCCATTGTGAGTCGGAATCTGAGGAAATGGCCTCTTGCCATCCATTACCATCATTGACATGCAGATGACCTGCACCTGCAACCCAGATGTGACCTGATGAGTCTAGAGCCATCTGGGATGATGAAGATGGAGCATTGCTTAGAGGGGTGCATTGCGCACCACCAATAAGTTGCCAGCAAAGGATATTTCCACCCTTCTCTAATCCAAGAATTCGATCATTTCCCACATCAACAGCCAAGGAAATGAGGTCAACTCCTTCGATTCTATCGATAATCGATGGCGATGCGCTCGCATCTAGTATCAGCAACGAATCTCCACTGACAGCAAGGTACAGGCGACCATCATCGGGATGAACTGCATGTGCTTGAATGTCAAGCATATATGGAGTCAAAGAAACCAGTGGGTCCACCGGACGAAGTGCCTCAATAATGACATCAGTAACGGTTGCATTGTTAGGAATCTGCCATGTTGCAGTGGTATCTGATTGTGGTGCCATTCGACCGTTGTGTGGATCACCGTCTGAGAAATCGAGAAGACGACCTAAACCTGGACCTGACGACCAATCAAGCACCATCGAATCTGACGCAGGAGACCAGATTCGTGGGTTTTCAAGGAACAAGTCATTAGCACCATCAACCTGTATCTGAAGAGATATATCCGACATTTGTACCCCATAGGGAACTAAATGATGGAAATCTGCTGTAGAGAGGTTATCTCCATCCGGGTCTGTCAAATCAAGTTGGACCCAACCTGTATCTACTGGAATCCCAGATTCTTCTGTACCACCTTCAGCAGATGTAGAGGTCAATAAAGGCGAGAGTGACATCAGTAGCATCAATCCGCAGAGCAAGAGTGCTTGTCTGGGCTGTGACATCACTTGGAATGGCCGCAATCGGGCCGTTATGGTAGTTCTGGTTCGCTGTATTTGGCACATCATTGGTGTAACCAATGAATTTCAGTTATGAAGCAACGTGTTTAGAGATACAACATATCGACTTGGTATACCACGCTCCTACGGAGCGAATTAATCAAAATTCGGGTCTCTCTTCTCAATGAAAGATGTGACGCCTTCTGCAAAATCTGGAGTCATAGAAGCTGCTGTAATCAGTGCTCTCTCAAATTCCAATTGTGTTTCAAAAAAGGTCGAGCTTTGAGCATCGAGTAGTTGTTTCGTGCTACGACGACTCATTTCAGCCCAACGCCCCCAATCTTTTGCTATCGCAATGGCCCGTTCAGTTAATTCATCTACAGGAACCAATTCATCAACCGCTCCTTTGCTAAGAGCTTGTTCTCCATTCCATGTTTCATCGTTGAAGAAGAAGCGTTTCGTTTCCTGAGTTCCAACCAAACGCGGGAGTAACCAAGTGGTTCCGCCATCTGGTGATAAACCAAGTTTGAAAAATGCTGCAGATAGCCTTGCATCGGGGGACGCGATGCGTGCGTCACATGCCAGTGCAAGGCCCAATCCTCCACCTGCAGCAGCCCCATTCATTGCAGCGATGATAGCGGTTGAATCACCTCTCATCCTGACTAGAAGCGGGTGAAGAATACCTGTTAACTGCTCCACCAAATCTCCAATTTTCCCATCTTCAATAGCACCTTGAAATTCATTGATGTCTGCACCCGCACAGAAAAATCGACCCGTGCCTGTTATCACGATGCTACGAATCCTAGAATCATCCATCAATTCGTTCAGTGTATCAGAAATTGTTTGGATTGAATCAATATCAAACGCATTACGGGATGATTCGGCAGAAAGAGTCGCTAATGCGACCCCTCCGTCCAACCTCTCCACCTCTAGGGCCATGTATACCGGCTGACGTTCTCATTCTTCAATTGCATGAATGTCTTAAGTTGCCTCGGGATGGGCCCTATGATGCAGAGGAGTTCGTTGTACATCGGAGGCCAATGGGTTGAGGCTGATGGAGATGGAATCATTGAGGTAATCAACCCAAGTACAGAAGAAATCATTGGTTCGGTACCTGCCGGTTCTGCCAAAGATGTGGAGGATGCAATTGCAGCAGCCAAAGCCGCCTACCCTACTTGGTCAAAGAGTTCTGTTGAACAAAGAATAGAAATTTTGAATGCCCTATCTGCGGCTTTCAAAGAAAAGACCGAAGAACTTGCACAAATGATTACGGCAGAGGTCGGAACGCCAATTGATTATAGCAGAATGGCAATGGTTGGTACGCCCCGGGTTGTTTCACGTTCATATGCAAAAATGCTAGAGAATTTTGAGTGGGAGGAAGAAGTACGTAATTCACTTCTTGTCAAAGAACCTGTAGGAGTATGTGCTTTCATCACTCCTTGGAATTTTCCCTTACACCAAATTATCGGTAAGGTGGCACCTGCACTTGCAGCGGGTTGCACAATGGTGCTAAAACCAAGTAAAGAAGCGCCCCTGAATGCATTCCTACTGGCTGATATAATCGATGAAATCGGTTTACCTGCGGGAGTGTTTAACCTTGTCAGCGGACATGGTTCAGAGGTTGGTGAAATTCTCTCAGCGCACCCTGATGTCGACATGGTTTCTTTCACGGGCTCAACAAATGCAGGAGTAAGGGTGAGTCAAGTTGCTGCACCAACAGTGAAACGGGTGACCTTGGAACTTGGAGGAAAGAGTGCAAATGTTGCATTAGAGGATGCTGACCCAGCATTGGTCGCAAAAAAGGCAATTGGTGCTTGTTTTCAGAATTCAGGTCAAACCTGTTCAGCACTAACACGATTGATCATACCTTCAAGCATGCGTGACGAAGTTTGCGACATAATCTCTTCAAGAGTGTCCACCTACACTACTGGAAATCCGCTAGAAGACGGAATTCGATGTGGCCCTATGGTTTCAGCACGACAACAAGCGAGTGTTTCAGACTATATCTCCAAGGGGATTGCGGAAGGTGCTACACTAATTGCGGGCGGAGAAGGAATGCCTGATGGTCTCGATACTGGATATTTTGTGAGGCCTACCGCCTTCGCGGATGTAACTCCAGAGATGGCAATTTGGAAAGAAGAGATATTCGGACCTGTGTTGGTCATTACAACATACGAGAATGAAGACGAAGCATTGGCGCTCGCCAACGATTCAATCTACGGCCTTTCGGGTGGAGTCTGGTCTGCAGATGAAAATAGAGCGCTAGAGTTTGCTCGAGGCATGAGAACTGGTCAAGTTAGTATCAACGGGGGTGCTTTCAACATCAGTGCACCATTTGGAGGTTACAAAATGTCTGGTAATGGTCGTGAACTCGGAATTCATGGATTAGAGGAATTCTTGGAGATTAAGGCAATTCAACGATAACCAACATTACAATGTTCATATGAATCGGGGAATTCAATGGCAGCCAACAGTATACCACGCCTCATACTTATTTCAGGTGCTACTGGAGTTGGAAAAACGACTTTGGCTAAAGCCGTGGCACATGAACTCGGCATCTCTAGAATTGCCTCAACTGATACTATTCGGGAAGTCATGCGGGCAATGACAAGTGATACTGATTCTGCGTTATTCCGTTCATCGTATGGCAAGGGTGAGATTGGAGATCCCGCAACTGATTGGGATGATGCTGCACGTGCTGTTCAACCAGGAATTGAAGCGGTTGTGGATAGAGCTCGTCAGCAAGGTGTGGACCTCATTGTTGAAGGAGTACATATCCAACCATCAAGCAAATTGTTGAACGCTTGGGAAGATGCCGGGGGTGCAACCGTTGGCGTTCTCATCAAAATTGAGGATGAAGCAACACACAAAGAGAGAATCGAGATGCGTGAAGCAAATACATGGCGAGGACCTGACCGATATCGAATTGCTTTCGACCGTATTAGAAAGATACAGCGCGCAATTGAGGAACGCGGATCTGGTGCCGAATGGAAAGTGATTGATTCGCGTTTGCATCAAGAGGGTGTTGGAATGATTAGACAGTGGCTTGACGAAGCATGGTATGCAGCAAGTCGAAGATAACTATTCTAATTCTTGAACTGCTGTAACTTCACCTTGTGATAGTTTAGCATCTCCACCTAGCGAGTAATTTCTACCTCGCCATTTGACCTCGCGCCCGAGGAAAATACTGAGGTAAATGATTGGTGCGCTCAAGAATAATAGTGGGATTATTGGCCAATGCCAAAATTTCAAACTATTACCTCGTACAATACTGTCAAATCTGAGAATACTGGCATTGAGAGACAAGTTGGCTGTAGCGAAAATTATCATGGCAATGAAAGAGGGTGAGACGATTGCACCAATCAAACTGGCCCAAAACAGTATACCCTGAATCCAAGTGATAAATTTCAAATCATTATTTGACAAACCACTTCGAGAAAATGTAACCCAGCGTTTGAAAATAGACCAGAATTGAGAGAATGTTAAGCCTGATTGAATGATTGAAACTGGTCGATTTGAAACGACATTCTCGTATCCTGCTGCAGAAACACGGGCTCCAAGAAACATGTCGTCCACCAACTGCCCTTGAGCAGATTTGATGCCACCAATTGTATCCAGTGACTCACGGCGAAAAATCATGTACTGACCCATCACAAAGGAGAGTTTGTTTTCGGACTTCTTCACAACTCTCGCAAGTGCTGGACTGTATAATCCGTTGAGTAAAACGCTGTAACCAGCATCACCAAAAGTTTGGGGAGGTAAACTCACAGCCACTGGAGCAAAGGCCGCACCAGATTTGTCATTTGAAATGAGTGATTCGACCAAACTACGAAGTGTATCCCGATCACTGCGAATATCGGAGTCAGCGAAAGCGATGAGGTCCCCTACCGATTCATCAAATGCGACTAGCATCGCATTCAACTTCCCAGTCCATCCCATTTTGGGTTCACCACA
This sequence comes from uncultured Candidatus Poseidoniales archaeon, assembly GCA_964441035.1. Taxonomy (GTDB): domain Archaea; phylum Thermoplasmatota; class Poseidoniia; order Poseidoniales; family Thalassarchaeaceae; genus MGIIb-P. The sequence goes on from CAYYKF010000001.1 coordinate 40,562, forward strand.
GAAAATAATCCGTGCATCTACATCTGGAAATTCTTGCAAAGCATTTTTCACAATTGATACGCCAGGTTCATCTTCATCATCAAACACAAAAATAATCTCAATATTACCAGGATAGCCATGATTTAGAGCAGCTCTAACGTTCTCTTCAATCTGATAGTCCAATCCTTTAATCGGCCGAATCAGAGATACACTCGGGAATTGCTGAAGAATCGGATTCTGTGAGATATTGTCGTTTGAAGTCAAAGCACGAGACATGATAATGTGAGAACGGATTACTTCAAGAAGAAAAAATGAAGCAATGATGATTCCTACAATTTCAATATAATTAATTTCCACTACTATCACCCTAAGTGAAATTTACCGTAGCACTCAATTGTAATTGAAGTCTTGAATGGCTATCGGCAATTCCAGCACTGGCTGAAATCATCCTAGTTGAACCATTTCCGGTTACTGTGATATCTGTGAGAATAATTTCTACACCAGGTCGAAGTTCTCCATGACGCATCAAATCCTCAGAAACCGATTCTGCTGCTGCTACAGATGCGGATGTTTCATTATATCCTGCATTGAAAAATACGGGTGTACGATTCTGCAAAAGTGGTTGCCATGCTTCAACCACTTCCACACTCGTATCTAGAACTGCATCCTCATTTCCATCATACGGCTCACCAAGGCTGGCCGTCTTGACAGTGGTTAATGACATCGTTAGTAAAGAAAACATCAGAACCAAACCAGTCATCAGTAACATTTGTCCTCCCTCATCATCAATTGATTCACGGCGCATCAATTTCCACCTCCTGCATGCCAAACTTGAATTCCAATTGTCCAAACTCTACCCTCATCATGAACCAAATGATGAACAGACAATGTATCACCTTCTGTCTGCGATATGACACCATGCAATGTCTTCGGACCGGCATCCACAGCTATCCAGCAATTTCCTCTAATTGAGGAACTTAATGAATCTAACATCGTGTTACAAGCTTCATCGAGATTATCTGAAGAAAGCATTTCACCTAGTCTCGATGTGTGATTCTGATTATCGATGGCTTCTTCTCCTGCAAGACTATCATAGGCATCCTCTGCTGCCAAATCCAGTATTCCATCCCTAGCAGGAGACACAGGATCTGGAACTTTCAATTGCAAGATGAACGTAGCGGTCATGAAGAATAACCAAAACAGTGTAATCATTTCAATGATGTGAACTTGCGCATTCTGTTCACGAAACTTACCGCATGGACGCATAATTTCACCCTACGGACCTAGTGTACCATGCATCGGAATTGTACCAATATTGGGGCTCAAACCCACGGGTTGAGGCACACCAATCAAATCTGGGCTGAAAGCGGCGATGTTGAACAATAGCAAACAAAGTATGAGCATCATTCCTGCATGCTTCATTCCTGTTGCTAACCGACCTGTCGCCATTAGACCGGCCATTGCACCATTACCCATGGCCTGCGCGCAAACCCCATAGAAGAAAACGACCAAGAAGAAAATGGGGTTTACTGCATTAATTTGCATGTTTCCAATTTGTGCATCTTCTCCACCTGAATTACTCGAAGCAATCGCTGGAATGAATACCTTTGAAAGAATCACAATAACCACTAAGAAAACAATGAATGAGACCCAAATCACTGCAATGTAAGAACCAATTGCACGTTGTCGTTCGCCCTTCAAGAATTGAATTTCACGACTGTCGTTTGCCGCAGTTACAAGAATATCTGAAATTTTTCCTCCAGCTTTGTTGGCCTCTGAAACCAGACTAACGGCTCGCTTTACTAGCGGAGTTCCTACTCTTTCTGCAAACATATCAAGAACATCTGAAAAAGCGATACCCCAAGATAATTGATCTGACATTTTCTTAACTTCTTCATTCAGTGCCCCATATTCTGAGTTGGCAAGTGTCTTGACAGACAAGGTCATTGAAAGGCCACCCTTCCAGTACTCTGCTAGATCTCGAAGGAAATCTGGGAACTTGTCTTCGATTGCGTTAATCTTCCTCATTTGACGGTCAGAGTAAAGAGCTGCTGGATAGACCATAACCAGCAAACCAATCCCAAAGAAATTGACGAAAAGAGTAGGGTGCATGTTCAATGGTCCCAATTTCAACTCTGGGCCAACCCACAAAGAACCATTACTCATATATGCTGGAATTCCATCATAAGACTCAACTTCAATTGAGAAAGATACTTCATTCAGCAAATGTCCTTGTGGATCAAATCTGAATAACTGCAGGGGATTTGAAGAGGATGCTGAGAACGATACCTCTTCGGTAAATGTGATAGTATTGTCTGAGCAAGATTCAACAATACCGAGGATTTTGTTGTTTGAATCATAAACAGTGTCACCTGATGAGAAATTGCCGATGAAATTTCCTGCATTTGGTCCACTGACTTCCTTTCTGACACAGGCCTCATTACCTTGAACTTGGATTAGTGTCCCTGTTTGTGATTCAGATACAACAGTCTGAGTATTCTTTATTGGTATGAAAACAACCCAAATTTGGTATTCACCAATTGGTTCGGCGTGAGGAATCGTATCCGAGCATTGTCCATCATTCGCGAAACATGTCATCGAAAGAAGTTTGTCAGTTCCATTACTATAGCCTTGGATGTCCTCTATGTGATGAATCTGAACAAAATATCGATAATTATTACTCGCATCAGCAGATGACGTGACTGTCATCTCCTGTTGTGGGTGTGGGTGCCTCATATCATTTGAATCCATCAATTGAAGACTACTCATACCTGGAACATGGAATGATTTGGCTGTCCCTGGAGCCTGAACCCTCAGCCAATTCTCTGACCATGATTCGATATGCGGTTTTTCATTGGTTAAGAAACATGATTCATTATCAAAATATGAGGGGCCGTTCACATCTGCAGGGTCAAATGAATCGGGACAAGCCAAATTGACAAACATAGGATTACCATTCGCCGGCTTAAACACGAGGTCAGAATTAGTAATCCAAAATCCAAAGCAAAACAATCCAAGCATTACTCCAACCATCAGAATCGCAAGGAAGGTGGTTTGGGTATTGTCATCTTTAGGCAAATTTAGATCGACACGAATCTTTTCATTCTTTTTACGCGCCATCAGTAATCACCCCCCTCAGATTTTATTTTCTTCGCTCATCAGCCACACAAGACCGGAATATGCAATGTGAATCATTGGTAGCATACCCAAAACAATGCCATACACCATACCCTCACTAATCTGTGATCCTGC
>CAYYKF010000002.1:0-18845 GCA_964441035.1 uncultured Candidatus Poseidoniales archaeon
AATGTGATCTCAGAATTTACTCCTGCTTGAACACCAACTGGACCACCATCTGCTGCGCCACCGGGACCTCCTGCTGAAACACCAACTGGGCCTCCAACTGGACCACCATCTGCTGCGCCACCGGGACCTCCTGTTGGAATGCCATCTGGGCCACCATCTGGACCTCCATCTGCTACGCCACCGGGGCCCCCTGTTGGAATGTCAACTGGGCCACCATCTGGACCACCATCTGCTGCGCCACCGGGGCCTCCGGGTCAATCTTCAGGCCCCCCTGGCCCTCCACCTAGTTGAGGAATTCCAATGATGTTCGGAGATTTAGAAGAAAAAAAACGCAACTACAACACACAATGGAGAGTACATTGGATTGTTTCCCGAATGCGTTGGCTCACGTTCATTTTGGGACCTTTTCCATTGCTTTGGGACAAATTATTGTGGCCTATCCTAGAAAGGATGGGGGCTCCTGATGTTGTCACGATGGAAGATTTGATTCAATCCATATTGTTCAATTTTTTTAACGTAGATAAGTGGGTTGACCAAGAAGCATTCGAAAAAATGTGGCCCCATATAGTCAATGTCTCAACTATTCTATTCGTTGTATTCGTAGTGTGGACCGTTAAAGTACGAAAAAGTATGAAGAAAGCTGCAAAGGACGTTGTTGTTGCAGAAGATAGAGTACATATTGGTGGATATCGTGAGTACTGAAGAAGGATTTCTTCTAGAAATGTGCAGTGGAAGGGCAGCATGGACTGTCATTCCAAATGACATTTCAGAGATTGATTTGGAAGTCGTTGCCGCACAAATTGAGAAAGAGGGATGGGTTTGTACCCTCAGAAATCGACTCTGTTGCACCTTTACAAGAGAAGCAAATATCACTTTGTATCCCAGTGGAAAACTGTTAGTAAAATCTGGTGATCGTAGTATTGCGGAAAGAATTGCTAGGCATCATGTTGAGGTCTGGCTCTCCATTCAATGCACATAATGAAGTGTAATAGGTTTCTTCGAGGATACGTGCAGGAAGATATTGTAATCCCGAAATCGATTCTTCAACGACTCAGTAGTGGCTTGCCAATCATCTACCCCACCTCAACGTTGCCTGCATTGGGCTGCCTTCCAAATGCCGATGCACTTGACCAATTATTCAAGACAAAAAATAGAGATGAAATGAAAGTTGTCAGTCTTGGTGTTTCGAGTTTACTCCAAGCTTCTGAAATTGTTCACGTACCTGAAATGGCAGAACAAATACTCAGAGATTTTGATCCTGGTTCACTGACTCTCATCCTACCCGCCAAGGAGGCATTGGATGCGCGTCTCGGCGGGAATTCAATCGCTGTGCGCGTTCTCTGTAACGCGCACGCGAGGGCTCTAGTCGAAATGACTGGCCCCTTGACAGCAACAAGTGCAAATCTGAGCGGACGTGAAGTTCTCAAAGATTGTGTGGAGGCTGCACGCGCTTTGAACCTCCCAAAAGATGCTGCTCTCGAAGGGAAATGTGTAGGTGGAGCACCGAGTACCTTGATAGCATGGAACGTCTCCGGCCACGCGTCGAATGTTCCGAACTGGACAGTTCTGAGGGAAGGAAAGGTTAGCGAGGAGGATATCCAAGCATGGTCAGCGAAGAAAACATGAAACATTGGCGTGATGCCGGTCATGTTGCTCGACGAACACTTGAAGCCATCAAAGACGAAATCAAGCCTGGAGTGGAATGGCACACAATCATTGAGTCTGCTGAGAGATACATTCACCGCCATGGTGGAAAACCAGCATTCCCATGCACAATTTCAGTGAATGACATCGCTGCTCATTACACGACGGATCATTTAATCACGCCTCCAGATGGATTGGAAGGTGAGATGGTTTTCAACAAAGGAGACCTCGTTAAACTTGATGTTGGTGTCCACATCCAAGGAGCCATTGCTGATAACGCGCTGACGATTGAAGTGGGTGGTGGTCGAAAATATACTGAACAAATCAAAGCAGCTCAAGCGGCGCGAGATGCTTCGATAGAATTGATGCATCCAGGTACTCCTTGGCATAAGATTGGAGAGGCTGCCGAGCAAGCTGCAACGGATGCTGGGTTTCAACCAATTCGCAATCTCTGTGGGCATCAATTAGAAATTTACAATCTACATGCAGGTACATCTGTTCCATCCTATGCTTGTGGAGCAGAAAATCCTGGATTCAAAGGGACTGTTCCCCTGGGGGGTATCTTTGCTGTTGAACCATTCAATACAACTGGTGAATCAGGAATGGTGGAAAATATCCCACCGCGACATTCTTCAAACATCTACCGCGTAACGGGTGATGTCTCGATTCGCAAAGCGATTGCAAAGAAAAAACTGCGACCTCTAGGGGCTCGATTAGCACATTATCTAGAAGAAAGGTACAGCACGCTCCCATTTGCAGAGCGATGGGCCTTTCCTCTCATGAAGAAACCATTCCCTGATGAGGATGAAGAAAGTAGAATTCGAAAGTGGAATGCTCTGGTAAAGAAATTGATGAGTATACGTTTCATCGAAACCTATCATGCATTGAAATGTGCTGATGGAGGTATGATTGGACAATACGAGCATACAGTATGGATTACAGAAGGTGGACCTGAAGTTATCACGATCGAATGAGAAAATGTACTGTAAATACTCAATAAATGCTTAAAATGCCTCTAAACCGTATTTTGGAAATGATTAACTACGGCGACAACCAGCATGAACCGAACAGGGTCGAAAGGTTCTCGTCGAGTGCATCCCATCCCCTCTACGCTGCGTCTCTCGCCCCTGTTCACACTCTTATTCGATAATATCCCCAGTCGTTTCAAACAATTATTTGTCAACAATCTCCCAAAATACCTAAAAGTCATCAAATCATTTGAATAAAAAAACAACAATTTCAGAACTAGATTTGTTATTATTTGAAACTACACAAAAGGTTTGTACTAGTCTTAAATACTGCGCAGTAGACCGATTAAACCGCATTAAAAGTGATTCTTAGTAGTGGGAACCTTAATACCAATGAGCATCATAGGGTGACCGCCCCCCCGGGGGTATATGGAGGACAAAAACATGAAGAACGAAATGAAGAATGATGAGGCAGTGAGCCCGGTCATTGCAACCATCTTGATGGTCGCAATCACTGTAGTTCTAGCTGGTGTACTATACGTCTGGGCAAACAGTCTGGCGTCAGATCAGCCTGAAACTGGCACACGCAACGTGTTCAACGCAGAGGATGCTGGATCAACATCAACCACATCAGCTACGGATGACAAGTTGATTAAGTTGAGTTTCAGCTATGCTGAGGATGACCTAAAGTGGGCATTCGTTGATATCAAGATTGAAATCAACGACGAAGTTTATGACTGCACAGACGACGGAAGCACAGAATGTGTGTACGCAGAATCAGGAGAAGCAGATGGAAGTTGGGGCCAGAACGAGCACGTAACACTATCTGAATCCGGTACTGACCTCGTCAATGAAGCTGGTGCAGATGTAAATCTTTACATCAAGTATCGAAGCACACAAGTTAGCGGTGACGACAGCGTCTCTGTTGCTTGAATAAGCTACTCAGAATTTGATAGTGTTTAACAAAACAACAAGATGACAAACGAGCCTCCCGGTTGGCGCCAATTGGTGCCCACCGGGGGGCCTTTTTTTTGTTTCATTTTCCTGGTGATTAAGTTACACGATTGGTCTTACTTATATCCCAACAATGTAAACTACGGCCCATCTTTAGCAATATCATACCGTAAGCCAATAACAAATTTTGCTGAAGGTAAGCCAGTATCGTTCCACAGAGTGGTACACGTAATCCCGAAACTCCAATCGCCAATGAAAATATGACAAGGGCGTCTACAATAAGCATCACCCGATCCAATAGATTGGCATCTGAACCAGTCCATCCAATTAGGACAACTGTAAGGGCATGACAAAGTCCCGCTAGAATGCCGATAATTATCAACCAAGGTGCAATCGTGTGTTGATATCCATTCAAACCGATGATATTGCCCCATGAACCATTGCGAAACCATTGGTTGCGATTACGCCAGAAATGACGAGACAAACCCTGCCCTCTACGGATTGTGCGAGCTGTACTTTCTTTGGTATCAGTGATTGGCATTTCTCTGAACCCTATTGCGCTATCAGAAATTGCACGTAACCCTTGCGAGCGAATTTGTACTGCAAGTTGGGAATCATCTGCATTAGAATTCGCTTGAATTGGAGTTAATGCAGATGCACGATAGGCTGCGATTGAACCCTCAAAAATAGGTGTGGAGTCTTCTCTTGACTCGCCTTCACGAAACCATCTATACCAACTACGATATGATGACTCTTCCAATGATTGGACTAGAGTTCCACATACTGCACCAATTGTTGGGTCACGCATCCAACGTCCTATTCTACGCAATGCACCCGGCTCCAGCAATGCTTCAGCATCACTCATAACAAATACATCATCACTAGGTATCATTTCCTCAATTGCGCGATTTATTGCAGCCGACTTTCCTAAACGAGATGGCATCTGAACAATCTCAAGACCCATTTTGTTCTCCTTTTCCCAATCTTGTACCAAGTTGACTGTTTCATCCGTTGATGCTGAATCAATAACTAAAATTCTACGTCGCTTTACAGGATAACGTTGTGCAGCAATATCATCGAGTTTTTTTCTGACAACTGCAGATTCATTCCATACCGGTAATACAATGCACAAAAAAGGTAAATCTTCATCTGTACAGGATTCAAGAGAAGGTAATTGACGTTCCATCCAACGACGATTCATCCAAGCATGCAGTAGCAATGGAATCACGACAGCAAGAGTGACGCCTACCTGTACCGCGAGGAAAGATAGTCTGACAATCATCCCTGCTCCTCATCTCCCGCTAGGCTAAACACAGCATAAGCACACCGTTGCGAAAAGCGCTGGCGAGCCCTTCATGCGGGTAAAGGGTGTGTGCCAAGCAGAGGGGACCGAGAAATGCGGAAGGTGCTTCATGTCGGCCCGGCGAATACGCGTGGTGGAATGGGGAGCGTAATTCGACTATTGGATACTGAATATCCAGAGGGCTGGACTGGTGAATTGATGGCCAGTCATGCCGACGGTGGTTGGTTTACTATTCTTAGAGCGTGGTGGAGCGTTAGAAGAAATCTACGCAAGCGTCTACGGCAGAATGATGTCGATATTGTACACATTCACACTGCATCTAGATGGTCGTGGGTTCGCAAACGTATGTTAATCCGCATCGCAAGAAAGGCGAATGTACCTGTTATATTGTCAATTCATTCTGGAGATTTCGATCGATACTGTCAGAAACACGGAAAAAAAATCAAAGCTGTATGTCAAGATTCTGGAGTCCATCCAGTAGTACTTTCAAGTCGTTGGCAAGAAAGACTAGGGAAATGGATTGGAGAGTCAACCATCATCGCAAATCCAGTTCCATACGTTGATTATACATTGGACCGTAACCGAAATTCCTTCTTATTGATGGGAAGAGATGCACCGATGAAAGGACAACACATCGCAATTAAAGCAGCAGAAATCTTGCACGATGCAGGCCACAAAATCAACGTACATCTAACTGGTTCCTCTACAAAACACCCTAACATCATCAGTCATGGTTGGGTCGATGATGTAGATCGTGAGCATTTACTTTCAACTTGTGGAACACTCATCTCTCCATCAGAATGGGAAGGGCTCTCCATGACAGTTATCGAAGCCATGGCAAGGGGTATGCCAGTACTTGCATCAAGCGCAAGTGAAGGAGTATTCACCAACTCTGGTAGAATTGTGAAGCGGACACCACAAGATTTTGCAAATTCAATGCTGGACATGCTAGAAGGTGATGAATGGGGACAAATGGCTAAAATGGGACCTATTGAAGCCAAAGAATACGAATTATCGAGAATTGTAGAAAAATGGAAAGTGCTGTATGAAAAAGTGGTGACTGAATCATGAAACTACTTTGGATTACTCATAGGCGACTCGATCGCGACATGACCGCTCAATCACGTCATGGAATTGCAAACGCTCTCAAACAATTTGGTTGGGAAGTCGAATGGATGTCGCCATCTGGCGGAGATTATGATGTGAAGCGCTCGACGATGATGGGTTTAGGCCATTATACATTCAATCGATCTATTCGTAAAAAACTTCGAACCATGAATTTGGATGGATTCAATGCAGCAATTGTCGAGTGGACGGCTGTTGCTGGCTGTGTTCAGCAATTACAGAAATTAAATTTACCTTGGATTCTGATGGACAGAAGTCCCCCAGTTTCAACAAAAATCGTTGGATGGATACAAAATTTTCAGTATCGTGAAGCCTGGAATATGGCGAGAGTTTTTGCTTCAGGTTGCGCAGTAAAAAGCCAATATATGGCTGAAAGCCAACCTTGGACTGGTGCACGTGTAATCGTTCCAGCTGGCGTTTCTATTGATTCATTTACGTCCTCTAACATGTCTGATGACCCATGGGCAGTCACACATGGCTCCATCTCAAAAGAGCGGAAATTGGAAGATTTGTGGAAAGTTTGTGAAAAAATTCGATTTATTGGTGAAGGAAATGATGCCAAACGATTGGCAAAATTGGGGGCAACTGTAGAAGGCCCTTATCCTCCTGAAAAATTGGCAGAGAGATTGTCTCAATGTGATGTTGGAGTTTTGCATCTGCCCAATAGAGATGTTTGGCGTCATGCTTCACCACTAAAAGTCGCTGAATTCGCTGCAGCAGGATTACCTGTTGTCGCCTCTGAAGTTAGTGGATTGGAACGATATCGTAATTCAGAATGGATTAGATTAATTCCATTCGGAGATAGTCAAGCCTGCAAACAAGCTCTTGATGAATTTCTCTCTTTGAGCGTTGACGAACGGCGGCGTCTCGGGAAATTAGCAAGAGCCGAGGCTGAGCGCTCCATGACATGGAATCATTGCACTCAGGAGTTAAACACATTACTACTTGAGGTGAAACGTTGAATCGTCGCGTTCGTCTAGAACGCGACACACTTTGGTTGTCAGTCACAGATGTCATCGTATTACTCGTTGGAATTGTTGTTCATGTTATACTGACACAAACATTCACCGATGGAAACTATGGTCGATGGGTGCTACTTCTCGACCTTTATTATGTTCTGTCGACAATCATTGATCTCGGATTGCCAACATTAATTGGTAGAGATTCTGAACGTCTAGGGAAAGCTGCACATGGCTTGGTTCATCGAACATTGCAATTGCAATTGCAATTTGCATTACCAGTTATCCTTGTTGGCGGAGTAGCAGGTTGGTTGTGGGTTGGCGGTTCAACTGGATGGTTAATTGCCGCATACATCCTTGTATTCTCAGCATGTACCCAAATTCTTACTTATGCTCACAGAGCAGCACTTAGAGCACTCGGTGAATCACGAAAAGAAGCCCTTGTCAGATTGGTGGACCGTGGAATCACAGGTGCTGGTATCGTTCTCGCTGTATCGATTAGCGGAGCTGCACCAATCTCACTTGCACTGGCAACACTCGCTGGTCCTCTTGCGGCAATCGTGCTTGCAATCAATCTTGGTGAAAAGCGACTCTTAATTGTCGAATCTGGACCATCGGATCTCAAAACCGCAGATGCTCAAAATCGCGAATTGATTCAACTCGGATTACCGTTCCTATTTGCATCGATTGCATTAGTCGTAAATATTCGAATCGAAAAATTACTGCTTGGAATTTACTCTGATCCGATGGATGTTGAAATCTTTCAAATTGCTTGGCTTGCATTTATTGCTGGTTATGCCATCATCATTTCATTGCGCGCAGTCTTGCTTTCGTGGTTTGGAGAAGTACGAAATAATGTTGAAAAATTGAATCATCGTCGTGTTCGTACTAGACTCCTACTAATCCCTGCTACTCTTATTGGAATTATTGTTGGATACACACTAGGAAGGGCTGCTATTGGTTGGGCATTTCCAGAATATGCAAAAGATGCGCAACCCATCTTTTCTTTACTTCTAATCACTTGGGGGTTTGCCATGATTTCAAGTGAACCATTGACTACAATACAAATTAGTGAACGTCCATCCGTCTACGCAGGAATATTGTGGATTGGAATTTGCATCGATGTGATTGCTTGTATCCTTCTCATACCAAGTGCTGGTGTACAAGGTGCTGCGATTGGAGCGGCTTTTGGAGGTGTCGCAGTACTTGGATTGGCCATTGGTAGTAACAGCAATCTCCAATCATTCTGACGAGTCGCCCTCAGTAATCATTTCTTGCAACTCGCCACTCTCATACATCTCAAGGGCGATATCCGAGCCACCAATTAATTCGCCATGGACGTATATCTGCGGCATGGTTGGAAAATCTGCCCATTCACATACACTAGGAATAGCACGCTGATCTGTCAGAACATTAACCGACACAAAGGGTTCGTTTAGTGCCTTCAATACCTGTGCTGCACGATTAGAAAATCCACATTGTGGCATTTCAGGCGTACCTTTCATGAAAAGTACGAGGCGATTGCTGTTCACAAGTTCTGCAAGTTCATCTGGGGTCCAATTAAATTCACTCATTTTCATTCCTCCTTCGGTCGAATGTTGATGCCGACAAATTCAGCATCACTTCTGCGGTTGGGATGAGGATGGAAGACTTCTCCATCATCTTTTACAGCCTGTTCGGGTGTCAGGCATTTCAAATCTAATGCGTGGACTTCGTTTGGAATATATGGCTTAAAGTGTCCAAGTAATATTCTCTGGCGAGGTAAAGGGCGCATGCCCTCAAAAGTTGAAGATACGACCCGAACATGGAAATGGTCCTGTCCCCCAGTGAGGTCTACTACCGAAATTTCTAATGCATCAGGGACCGCTTTGCGGACCTCTGTTTCCATCCATTCCACACTTGGCATACCAATTCCTCTGTATCACATGGCTTTGAATCCTTGTTATGAAGAAAGAGATGAAAGAATCTCTGCGAGATTGTCGGCGATTGAACCCTTGTCATTGATTAGGCCTGAACCCACAACAGCAACCTCAACCCCCCAATCGGCAACTTGTGCGATGTTGTGTGCCTTCACCCCACCATCAATCATGAGTTTGGTTTGACGGCCGCCGGCGGCGATTTGGGCATCTATTGCTTTACGAAATGTTCGTGTCTTATCTTCCATTTCGACCATGAACGATTGGCCACCCTTTCCTGGTACGACACTCATCACGAGGACAAGGTCGAGGTCTGGTAAATAGGGCAGGATTGCTTCTGCTGGAGTATCAGGATTCAACACTGCACCCGCTTGGCAACCTGCAGAATGCAATTTGGTGATTAAACCCCCCATATCGCCAACTGCCTCAATGTGAGCGATGACCATATTGACACCAGCATCGACATACTGGTCCCAATTTTCTTCAGCATTCGTAACCATCAAATGGCAATCTAGGAACACATCGGGGCCTACACGTTCGCGAATACTACGAACCACTGCAGGTCCAAAAGTAACCGTTCGATTGACAACCCAATTTCCATCCATTACATCGAGATGAATCCAATCAATACCTGCAGATAGTGCCTCATCCATGGTCCGACCGAGTTCACAAAAATTGGCGGTAAGAATGCTCGGCGTGATAATCATGCGCGTCCCCTGAGTGGTAGCGAGTAGAAGCCGGTTCTCAAGTCTTGACCCTGAGTGGATGATAGCATCAGATTGATAGAATGCCACAAATGACGAGTGCTAGAAGGTGAATTGAGATGGCAGGCAATCTATTGGAAGCGACCGACGCAGACTTTGAGCAAGTAACGACTGGGAATGAATGGGTACTCGTTGATTTCTGGGCGCCATGGTGTGGTCCTTGCAAGATGATTGCACCTGTGCTAGACCAAATTGCAGCGGAGCGTGACAATCTAACGATTGCGAAAGTGAATACAGATGTTAACCCAATCACGCCTGGTCGATTTGGTGTAAGGGGAATCCCCTACCTCGTACTCTTCCACAATGGACAACCTGTTGATACGAAATCCGGAGCAATGCCAAAAGCTGGATTTGATCAATGGCTCAATATCCACATGGCCTGATTTGTCGTTTCAGTGGGCGTCCATAAGTCCAGATTATATGGCACATATGCTCTGGGCTGCACGATGGATACTGAGGAGTGGAGTGACAAGAGTCTTCTTGAGGCCATACCAAATCCTTCAGAGGAGGCTTATGAGGTTGAGATTAAGTGCCCCGAGTTGACCTTTCTGGGAGTTCATAAACAACCTGATTTTGCCCATCTCAGATTAATCGTACACCATAGGGACAAGGTAATCGAATTGAAATCATTGAAGCATTACCTCTACCAATTTCGTGATATGGTGATGTCGTATGAACGCCTAATCAACGTCGTTTACGATGACCTAATGGAGACCTACGCCCCGGAACGTCTCCGTATAGAGATGGATTGTAACCCGCGCGGTGGAATCTCATCAAAACTCAAGATTGACTCAGATTGGAAGGTTCGGGGCGGTCAGGAGATGTATCAAAACTGGAAGGAGTGAGTCCCCTGTCCAAACCCGATGGCCGCGATATCCGAATCGCAGAACTCAAGAATCTCTTCGACCAGCGCATTGTCATAATCGACGGCGCCATGGGCACTATGATTCAGAGACGGGAACTGGGCGAAGAAGATTTTCGAGGTGAGTCACTTCGTGACCACCACATCGACCTTCAGGGAAACAACGAACTCCTAGTTCTGACCAGACCAGACGTCATAGAGGACATTCACCTTCAATACCTCGAGGCGGGCGCCGACATTATCGAAACCAATTCCTTCGGTGCAACCTCGATTGCCCAAGCAGAGTATAGCCTAGGACATCTAGCTAGAGAACTCAATTTGGAGGCTACCGCCATCGCAATCAGAGCGGTCGAGAAGCATTACGAACGGAGTGGGCGTAAGGCTTGGGTTGCTGGCTCAGTTGGACCAACGACTGTTACCCTTTCTGCTTCTACCGATGCTGACGATGCTTCCAAAAGAACCTCTTCTTGGGATGAGGTGTACGAATCTTACCTTGAGCAGGTCACTGCCTTAGTTGAGGGTGGTTGTGACATCATCTTGATAGAAACTATCTTCGATGTGTTGAATGCAAAGGCCGCCATCAAGGCAACTCTCGATACATTCGATGCGACTGGGATTGAACTGCCAATCATGCTATCTGTCACTTTCATCCAGGCGGGTGGTCATCGAACCGTATTCGGGCAGAGTGTTGAGGCATTCTGGGAGACTGTGAGGCATGCAAATCCGCTGTCTGTCGGTCTCAATTGCGGGCTAGGAGCTAGTGATTTAAGAAGCAAGTTGGCAGTTCTCAGCGAGATTGTCGATTGTCATGTCCACATCTATCCAAATGCAGGTCTCCCCGACCCTCTGGCACCGACTGGGTTTCGCGAAACTCCGGAGATAACCGCGGCTGTAGTGGCACGGCTCGCTGAGGATGGACTAGTCAACATGGTCGGAGGATGCTGCGGGACCACTCCAAAACACATCAATTCCATTGTAGAGAAGATTCAGGGGGTTGAGCCACGTTCGCTCATCGAAGTACCCAGACATCCGAGCTATGCCGGTCTTGAACGATTCCAAATCCTTCCGAGCACCAACTTTGTCATGGTGGGAGAAAGGGCCAACATCACCGGTTCATCCCGGTTTCGACGCCTCATCAAAGAAGACGACCTCGAAGCAGCGGTAGAGGTGGCTCGCGATCAGGTCCGTAACGGTGCCAACCTCCTAGACATCAACATGGATGAGGGGCTCATCGATGGAGAGGATGTCATGACCAGATTTCTCAACATCATCTCGACCGAACCTGATATCTGCCGACTTCCACTGATGATTGACTCATCTCGATGGTCGATTCTTGAGGCCGGGCTGAAATGCATCCAAGGCAAGCCGATTGTGAATTCTATATCGCTCAAGGAGGGAGAGGCCGAGTTCATTCGGCAGGCCTCGCTAATCAAACGATATGGCGCTGCCGTTATCGTGATGGGGTTCGATGAAAAGGGTCAGGCGGAGACGACTGAAAGAAAGGTCGCGATAGCGCAGAGAGCACAATCCATTCTTGTTGAAAAGGTAGGTTTCCATCCCACTGATATCATCCACGATCCAAATATCCTCGCAATCGGAACAGGGATCGAAGAGCATTCTCCCTTTGCTGTAAATTTCATCGAAGCAACCAAAGAAATCAGGGATTCATGTGATGGTTCTATGGTTAGCGGTGGAGTGAGCAACCTCTCCTTCTCATTCCGTGGAAACGATGTGATACGGCAAGCTATCCATGCGGTTTTCTTGCACCATGCAATCGATGCAGGACTCTCAATGGGAATCGTTAATCCTGCCCACTTAACCATCTATGAAAACGTCGATCCTGATCTACGTACCATCTGTGAGAGCCTCGTCCTGAACACCGATCCACTGGCTGGAGAGAAAATCTTGGAATTGGTTGCGAAAATTGATGGCGACCTTACCACTGAGAGTTCCCGTGACGCATGGCGTTCATCATCTCTTGAGGATAGGCTCGGCCACGCCATCATCAATGGCATCACCGATTGGGTGGAGAGTGATGTCGGTGAGGCGTTGGAAGTATTTACTGAGCCATTGGATATCATAGAAGGACCTCTGATGGATGGTATGGCAGTAGTCGGTGAGCGGTTCGGCAGCGGTAGGATGTTTCTTCCTCAAGTTGTTAAGAGTGCACGCGTGATGAAGAGAGCTGTTGCTATACTTGAACCCCATATGGATAGCAATCAAAAAATCAGTGGTGGACGGGGCAACATTGTGCTGGCAACCGTCAAAGGAGATGTCCATGATATCGGCAAGAACATTGTTGGCATCGTTCTACAGTGTAACGATTACCAAGTTCATGACCTCGGGGTGATGGTTCCGAGAGCGGACATACTATCCAAGGCCGAGGAGGTTGGTGCCGACGCTATTGGACTCTCAGGTCTAATCACGCCTTCGTTAGATGAGATGGGTAAAATAGCGGAAGAGATGACTAGAATGGATATGCAAATTCCTCTCCTCATCGGTGGAGCAACTACTTCCAAAAAGCATACTGCGATTAAGATAGCGCCAGAATATCATGACATGGTCATCCACGTTAGGGACGCCTCTCTGGTGTCTGGTGTGATGAATTCAATACTCGATCCTCAAAGAAAACTGGACTTTTCTTCCTCGCTCAAATCAGAACAGCAGAAAATCAGGGAGATTTACTCCAAGAAATCATCTAAAGGGGTCCTGGAACTCTCAAAAGCACGCTCCAAGAAACCAATTCTTCTCTATGATGAGGATACAAACCCGACACCCGACGAATTGGGAGTGTCTGAGGAAGTAATCACTATCAGAGAGGTGGTCGAGTTCATCGATTGGACGTTCTTCTTCGTTGCTTGGGGATTGAAGGGAACTTATCCTGCCATCCTTGAGCATCCGGAGAGGGGCGAAGCGGCACGTGAACTGCATGATGATGGGTTGAGCATGTTGAATCGCATAATCTCTGAAGACTCCCTTCGAATCAAGGCTTTGAGGGGTTTCTGGCCGGCCCATTCGTCTTCAGACGACATCATCGTTTTCGATGAGTCAAGAACAGCGGAAATTGGCCGCTTCCACTTTCTCAGACAACAACAAGAAGGATTGAAAGAAAATCTATGTTTGGCAGACTACATATCTCCTGAAGGACATTCTCATCAAGACCACATAGGTGCATTCGCAGTATCTGTGCAAGGGGTAGATGTGCTGTGCTCGCTCTTCGAAGACGAGGGTGATGATTATTCAGCAATTCTTGTCAAAGCTCTGGCAGATAGGCTTGCAGAGGCATCTGCAGAGTTACTGCACAAGAGGATTCGTTCTGCCTTGAGATTTGATGATACCAGCATCACGATTGAGTCCATTCATGCAGGCGAGTACCGTTCTATTCGACCTGCGTTTGGATATCCTGCTTGTCCTGATCACAGTGAGAAGCGTCTTCTATTCACCATACTCAATGCAGAGAAACACGGTTTCCATCTGACGGAGTCTTGTGCCACATCTCCGGCATCAAGCGTTAGTGGACTATATTTCACGCATCCCGAGGCAAGATATTTCTCTATTGGAACGATAGATGAGGGGCAGTTGAATGACATCGCAGCCCGTAAAGGTTGGAGCCGTGAAGAGATGGCTAAATGGTTGGCCCCTGTACTGCGCTAAAAGGGATGTTTCGCCGATTGAAAAGGTGCTGCGGAGAGAACTCACGCTGCCTTATGTCATACGGGCAGCATCGAGTTTCTTTCTACGCTCGTCCTGAGGGGCTCCGACCTCTCTCAGCAAGCGCTCCCGAAGGGCTTCGTGTAACCACATGCCATCATTCAGTTCAAGCAGTAAACCACGCTCCAACAAAACTGTAGGCGGGTGACCATCGTGTTCACAGGCTGCAGCCAATACATCCCAAGGCACTGGTAGTTCAGAGACGGCCAAAGTTGCAAGTAATTCCCGTTCTTTTTCTGGTAGAACTTCCAGAATTTCTTCATCCAAGAAACGTAACCAATCTCCATGTGTAACCTCACCATACATTTCCAGAAGTTCAATCGCTAATGGATGCCCACCTGTCACTTCTAGAATCTCTGATGCCGATGGCATTTCTTTACCCGGCATATCAGATAGCCAAGCATCCAATGCTTCCTCTGAAAGTCCAGTCAATGCTAGTTCATTCACCCTGTCTCTTGTATGCACATCGCGACGGTCGTAGAACCCAAGCGTGGTTCGACTAATCAGAAGCATTCGCAATGGAGATGCGTCCGCTATTTGCAGTAAGGCCCCAAGCAAATCCTGAGCTTCCTCTGCTAAATGATGAACATCATCCAAGACGAGAAGGAAATATGGAGGCGCTAGTTTCTCACCTTCAGAAAATCTTTCACGTAAAACAGTCGGATCGGTGATGTAGGATAATAGAAGACGGCGGTAGGCATCGATATCGAGTTTTGAACCGGGTGTAAGTGGTAATGTTTCCATCAACTGATGCGGGTCATGGGCAGCATCAATCCCAACGCGATGCAGGAGAGATGTTGCTAACCCAAGGGCTGAATCCCAAGGTTGGCAAGGGTACCAACATACGGATAGTTGTGAATCTAACTCCATTCTATGCCGCAACCAATGCGCTGCAAGTGTTGATTTACCAATTCCAGCAATACCATTCAATAGCATACATGGATTTCTTGAATCGAACCATGCATCAAGTTCTTCCATCTCTATATTTCTACCATGAACTTCACGTGTTTGAGGAGGTTCGGTGTGATAAGTTGCATGAGCACCAGCACCTAGTGTTATTCGGCCAGGTGCCGGTTTATCTTCAGTATCACGGGATTGAATCAAACCAAAACGAATGTCGCCGAAGGTAAGGACTCCTTCATGCTGAGCATGCATCAACACCTGTAGTAAACTCAAATCCGCAGACAATCGATCACTTGCTTGATTGGCAACCACTTCGAGTAATTTCCCATTTTCATCACGAATCAATACTGGGGTCAAGCCCAATTCACGAACGCGGATTTTCGCTTGTTCACGACCATTATCAGTGAGTTGCCATGTTTTTTGGCGGCGACTTTCACCACGAACTGTTCGGCTATGTTCACTAACCCATGAATTCTTCAAGAGAGAGCGCATGGTTCTACTCACATTTGGAGGATGTAAAGCACAAGCCTCTGCAATCCCTGGACGTGTGACTGCGGCCCTGACCATATACAAATCTGCTTGATCATCCTGCTCCAATAAATGCAAAAGAATGCGGTCTTCGACAGCGATATGAACCCTGAGATCATTGCTCGGCATCATGTCGGCCTCTGGCTCCATCCTGTTGAACTTCTCGCCTTAAGGTCCCCCTCACGCGCGCTCGCGCGTGATGCAAGAAGACCGGAACTCCTTTTGATAATGAAAAGACCCGGATTCATGTCGTCGGGAGTGTTAGGTCCCACCTCTCCGAAATTCCGGGCCTGTTTCCTAGCCATCTTGATGATTGCAAGTACTCTGGTTTTGTCCACTGCTTCAGCGGATGATATGGATGGGGATGGAACCGATGATGGGGTTGATGATTGCCCACTCGCAGCAGGAAATAGCACGATTGATCGTACAGGCTGTCCCGACCAAGATGGGGATGGATATAGCGACAAGAATGACGCATGGGTTATGTCTACAGGTGGCTATCAACAATTCGCTGTTCAATTTTCAGGAGATGATTTCTCCATGGTCAAATTCAGTCCTAGTGGTGACCGCTATATGGGACTTGAGAACAGTGGTTGGGGAGGCAGTGGCTCGGCAGATCTTAGAATTCACAATACTTCAACAAGAGTTGCTGTTCGAACGATTAGTGTAAGTGACAGTGGTGCTGATATTGCATGGTCACCAGATGGTGAACACGTTGCTATACTAACATATGACTTAGAAGTGCGAATATACAACTCTACCACTGGGGCGT
This sequence comes from uncultured Candidatus Poseidoniales archaeon, assembly GCA_964441035.1. Lineage (GTDB taxonomy): Archaea > Thermoplasmatota > Poseidoniia > Poseidoniales > Thalassarchaeaceae > MGIIb-P. Next base: position 16,410 of record CAYYKF010000002.1, read on the forward strand.
TGGACAATACATTTGATGTGAATGGCGAAGAAACTGATGAATTGAAATACAGTCCAGATGGGACAATGATTGCTGTCACTGGAAAGCGAGATGGCAACAGCGGAGATGGTCAAATTGAGATTTTTGGTGCAGTCGATGGGTCATTGATTCAATCAATTGAACCCGGCGGAGACGATCAGTTCTATTCCGTGGATTGGAGTCCAGATGGTAATCGTCTTGCGATTGGTGGTGATGAGAAATTATTCATCTTGGACACAAATACTTGGGCTAACAATCGATCAATAAACGCATTCAGTGACCTGAATGCTGTTGCATGGTCTCCTGATGGGAATATGATTTCAGCATGTTCTGGATGGGGTGGAAATGATGCTCGTGAAAGAGTCTACAATGCACACACAGGGTCACAACTGTGGTCTTACACCACTTCAACCTCTTGCATGGATACTGCTTGGTCGGCCGATTCTTCTCAAGTCGCATTTTCTCACTCCTATTATCGATCAGATGGAGCAAGCATCCACATTTACAATGCAGACAATGGTAACAACGTAGACACGCTATCTGCTCCTCGTCCAGGCGGCTGTACGAGTAGCGGTGGAGGAAACAACTGTGGGACCATCAATGGTGTTGATTGGCATCCAGATGGAAATCACATCATATCTGCACATACTCGAAACGACGAGGGACTTTACCACTGGATTGTCAATCCAGACATGGATGGAGATGGATATCTAAATCCTGATGATGCTTTCCCTGAAGATGGAACACAATGGAATGATACGGATGGCGATAATTTCGGAGATAACGCTGCACCTGCAAATGAGCCTGACTCTTGTCCAGATGTCTTCGGAACATCATACATGGATGTCTTTGGTTGCCCCGATGACGACGGCGATGGATATTCAAATGATGGTGACGCATTCGATGATGACCCCTACCAATGGGCTGATGTTGATGGAGATGGATATCCTTCCAATGTAGACGACCCACGCGACCCCAATCCTTACGGTTCAGTTGACTATTTTGATGAAAATCCTACACAATGGGCAGATAGCGATGAGGATGGATATGGTGATAATTTTGCCAACGCTTCTTGGATTGATTATCGGTCTGCTGTTGCGAGTCTCAGCGGTGAAACATGGCCCGGACAACTCATTACAACAATGACACCGCTACAGATGAACGATATCGACACATTCCCACTTAATCCAGAACAATGGAATGATACAGATGGCGATTGGATTGGAGACGAACCATTCACCGATTACTCGGATGGTTGTCCACTTGCTTGGGGCAATTCAATTTGGGATCGATTAGGCTGTCCAGATAGCGATGGCGATGGCTGGTCAGACCCAGGTCACGCGGGTGAAGGAGAGGGATTAGCGAGTCCAGCTGGAGACGCTGATGCATTCATCGATGAGCCCACACAATGGCACGACTCCGATGGTGATGGATTTGGTGACAATAGTTCTGGGGTTGAAGGAGACCACTGCCCAGGTCAGGCAGGTACAAGTCGTTTGGCCATAGATACTTGGGATGCTGTAAATGAAGAATATCTCTACCAAGAATGGTATGGTTGTGAGGATTATGACGGCGATGGATATGCAAATAGCGGTGAAGTATTTCCTAATGATCCAACCCAATGGTCCGATTATGATGGAGACGGATTCAACAAAAACAGTGTTACTTCCTCTTGCGGTAACAATCAAACTGGAAATAATCCTGATTTGTTCCCATTAGACGGGCAACAATGTACAGACAGAGATGGTGATGGATTTGGGGACTCTCCGCATGGAGACAATGGCGATTGGTTCCCAGATGACCCTTCACAATGGAGAGATACTGATGGCGATGGATACGGAGACAATGCAACGGGCTCAAACCCAGATATGTGTCCGTTCAAATATGGTACATTCACCAGTCCAGAGGCAAGAGGTTGTCCAGATTCTGACAATGACGGAATCCCCGATTCACAGGATGCTTTCGAAGATAATCCCCTAGAACATGCAGATGCTGACGGAGATGGATATGGAGATGCATACGAGGATGATTGCGTAGGAGTAAACGGATCTTCAAGCGAAGATCCAATTCTAGGGTGCCCAGATTCTGATGGAGATGGATGGGCTGACCAAATCGACCACTTTGAAAATGATAGTCGCCAATGGCTTGACAGTGATGGTGATGGCTATGGTGACAATTACGTCGAGGGTGTACATTGGGAATGGTGGACGGGTTCAATCGCGAGTGCCCAAATAGAAGGATTGGATTGGGGTTGTGATGTTGACCCAGATTTGATTGTTACGCGTCGCGCAAAGAATGTCACAGGTAATCAGCAAAAAGCTGGCGACGCATTCCCGGATGAACCCACACAATGGAATGACACAGATGGTGATGGTTATGGTGACAATTACGATTACAACGATACTCGTAAGGAGTGTT
>CAYYKF010000002.1:18945-40468 GCA_964441035.1 uncultured Candidatus Poseidoniales archaeon
GATGGTGATGGTTATGGTGACAATTACGATTACAACGATACTCGTAAGGAGTGTTGGCCAGGTGAGTATTATGAAAATGCAAAATTAATCGATGATTTCCCACTTCGATTTACGCAATACAATGACAAAGATTTGGATAGTTTTGGCGATAGCAACCTCCTGGGTGACTTCCAAGGTGATTACTGTCCGACTACAAAGGGGTTCTCATATCAAGGGGACCGATTTGGTTGCCCAGATGCTGATGGTGATGGATGGGCAGACGACGCTGATTATTGTCCATTTGATCCAGACATCCACCTCCAAGGGCAAAAGTGCGAGATTACTGAAGATCCAAACGCAAAAGATCAGAGTGAAGGTTCTGAAAGTTCAAACTTGATGATGTACCTCGGAGGTGCGGTCATCATATCCTTGTTACTGCTAATTTTCGTAGCGCTTATTGGTAAACAGATGGGTGCTCGAAAACGCTTGGTTGAGATTCGTGAATTACAGATGCAAGATGCTGCCTTTGTCGAAGAAGAACAACAACGTCGTCAGCAATGGATTGATTATTATCTCTCTCAAGGTCAGATTGAGAAGGCCAAGGAACTTGGTTATGTTGAGAAGGCACAATGGCAACTACACGAAGAGCAGGTACAAGCAGAAGCTGCTGCATTGCCAAATATTGATGATTTACTCTAATCTGCGAGTTCGTCATCGAATCGATTGTATGGTAACGCATCGAATGTTTCGATATCTGGGGCATTAAGAGATTGATTGTGCTCTAAGGCTTCAGCAATTGTCACCCAATCTGGTGTTGAGCCATCTATCCAATCGTAGCGGTGGCCGGGAATCAATCTCCACTTTGGTGGCAATGACCGCAACAGGTCTCGTGCAAATCGAAGGCTACGCCATTGAGCTTGGGGGTCACTTCCTGGAAGATCAACTCGTCCCGATCGCATTGTGAAAAGCAAATCGCCAGCAACATAAACACCATGGCCATGAAATGTGACATGACCTGGAGCGTGGCCTGGAGAATGGGTTACCTGTAATTGAATTCTGCCTGCAGACCATTGTTCCATTTCATCTGGGCCATGAGTCCAAACATTTGTGAAATCCATTCGTCTAAAGATAATCCGTCCAAGCATGCTCGGTGAGACCGATTCTTCATGACCCCACACCTGTACATCAGGAATCGCATCTCTTATTTTCTTCACACCGTATGTATGATCTCTATGTGTGTGTGTCAGAATGATGTGAGTTGGAGTGAGAGATTCTGCGTCTAAAGCCTTCAGCCAGCGCCTAGCATCGAATGGATCCACAATTGCAACAATACCATTTTCTCGATCAATAAAGGCTGTATTCATGTTCATGTATGGCCCCATTTGGGTCACCCAAATTTCAACACCATCTCCTGAGTATGAAACATCAAACTCCCCTCGTGCTAGTGTCATACCTAATGCGGTATAGCGGCAATGAATAGTGGTTTTGAGGGGCATTGGCCCCCCCTAGGGGGGTGCCAATGGGTTCAAACAGGAGTAGTATACTGCAGATATGCAGGGGGAAGATGCGATGGATGTAGCCAGCCGCCGAACAGCAGGTGCACTCCTACTCATTTCCGTGCTATTGTTAGCACCTCTTACCCTTAGTTCCAGTGCGGAAGTTGCACCGAATGGATTGGAGATGATTATCGAAATAGATGAACCAGATAATGGCCTCTACTACTCTAACGAAGCACCCCTTGAAGTTACGATTAAAATTCGTAACCATGCAGATGTTTCGCGAGAAATACAGTACAATCCAGCGTGTGCCTTTGATTTGGTAATCAGCAATGATGATTGGTCTCTGGACCTAGATGATGAACGAATTTGTCCATCTCTCAATCGTGCATTTGCAATACAACCGGGTCAAACTCGAGTCCTTGACACTTGGGAATGGGATTGGGCAAATGCACCAAGTGGTACATTGACGTTAGAATTTGAACAACCAGATGCTGAACTTTCAGCAGACAGAACAATTGATTATCATTCCTCGATGGATATGCCTGAGTCGCTTGAGATGAAAGTCCTTCTCGGACAAACTGTGGGTTCTGAAATTGGACATACTGACGATATGCCTGCAATGACAAAAGTCAGTCTCTTAAACACCGGTTTATCTGATATACAAATTCCATTTGATTCAAACTGTAGAGTACAAATGACTGTGGAAGATATTGTTGATACTCTAACTACATTGAACTGTGGTCATGGAATAATCAAATCTGGAGAAGAAATTACACTTGGTTGGACGAACTGGGATTTTGATGGGGCTGAGGATGGAGAATATTCCATTGAGTTTAGGATGACTGGTGTTCGAGGTGCATCTGCTATTGTTGATACGGCACTATCCCACGCTCTTGGGATTCTATCTCAAGAATCGGTGGTTCCAACTGTAACCACCACCATTACCGAAAACATGGAATGGTATTACACATTACAAAACCAAGATGATGTGCCCAATAAATTACGATTCAGTGATTCATGTACAACACAAATGCATGTTCTTTCACCGATGGGAGAAATCGTTTATGATACAAGGAATGAAATAAATTGCGTTCCAACAGGAGGATCTCAATTCACATTGGCCCCACTTGAGACTTACATCATGGCCACTGGAAGTTGGGATTTTCGAGATTCCGAGGGTTGTGAAATTGATGACGGATTGCATCTGCTTGTTGTGACTCAGCCAGATAATGCTCTAGTTGCAACACATGCTTTCACTTACGAAGGGGAAGGTAGTGGTGAGATTTGTAGAGCCGCGAATCAACATCAAGCTAATGTCCACTTCACTGTCAATGAAATGGAAATTCTTGAACCCGGGAGCCTCAATGAACAGATGGTATTCAATTTGCAATTAGACAATCTGGGTGATGAACAATTCAATTTGTATTGGCCTACGGATTGTGCGTTGGAGATTATGCTCAGTAGGAGCATCGGTGATGAACAAGATGTGCGGCAAGTATGGAGCGCAGATTGTTCCTTAATTACTGGACAAACCATTACTATGGAATCCAGACAATCCCATGAGTGGGCAGATATCAGCATTCCTTTCGTGATTGACGGAGAACCTATTGAAAATGGGACCTGGCTAGTTACTGTTCAAACCACTTCAATACCAGCGTTCGTAACTCAAGCAGCACATACCTACAATGGTTTACAAATATCTGAATATTTCACTCTCGAACCTGCTCCTGATGTCGTTGTTGAGACCACAGATATTGTTGTTGAGAATAATTCGCCATTCTTTGAAATATCGGGGGACTGGCACTATGTTACCCAGCCCAAGCAGGGTTGTTGGTTGCTATCCGACTCCAATGGCAATGAATGGTCATTTATTGCCAATATGAAAGATGCAGGATGGAAACCTCAACCTGGAATGACTGGTAGTTATGACGTGGAAAAGGAAAATGCAATTGGGGATTGCTCAGCATGGCCAGGAATTGTAATCCTTTCAACAATCGATGAGAGTACACCAGAAATTACAGCAGAGCCACCTGAAATTGTTGTGTCCGAATCTTCTGAATCGCCTACGGAGGTTGTCATAGAGAATGCACCTACTGCAGCCGCGGTTGTTGCTACAACTTCACTATCAATCATGATACTACTCTATATTGGAAACACAGAATGGATTCGAATCCCTGCATTGCAAATAGGGATTGGACTGGTTGGAATGGTTCGACGTACACGAGAGCATGATGGAGAATATCAGCGTGGACGAATCATGGGATACCTGACTGCAAATCCAGGCGTACATTTCCGTGCTTTACTAGGGGCTCTTCAAATGAGCAATGGGCAACTGACTCACCACCTGAAAAATTTGCAGGGCGAAGAGAGAATTTGGCGGCGAAAGGATGGGCGATTGGTGCGTTTCTACCCCGCAAGCATCCAGTCGAACACAGATGAAGATGACTTGCCTGTGCCATTATTGACGCCTGATCCCAATAGCCTTCAAGGCAAGATTCTACGATTGCTTGATGCTACGGAAAATGACATTGTGAATCTCTCACAGAAAGAGTTGGCTCATCGCCTAGAGGCAAGTCAACAACTTGTGAGTCACCATTTACGAACATTGCAGAAATTTGGCCTCATTGAGAGAGAGAAAGTGGGAATGCGATATCGATACCAACTCACTCGTGAAGCTATCTTCCTGGTAAATAGTTCAGAATTCACAGTTGACACTGAATGAGGGTGTCTTCATAGGACCCTTGAAGAAGGCTCTCAAAGTGGCCAACGTGCACCGAAGGTGCACGCACACGTGAGGATGACGCATGTCTGGCTATCAACCAAGTGTCATAGAAGGACAATGGCAGAAGGCATGGCGCGATGCGAAAGTGTTTGATTCAGAAGCCAATCAAGATATGCCAAAATTCTACTGCCTTGAGATGTTTCCTTATCCAAGCGGACATATGCATATGGGTCACGTTCGTAACTACAGTATTGGCGACAGTATGGCCCGATTTCGAAGGTTGAAAGGATTCAATGTCCTCTATCCAATGGGATATGATTCGTTTGGAATGCCTGCCGAGAATGCGGCGAAGAAAATCGGTGGTCACCCTCACAATGTAACATGGTCAAATATTGAATCCATTAGAGCGGATTTAGAATTGATGGGGTTCTCTTATGATTGGCGTCGTGAATTGGCAACATCAAACAAGGAATATTACAAATGGAATCAATGGATTTTCCTCAAATTCCATGAAATGGGCCTTGTAGACAGACGTACTGCTCCAGTGAATTGGTGTGATGAATGTGATACCGTACTTGCAAACGAGCAAGTGAAGAATAATCGTTGCTGGCGTTGTGCAGGAGAAGTTCGACAGAAGGATATGGCACAATGGTTCCTCAAGATGACCAAGTATGCCGATGAACTGCTCGATGACCTTGAAGAAATTGGTTTTCCAGAGAACGTAAAAGCAATGCAAAGAAATTGGATTGGACGGTCGCATGGTGCACAAATCCATTTCCCCGTTATGGATAGCACAGATGTGATCGAAACGTTCACCACGCGACCAGATACCATTTTTGGTGTCACTTTTGTTACGCTTGCACCAGAGCACCATTTGTGTGAGAAACTGGTTGCTGGAACTGAATTTGAATCCGATTATCGGGAACTTGCAGATGAATGTGCAAGAATGTCAGAATTTGACAGAATCAATATGATTCGGGAAAAGAAAGGAGTATTCCTAGGAAAATACGCAACCAATCCACTTACTGGAGATTCCGTTCCAATTTATGCAGGTAATTTCGTAGTTGCAACCTACGGGACTGGTGCGGTTATGGCCGTACCTGGTCATGACCAACGTGATTTTGACTTTGCAAAGAAATACAATATTCCCATCCTACAGGTTCTATCTGAGGATGAAGGGAAAGAACCCAAGCAAACCGGTCGGGCTTTTGAAGGACTTGGGTGGATGGTAAATTCGGGTCTTGATGGATTTGACGGTCTCTATGGCCCTGACGCCAAAGCAGCAGTAATCACAGCACTAGAATCAAAAAATCTAGGGTCTGGAACAATTCAATATCGGTTGAAAGATTGGTTGCTCAGTCGCCAGCGATTCTGGGGCACGCCCATTCCATTCATTCACTGTGATAAGTGTGGAGTGATTCCAGTACCAGCATCAGATTTGCCCGTTGAGTTGCCCCTTGATGTCAAATTCACAGAAGGCCAATCTGGGAACCCATTGGCAACTAACACGAATTTTGTCAATACTGTTTGTCCTTCTTGTGGAACTAATGCAAGACGTGAAACTGATACGATGGATACTTTCTATGACTCCAGTTGGTACTTCTTGCGGTTTTGTGACGCTATGAATGATAACACCGTTTTCAGCAAGGATGTTGCTGACTATTGGATGGGCGGAGGTGTTGATCTCTACATCGGAGGAATAGAACACGCTGTAATGCATCTTCTCTATGCCCGATTCTTCACCAAAGCATTACGCGATGCTGGCCTAATCTCAATCTCGGAGCCATTCTCACGTCTTGTTTGTCAGGGCATGGTAAATGCGCCCACACCATTTTGTGCACAATGCAATGTAGAATATCATGTTGATTTGTTTGGAAGTGATTGTGATACATGTGGTGAAAAACTAACCACTCGTTCTGCGAAGATGAGTAAAAGTCTCGGCAATACAGTTAGCCCAGAAACGATGATTGGGAAATATGGAGCAGATACGGTTCGATTGTTCATCCTATTCGGGGCGAACCCTGAAGCCGGAATGGATTGGTCTGACTCTGCAATCGAAGCAAATTTCAAGCAAATGAATGCCATTCATGCAATTCCAGCACAAGCTGCAACACTGTCTGGAAATTCTAGCCAGATTGATGATTGGCTTATCGCGCGCGCGCGCGCGAACGCATCAAAATGGGAACACGCAATGATGAATGTCAGTTTGAGAGATGGAGTGATGATCAGTCATTTTGACATGCTTTCTGACTGGCAATGGTATATTCGTAGAGGCGGAAATCACCAACCTGCTGCACAATCCTATCTGTCAACGTGGGCTTCGATGCTCTACCCTGCCACACCACATCTCGCTGAGGAATGGTGGCACTCGCTCGGAAATGAAAGAATGCTTGCTCAAAGCACAATCAAGCTGGAGCAAACGACTAAGCAGGATTTGGCGGTAATCGCAAAGGAAGAATATCTGCGAGAAGTTATCAACAATGCAAGAAATGTGCGACAACTTGCAGAAAGACACTCAGATGGACCACTACAGGCTGTTGTGATTCAAACTGCAACCTCTTGGAAAAAAGACTTGACAATGAGTGCTACTAGAATGTATTCTGAGGATTTTGATTTCAAAGAAGGTGGTAATAAATTCCTTCAGACACAAGCGATTTTCCAAGATGAAGTTATGCGTGGAGATGTTATGCAGTTATGGCGTAATCTTGTTGTGGGGCATAAGAAACGTCGGGGGCGAATTCATACTTATTCGGATGGACAACGAATGCTAATTTCTACAAACTTCGATGAAACAAATTTTCTGATTGAGAATGCTACATTCATCTCAAATGCTCTAGAAATCCCTGAAGTAGTTGTCCACGTGGCTGGTGAAGGAGAAGATGTGGCTGGCAAAGCAAAGTCAAGTATGCCTCTAGAGCCGGGTATTGCTTGGCGTTAAGGTGAAAACATGGTTGTCGTTGTTTTTGACGGCTTTTGTTCTTCCTGTAATCGTTGGGCTAGATGGATTAAGAAACGAGATAAGAAAGCCAAATTCAAACTCATTGCGCAAGAATCTGAAGAGGGTGATGCTGTATTGGCCGGATGTCCAGAAAATCTGTATGCACATGATTCTGTAATCGTATATTCCGGGAATAATTGGTATTCACGCTCAACCGCAGTCTGTCATATTCTGTGGAGGTTGTCTCCATTTTGGAAAATCATTGGATGTATCTTATGGTTGATTCCAAAACCGATTCGAAATTTTGTTTACGACCTTTACGCCGCTAGAAGGCATCGTTCACCTACAACGGATTCATGAACCTTCGACTGCTGGCAATCTCCAGTGAGTACAGAGAAGAAGCCGAAATCGGGTTCTACTCCCTCTGGTTCCAAAGCACCAAAGAAAGGTGCGTCCAAATCGAGCAAAGTTCGACGCCGCAAGCGTGGAGGTTCGCGACAAAGGGGGAGTGGTAAATCAAAGAATGATTCGAAAGATGTTGAATCTATTCAACGTGCTAATTCACGTTTTGACCGAAAACCCAAGCCAATGGGATTGAATGTTAAGATTGAGCCACCACCAAAATCTGTGAATCTCAATTGGAAATTAAATCCAGTTCCAAACAAAATTGAGAGAGAGGTTGGTGAGATTGTCATCAACCCTGGAGAATTTGGATTTCTTGATGACGAACGCGTTGATGAAATTGCAGATCAAATAGGAAACCGTCCAATAACACTTGAACAAGCGCTTAGTTTGAGAGCTGCCCTTAATCAAGAGAAAGCTGTCTTCAGCCATGGCAGATTACAACGAAGGGCAAGAGAGATGTTGAGAAGATATGATGGGGGAGAGAGTGTCCTTTCACTCTCAAAAAGATTTGATTTCCCTCCTGTGAATTTATTCCGCGCCATTCTCACGGCAAGGAATTGGTCAAAAAATCGTATCAAGGAAGCATTGAGGGAACCTGAAAAGAAATTGAAGAAGAGAGATATTGAGGAATTTCGAAAAGCAGAGGCAGAAGATCGGGTTACGCATGTCAATCAAACCGAAACCCATCACGCTGCAGATCTATTCGAGAAAGTTCTCTGTGACCATTTCAGAGCGAATAATATCCGATTTAGAACACAAACAGACCTACTGAAAGAACAGGTCGAAACTGAAGGGCGACCAGTTAGAACGCCTGATTTACTAATGTTAGATCATGTAAAAATAAACGGGGTTCCAGTAGCATGGATTGATGCTAAACACTTCTATGGTGCTAACCTTTCTTTCCAACGCAAAAAGACGCAGAAGCAAGTGAATCGTTATGTCGAGGAATGGGGTCATGGAGCCATTATTTTTCGACACGGTTTCTGTGAGGGGTTGAGGCTCAAAGGAGCCGTGCTACTTGATGCCAGTCCAATCGATTTAACAGAATTAATCGAACACAATAAGCGTCTCAATCTTGAGAGGGAGAATGGAGATTAAGGGCATCATCAGCGATGTTCACAGCCAAGGCTCCAAGTCCCCTTTCAGTTAATGAACGAACTAAGTCCTGCTGCCAATCGTTGGCCTGTTCATTTGTGAGATTAGAGGGTAAAATCACTGCACTTTCTCCTAGCATGCACAATCTAACCGCGAGGGAGGAATCGACCAATGATGATGAGATAATTGCTCCACCAATCTGGTGTAGTAATTCGATACGTTGAGCATCTTCCAACAAGCCTGATTGTTCTGCAAATGTTGCACTGGCATCAAGTAATTCATTCCAGCGTGATGATTCCCAAGTACCTTCACGTAAACCGAAGAGGGAGCGTTCTCCAGCTGCGCGTATTGCAAGTTTCCAATTCCCGTCATCTATGTAACTTGATGTGTGCCTACTCGCAGTTTGGCGCCAACAAACAACTGCAGGGATTTTTTGAAACCATGATACGACTGCGCCAGAACCTCCTAATTCATTCCCCAGAGGTGGGCAACCTGGCTCCAATCTAAGCTCAACCCCACCAGCATACAATGCAGCAACGTCACCCAGTCCTCCAGACAATTGACGTTCGACACGATGGCCAACATGAATTGCACGAGCTCGAGATTTTTCCTCAGGTAATTTCAGAGCATTCTGTATAGCGAGTGCGCAAGAAATTGCACCTGCTGCAGAAAGTCCGAAACCCTGAGAGATTGGCAATTTTGTGCGTTGATGAATAATCCAATCATATGATAGAACATCTGGAACAAATATACTCAATTCCTTGAGAACAGACTGATGAAGTGTTTCGTTTCCAAACTCTCCTTCAACCGAAATTTGGCCAGAGCCCGCGTTGGCAATTGCTGTAATTTCAATACCGTGATCCAATGATAAGCCAGCTCCTCGGCTTCCTTGCTCAAGAAGATTTGTAGAATCATCGTGTATACTGAATATCAGCGTGATATGACCGCCCACGTGGGCGAACCCTTGCATTGTATCACCAAGATGTCTCTGAAGTTGGTGCTTCAAAGTACTTCTTCCAATTCAACGGTAAGGTTATTGAAGCGAGAAGCCAGTGATTTGCATGCTGTATTGAAGGCTGTTCTAGCAGACATTGAACCATCCGTATCATAACTAAAGAGGAACTCTCCAGGAACTTCTTCGAATGTAATTGCGTTATCGAAAGCATCAACACGATCGGTTCCATCACCTACATGGTGCATTTCTTGCGCAAGTTGATTGACTTTCATGACATCCTCAAGTTTTCCATTCTTGAAATCCTTAGATGTAATTGAAAGGTTCAAATCCCACAGAGCTTTTGCCTTTCGAGGTTTCTCAATGTTCGCAATTCTTCGAGCGGTGAAGGAAACACCAGCTACTGGGTTCCATTTTGCATGAGAACTACCCAAACCCAAGACTGCATATGCATAGAATTCCAGATATTGGCCAGCAAACAATTTCGTAATTGCTATATCACGATAAACTTCAGGAATCTGCAATTTATCTTCCCCAAGAACGTTCAAATCTGCGGCTGTTACAAGGTGTCCTTCCGGAGTTCCTCGAACACTGCAATGATAGATAATTTGGCTCGCGGGACTACCCCATTCATCTCGAGGTAAACCATCATTGGCAGGATCTTCTTCTAGGAAGCAAAACTCGTCATGGAAGGTAGGGATTGGAATCATTGCCAAGCGGTGGGCAATGACTTCATCAGGTATTGAACCAATTGATTCGAATGATTCTCCAGTCTGACTATCCTCCACGGTACCAAGTTCAAATCTTACCTTGTGAATTGCCATCTTCGGTACATCTGACATCAACGTGCGTCGAAGCGCGCTTGCAAATGCGCGATCGGTCTTCTTCAGAATCAATTTTAGATGATTATCTTGTTCTTCCAGGATTTCGATTTTTACCATATTTTCATCTCCTAATCAAACTCGGCGACCTCTACGTCCACCCTTCTTTTTTGTTCCATCATGAGGAATTGGTGTTACATCCTCAATTCTTGTAATCGTCATCCCTGCACGTGTCAAAGCCCGAATTGCAGCTTGTGCACCCGGGCCAGTATTCGGTGATTTATTGCCACCCACACCTCGAACCTTGCAGATAACCTGAGTGAATCCCTTTTCTCGGAGCGCATCTGCGATTTGTTCTGCTGCACGAGTAGATGCAAATTGACCACCAGCATCACTTGCTTTTTTCGTAACTTGTCCACCACTAACCTTCGCTAGAGTTTCGGCTCCTGTGAGGTCTGTAGCTGTCAAAAGCACGTTGTTGTAAGAACTGTAAATGTGTAGTACTGCTTTGTGGGACATCATTCATCGCCTCCTTCTGCAGTTTCTTTCGTCTCCTCTTCAGGTTCGCCTGCTACTACTTCTTCAGTCGCTGAATCTGTATGGCCTTCTTCACCATCTTCACCATATTCTGCAGTTGCACGAATCTCTTCGATTTCTTTGCGGATAGGGTGGCCTGAATCTGTCAAAGGAGAGGTGTGATGATATGACAAAATGTTCTCCTCATCCCGCGAAATAATGTATCCTGGTACGGTCATCTTTTGATCACCGATGGAAATGTGCCCATGAACCACCAATTGTCTGGCTTGTCGCGGCGAAGCGGCCAAGCCGCGGTAGTATACTTGGCTCTGCAAACGGCGACTAAGCACGTGGTGTACGTTTATCTGAAGAATATCGTCGAGTGTTGCGCCATCTCCAAGCAAACCACGGCGATACAATGAATCTATCAAATCGGTCTTTTCCCTAGAAAAATGTCCTTCTGTGGTATCTACTCTACCAATTAGTTTCATTGCGTTCTGCCTCCAACGGCGGAGTTTTGATTTGGCCTTCCAAATCTCTTTCATTCCACCGACCTTCTTCAAGCCATACTGCTCTTTGAGGTCGTGTTCTTCTTCAATGCGACTCTTCTTCCACGGATGGGTGGGTGAATCATACTTGGGGCGAGCGAATTTTGGATGTCCCATTCAATCACCTCACTGTTTTCGCTGGACGCCGAGCGTCAATCCTGTTCGTCCATTCGAGCGTGTTCGTTGTCCACGCACGCGCTTTCTAGCCGCATGTCGCAAACCGCGATATGCTTTCGTAGCACGAAGCCTTGCAATGTCATCCTCTTGAGTCATCTTAACATCCATTGAAAAGAGATGTAATTCATCACCGGTTTCGATATCTCGCTGGCGATTTAGCATCCAAAGTGGTACTTTGGTTGGATAATCCTCAATTGCTTGTCGGATTTTCTCTTGTTCCGAATCGGTCAGATGACCGCCCATTTTACTCTTGTCTACATCTGCGATATCGCAGATAGCGAGTGCAGTTCGGGCACCTACGCCACGAACACTCATCAGGCCCATTCCGATTGGAGTTAAGCCATCTACGTCTGTATCAACAAGCCTGAGGATGTAGTTGAAATCATCACCAAGCTCTGATTCGTCTATTTTTGCCATTTTCGGGTCCTCCCCTGTTCACCGGTTGCCCAGTGGCCTCATGTGAAGCAACCTCGCGACTCGACCCCCCTATATGAACGACTCGCAGTGTGTCAAATGCCCCTACGGGGCAGAATCGGTGTGTTCTTTGCAAATAACATGCCCATTGCTGACCTCGGCGATAAATCCTGAAAACGACGAGTCTTGGGTGGATAGGTTGCGGATTTCCCGATCGATAAGTGACTGTAATTTTGGCTGGACTTCGGGATCGATAGTACAGCGAATTTTGAGAGATGAAATCCCTAAATCTGCCGCGATTTGGGCGGCTTGCGGTGCTGATTCAAAATTCAATGCCGAAATCTGTGCGACGACTTCTCCTGATATTTGAACAAATGAAAATGTGGAGGCATACGTTTCTTCACTGACATGAAGCTCATGATATGTCGAAAGAATGGGTTCTGAACTAATTAGAATAGGCCTCCGGCCTGTGATTGTGTTCCATCTTGGGTTACTCATTGAGGCGGTGTTCTTCCATGTTTCTGACAAACCGCTTGAAATCAAACATGGGTCAGCTATAGTGAGATGCTCACCAATTTCGACTTCGGTTTGATTGGAAACTGCGGATTCTGATTCACCCGTGATGATGCCTGAAAATCCTCCATCTTTACCCAAGCGAATCAACCGGTTCGGCTGAGAATCTGCGACTGCGCCAATCCACAATGACAAACGATCAATGCGCCCTCTACCTTGAGTCATCCATTGCCATGTGGTAGGTACATTTGGCCAGACATCTGATACTATTGCATCAACTTCAGTACGTTGATGATTGGAAAGCCGAGGCGATAAATCGAGTATCAATCCCGGATTTCTGGGAAGATGTGGGGCCCAAGCATGTAGTAGTTCACCAAGCCGTGGTTGCATCTCATCTAGTGTGTGATTTTGTGCATCAGTAGGGCGTGCTGGATCAACGTGAAGGAGTGCAATAGGATGATTCTCGCCTACGTTTTCCCAATATGTAGAAATTATTTGTGCTGAATCTACACCATTTCCCCATAATATTCGGCTGGAGTTACCCCATTCTTTTCCCGTCCACTCTGCAGTTCTGGCTAAATTTACCGAAGCGAGGGGGGCCACCGCACCAGACAACTCAACTCCTAGGCCCGGGCGATTCAATGTAGTACAAAATGCAGCTAATTGCATCGCGCTTCCACAAGCAGGATCAAGGATGATTCCAGGGGGCAACTCACCGGAATCAACCAATTCTGCCCGTGCCATAGATACATTCCAAGGTGTAGCTAGGCGGCGCATCTCCTTTGTCGAATGTAGTGTAGGACCATCGGGTTCAGATTCACCAGAAGCGATACTTTCTGCGAATATTCTAGCATTCTCATCAGCAACCATCACCACCGGTTGGATTGCCATGAACTGAGCAAGATGTCAATGGACATTTCACTTTCGCAAGCAACATCAGGCCGGCAATAGCCGATTCAGTGTCAATTCAAACAGCATCCATGTGTCCTGATATTCATGTCCCTCACTATTCCCATATGCTAAATCAGGTGGTAGGAGAATTGTGTGTGTTGTCCCACTAGTCAAGTCAATGTTGTTGATATCCAAACCAACTAGGCCCCAACCAAAACCTTCAATGTAGCAAATCCATGGTAAGCCATCATTTCCACACCGGGGATCTTCGCCAGCATAAGCAGCTAATGTTCCGTCATCGATGTAATCACCTGTATCAACGTCACTTACGTAGTAGTCCACGTCAAGATGTTCGCTACGTGCATGGCGGTCTCGTTCTCCACTCGATTCTATCTCTACATCAAGGCTTACGACTGCAGAGGGAAAAGATACGTGCTCTAATGTTACTGTGAAAATTGTACCATCTTCGACATCTGCTTCAAGTCGAAGTGGAACAACAACTGCATCACCCGCATCGACATCTAGCAGTATGCCCTGACCTTCTCCATCCATACTTATCGCTGAATGTGTGACCTTGATTGACAATGGCAATGAATTGTTGTCATCGACGTTGTGAATTGCGAGATGGGCAAAATCACCTTGGCCTTGATGCCTCCAAAGACAACGAAGTTCGCCAGGTAACCAAAATGTTTCATCCTGAGATGCGAGGTTATCGGGCCAATCCCAACTACCATCGCGTTCCTCGCAATCATAGAATAACAAAGTCGCCTCCCATGTCCAACGCCCGTCTAACTGAATGTCTTCCTCAGAAACCGTAGATGATGTAAATTCCACAGAATCATCGAATTGTTTGAGGAAGGACCACGCGCCTAATCCAATCCAAATACTAGATATCAACAATAGAAATGCAGTTCCGATACTCGCCAATATCGCAATGCGTGGAACGGTCATCTCATTGAAGCCAATAGGCACGACTGGGTGCTCTTCAGCCTCGGGACGATCAGATATCCAAGAACCGCTCACAATTACTCTTCAAAGACGCTCCTGCATCAATATTCGCACGTTTTTACTCAAAAATGACGATTAATCCTGAGACAACTGAAGTTGATGACGGGTTCCCAGCCATGCGACAATACCCAATTCAATACCCAATGCAAGGAGCATCAACAAGAGCATCTGCGAATCCAAAACACCGTCTTGAACAATCAACAGCCATACTGCGATTGCAAGAACAAGGTCGAATGCACCCGTGATTCGCATTCCTCTGCGCAACTGCAGAATTCCACCAACCCACGTGACCAAAGACAACCCAAGGCAACCTACAACAAGCCAAGGAGACCAACCTACAACAGCCATAATGCCGATTGGTAACAATAGATGTGCATTCCATAGCCAAGCAGTAGTCCATTTCGGCAAGTCCAATAATACCGTGTATAGATGCCCTAGAACCATTGCGAGTGCAACACCAAGAATTGTCCATTCATAGTACGTGTAGATGGTTTCGGATTCGGTCCATGCCATGAAGGCAAGTAGTGAGCCAAGCGCTGCATGAATGGAAATAGCCGCTCCAGCTGGCTGTTTCCAATCAAACGAACGACGTAAGCAAAGAAGGGCTGCAATAATACCTGCAGGCCCTGCGGAAATGAATACCACGCTGAGAGCAAAGAAACCGCGACCTGCGGCTCCACGATGGTCACTCATCGAACGCTTTCGTCGGAATCCTTCTATCCATTCCCAGACGAATACTAGGAGGAGTAATGTGCCCTCATGGAAAAGCCATGGAACCATCCAATCCATCATCGATGGTTCAGAATCAAGCGGGTTGACAGACAATGGAAATGGAACTGCATTGTAGAATAATGAGCCTGCAACTCGAGTGAGCATCAAAATCAAAATAATCCATTCTAAAACACTTGGAATTCTCCATGCCAAATCGTCGCGTCCATAGAGCGAAATGGCGCCTAATCCAAGTAAAGCAAAGCAGAGGACGAGAAGGTCAAGTTGAACATTTGGTGAACCTAAATGACCGAAATGGCCGACCAAATAGATAAGGCCCAATGCGAGCATTGTTACAGCAAACGGTAATTCAATACCCATCACGTCCGGTAATCGAAGATGTTGCACTTTTGCACGTTGTCTTGAAATCCAAGTTAATGCAAGTGAGAAGATTGTCACCATCAACATCAAACCTGGGTTTAAGTCAGCATTGGACCAAGCAAACCAACAAGCGGCAAGAGCTGTCGCTACGATGAAAGAAATGACGATGACAGGGCGATGATGGATATCGCCAACAAGCAAATCCATCTCTTCAGTTCCATGAGCTCCAGCCTTACGGCGGCGCTTGCGCTGTTTGTCAATTAACGTGTACAATTCAGAGTCGGCCATCTTGACCTCACCCTTCGAAATTGCTTGAGAAATTGACCGGGCCAATTCACCAGTTGGATCTGCTGCTGCTTTTTCTGCAAGTTTCTCATCAGCGAAGTGGTACAACTGAGAGCCTCGTACCATGTCTAATGGTATTTCTTCATCCAAATCAAGTGCCACAAGGTCTGTGGAATCTGGAGAAGTCATTTGAGGGAGTTCCAAGGAAGACTTTGCAGGCCCCTCAAGCATTGCTGATTGCTCAGAAGATATTGATGATATCTCGCCTGCTGCT
The DNA here is from genome assembly GCA_964441035.1 of uncultured Candidatus Poseidoniales archaeon. GTDB lineage: Archaea > Thermoplasmatota > Poseidoniia > Poseidoniales > Thalassarchaeaceae > MGIIb-P. The sequence continues at coordinate 35,072 of CAYYKF010000002.1, forward strand.
AATGCAGCAGCAATTTGTTGACGTCTTGCAATGTTGGCAAGACGTGCTTCGCGCTTGCCAACCTGTTTCAATTCTGCTCTCAGTTCACCTTGGGCGGCCAGGTATAACGCTGTGATGACGAAAATTGCAACCGCCAATGTTGATTCTGACCAATGTATATCCTCTACGGAAACGGACCAAATCAGTACACTGAGCATAATTACAGATGCAATTGCTGGCTGCAGAATCTTCTCCAATTTACTCGCGCGCGGGAGATAAACTGCTAGTATGGCTGCACTTGCAATCAGCACAGTCATTCCCGTTTCTGTTCGAGTAAATGGTTCAGGATCAATCAAAGGGAAGACAATTTGTCGGTCTAATCCAAAGAGGGCAATCTGCATGGTCAGTAAACCAATCATGAGTGAAAGTAAGGCCGAATCGGGGCCTTCCTCGCGACGACTAAGTGCAATCGTCAGAGAAGAGGCTGTGAGAATACAAACCCAAATCGCATCCACTCCTACATCCCACTGGAATACATACATCGAAATGGCAATGGCGAGTAAAATAAATCTGGGATTTCCTTGATGTCGGCCTTGAGCTTCAGCCAACACGTGAATCAGTACCAATGTTGCAAACCCTACCACTGAATACCACCCTATATCCTGAGCCGAATCGATGAACATCACCCATACTGCCAGTCCTGAGATTAGACCCAGATTCCAGAGTTTCATCATTCCAGAATCACGCAGGCGCGCGGAAAGTTCTGTCGAACCCACTAGTTTACCTGCAAGATTGACACCAGTATCGCCCAATCTAACATTCACTGGATATTGCAACAAGGCAGCAATTGTCAGGTAAATAGCAACGAATTTTGGATCAATGTAAATCACATCCCAATTGCTTACATCCATGTCTCGGGCATTTGAGAAATTCTCCAATGAAGAGGTCCACAAACGATGCAAGAACATCCATAACCAAGGTGCCAATACTGTGACTCCAGCAATACTCGGTGAGTCACGACCAATCGCTAGTGCGGCTGTGAAAAGATGAACCAAAACAAATGAGATGAGGAGAAGGCGTCCCTCGTCACCTCCAGCATCTGATGCTTCCGAAGGAATGAGTATTGTAAGCAATAGCATTAGAATCAAACTACCAATCCAAAGTACTCTATCGGTCACATTGGATTGATGTCGTAGTAACATACCGATTGTCACCAACGCAGATAAGGCAGCAAAACATTCGTAACCTGAAAATTGAACTGGGCTATCAAATCCATCAGTTTCTTGAATGACAAGGACGAACAGAAGGACTGGTAGTGATGCCACTAATGGCTTCAGAACTTCCATGGCATCGACGCCTCGAACAACAAGGTAGGAGCCCCCATATACAGCCAAAAGTACCATTAAAATTCCAAGGGCATAACTGGTTGTATCTCGACCGCTCGCAAGCAGTAGAAGTGAGCCAATCATTCCTATGCCAATTGAGACACCCCACAATCCGGGTTTGCCAAGTCCTACAATCGAGATACCTTTGCTAAACCAGTTCTCCTCACGTGCAAATCGAGCCGCCATGGCCCCGTTTATGCCAGTGATTGCGAGTGCTAAAAGGAATAGAGGCATTGGGTCACTGAGTGGTAGAATCGAAAGGGCACCAATCTCAAGAGGATTGGATTGAATTGCATGAAGCCCAATCCAAAGGTGGCTAGAAGCAATACCAAGGGATGCTAGATTCCCACTTTGACGGTGTAGTGCAAGACCATGCAGGAGCATGGTAGCAAGTAAGATCATGACTGCAATACCAAGTTCTCCTCCTACAGAACCAGCTGCGGAAGCAATGGCCAGTGACACCAACGTCGCTTGCGCCATAATTGCATCATGACCATGGCGATAACCAACCAATATATTGACACCGACCAATGAAATCAATGCAACACCAAGCATCTCAGTTTCTATCCAACCCCAATGATGAGCATCGATTGCAAGTCCATACAGGAGTTTCATTGAGATGATGACCCAAGTCACACCAAGGATGTGCATACCTTCGTCTGGAACCCAGCGCTCTCCTAAAATGAAGCCGAGGGTTGCGAGAGAAATTAATCCTGCAGATGCCGCGAGTGGTGGAAGGGCAGTAGCTACCAACCATCCAACCATACTGTATACGAAGATCATCGCCACCATCAAGGCCCAGTGCAATCGACGTTCTCCTTCTACTGCAATTTCTGTAATCGTGTCTGTTTCAGGAGTCATATACACGGTACCATCCGGAAGTATATCGCCAGGGCGCGGACCAGAATCCCTCTCGAAAGGATCGAAAATGTCTCCAACGGCCTCGTCTTCTATTTCTTCCACCTTTGGTTCTGGAAGTTCACCGGCAGTCGCATCTGTCGGTGATGCTCCTGCCTTCGCCGGACCTTTGGCTGAAGATAATCCGTCTACGGAAAGAAAGGCATCGAGGTCAATACCACCGCCCATCTTAAACTCCCGTTCATCGATGATGCGGTCCTTCGTTCCAGAGGAACGTTTGTCGGAATCATCCTCGGCCATGCACTCAGCCCGGGGCCTATGGAGCATAAGTCTCGCCCTAACATGAATGCAAAAATGGGCGAGAAAGGCTGATGATATGGATTCCGAAATTCCCATTGTATCTTGAAATGCACTATAAACATCCATCAGAGCGAACCCACATGACTCTCCCGCACATCGGGTCTGCCAACGTATCAGGGTCTGTTGGTTTAGACGCACACGGGATAGTAAACTCCGCCACCATTCATTGGAATTTAGAATGGCAGGATTTGTACGAAATCGCTCTAAGAAGGAAAGAAGGTGTACTCTCTGCACACAATGTGCTTGTCGCTGAGACTGGATATCGAACCGGGCGTTCTCCAAATGACAAATTTATCGTCAAGGAAGAACCTGTTGCCGACAATATCTGGTGGGGTGAGATCAATGTTCCAAAACCAGTTTCTGTATTCAATGGATTACGAGATAAGGTACGACAGTATCTCAGCAATCGGGATGAATTGTTTGTTCAAGACCTACACTGTGGAGCGGATCCCAATGAACGATTACAGATTCGATTGGTGACTGAGAATGCCTGGCATGCTTGCTTTGCAAGAAACATGTTTTTGCGGCCCGGAATTGAGGAAATCAAGCAACATGAACCTGAATTCACAATTCTGCATGCACCGCAATTCACAGCAAATCCCGCTGTAGATGGAGTCAACTCAGAGGCCTTCGTAATGGTTTCCTTTGACCAAAAATTGGTCATTATTGGAGGTACGCGTTACGCTGGGGAAATTAAGAAATCCATCTTCTCAATCATGAATTATCTATTACCGATGCGTGGTCATCTTCCCATGCACTGCTCTTCGAATACCACAGGAGAGAATACTGCTGTTTTCTTTGGATTGTCAGGGACTGGGAAAACAACGTTATCCGCTGACCCAAACAGGGCCTTGGTCGGTGATGATGAACATGGTTGGTCGCAAGATGGAGTCTTCAACTTTGAAGGCGGGTGCTATGCCAAATTGATTGACCTCTCCGAAGAGGATGAACCGGCCATCTTCGCAACAACTCGCATGCCTGGTTCCATCTTAGAGAATATCATCCTCGATGAGGATGGCGTGCCTGATTTTCACGATGATGCAAAAACCGCGAATACCCGAGGTTCGTATCCAATTGAATTCATTGCAAACCGAACAGAAGACAGCATGGCTGGACATCCACAGAATGTTGTCTTCCTGACTTGTGATGCATTCGGAGTCTTGCCACCTATCAGCCGTTTGACACCAGAACAAGCAGCTTACCATTTCATCTCTGGATACACAGCAAAAGTTGCAGGAACTGAAGTCGGTGTGAAAGAGCCACAAGCGACTTTCTCAGCCTGCTTCGGTGCACCATTCATGCCGATGCACCCAAGTGTCTATGCTGATTTACTCGCCAACAAGATGGATGAGCATGGAGCACGATGCTGGTTGCTCAACACAGGTTGGGTGAGTGGTGGTTATGGAAAATCAAAACGAATCAAGATTCGTTGGACTCGTGCATTGTTGAATGCCGCCTTGGATGGAACCCTAAACGGTGTTGAATTCCTAACCGATGAACGATTTGGATTTGAAGTGCCACAATCGTGCCCTAGTGTGCCTGAAGAAATACTCAATCCGAGAGATACATGGGAAGATGCGAATGCCTATGATGCCGCGGCAGACAATCTTGCGCGGATGTTTGCTGACAATTTTGAGCAATTTGCCAATGGAACCAGTGAATCAGTGCTCTCCGCGGCTCCAAAGCCACTCTCTTGATACCCAAATGGCTGGAAAACCTTAGGCGAGGTCCCTAGTGGGACCTCTGATGGACGTCACCGCGGCAGCTCTGTTCCCGTCACTCTCAAAATCAGGAGGGGGGGTTACGGGTTTGCGAATGCCAGCAGAAGATCCTGTGTGGGTTTTACTCGACAAATCGAATCCAGACGGCCTTGCAAATCAATTGGAATCCCTTTTGCAGGGATTGGGTTCCAACCAAAGAGACTTACACGAGTCAATCACAATTGATGAGTCAAAGGGTGCAGTGCACATTGTTGATGGTACATTGATTGGACCAAGTGTGCATATTGAGGGGCCTTCTTACATTGCAGGTGAAGTGCGTCACGGCGCTTATGTCCGCAGCCATTCATGGATTTGCCGTGGTGCAGTGGTTGGCCACGCAACCGAGGTCAAGCATAGCCTCTTGTTGCCTGGTGCCAAAGCCCCACATTTCAACTACGTTGGAGATTCAATCTTAGGAAATGGAGTCAATCTTGGTGCGGGTTGTAAACTATCAAATCTTCGAAATGATGGAAGAGAAATACGTATTCACAATCTAGATGTTGACACAGGCTTGAGAAAATTCGGAGCGATTCTTGCAGAAGATGTGCAAATCGGATGTAATGCAGTTTGCAATCCCGGTACCATACTCGGCTCAGGATGCAACGTCTGGCCTAATGTGACCGTAAGTGGTGGGCATCCGTCTGGTAGTGTGTTACGAGAGTGAATGGTATGGTTCAACCTAGGCTTCACGGCACAGATGGCATTCGTGGTCGTGTCGACCAAATGTTGGCTGCTACAGACGGATGGGGAGATGAAGAAGCACTGAACATGTTGGTCAAACATAGATCTCTTTGCAATCGTTCGATGCGCATTATTGGAGAAGCCACCGGTTTGTACCTTCTAGAAGTCATTGGAGAATCACCACTTGTTGTCATCGGGTGGGATCGCAGAGATGCAAACGAAGCGATGGTGGATGCATTAGAATCTGGATTGTGTGCAACCGGCTGTAGGACCCTGCGCGTCGGTGAAGTCCCTACGCCTGGCCTTCATCATGCCATATTCTGTACTGCAGCTGATGCGGGAATGATGGTTACTGCTAGTCATAACCCTGCAAC
>CAYYKF010000002.1:40568-41755 GCA_964441035.1 uncultured Candidatus Poseidoniales archaeon
TGGAGTCGTATCATACCCGCTCAAGGACTGGTCCTAGATTGCTCAGGTGGTGCAGGTTCTGATTGGCTTGATGAAGGGCTCTGTCGACGTGGAGTGCTCACAATTGAGGTCAGCAGCCGACTTGACCCAATTAACGAAAACTGCGGCGCAGGTGGGCTTTCACCAACTGACGAATGGCCGTATGAAGATTTGATGCTTAATTCGCAAGAACACAGACTCTTGTGGACGCTTTCTCAGCGTCTTGAACAAAACGATGGCATGCCACCATGGTTTGAAGGACAAATCGTTGGCGCTGCCCTAGATGGGGATGGTGACAGGTGCTTATTGATTGAAGCAACTTCTAATGGATTGAGAGTTGTAGATGGTGACCGCCTTTGTGATGATTTCTTGCGAGCGGTTGCACTGAACGATGACCGTGTATGGAAAATGGCAGCGAGCATTGAGAGTGACCTTGGATTGACTGCCGACCTCAGCAGATTCGAAGCAAATCACACTTCGGTCACCACGGCAGTAGGCGATCGCTGGCTGGCTGAGGAACTTTGTCCAATGCAAGAAAACGGACGGGGATTTGTGAGCAAAAAAGTGCCTGCAGTCATTGGAACTGAGGACTCTGGGCACCTTGTCATGGCTGCGCCTTGTCCTGTTCATGATGATATTTGGCATCTAGTGGGTGACGGTGCGGCTACGCTCCTTGCAGCACTCATGTCTCGGATTTGCTTATCAGAAGGAGAAGGAATTGCCGCCTTCCAAAACGGTTGGAAGAAGCGCGTCTCGATTCAGCCGAGTGTGCGCGAAAGATGGACTGGAGATAACGAATTGGCACAAACCGTGCAAGGGCTTGCTGAAGATTGGTGTGGTGGCAATCTAGAACGCATCAATGTCGAAGGTGAGTCATCCCTACTATTGCTCTCTGGCGAAATGGATGGGCGACCAATTTCAGTTGCAGTCAGAAATTCAGGAACCGAAGCAAAGACGGCTGTCTCTGTGCGATTTGCACCCGGAGTTGATGCGGATGGTGAAGAATTGGTCCAAATTCTCGTCGATGCATTAGAACCTCATTTGAAACGAGATAATGTTGAGGAACAATGAGCGGGAATTGCTAAAAAATATCAGTACAAGAGGATGTTGAGAGCCATGCTGCCTGACTCGATATTACAGAAAATCGATGCGATGGATGATTACGACCG
>CAYYKF010000003.1:0-28091 GCA_964441035.1 uncultured Candidatus Poseidoniales archaeon
CGAATGAATATCGCCACTTGACAAATATTCACCACCTGTATCGTATTCAATATTACGAATATCGATACTTTGAACAGACAAATCTGCACGTTCTGTGGCAATCACTGAAACATTTTGAGATATTGTTGAATTTTCATCCTGAATGACAATGGTGACTGTGTAGGTTCCTTCTGATGTTGGAGCGAAGTAGATTATTCCTGCAGAATAACTCATCCAAGGATGATTGAATGCCAGATTCACGTTCGAGGGGTTGGAGTCAACATCTTCAAAGTTGAATTCAAGCCCTAATGATTCGCCCACCTCGACTGTCACTTCTAGTGGTAGCGAATCCATAATTGGAGGGTCATTGGATGATGTGATGATAAAATTGATGGAATCAACCCACTGATTCTGCCGCTGGTCTGAAACTGTGACCTCGACCGAGCCGGCACCATGGGCATTTAGCAACGGCTGGAGGCGGATTTGGCCATTGACAAAACTACTTTCAAGAATATCCGGTGAATCACTAACCACTGTCACAGCAAGATTTTCGCTGGCAGTAATGTCGTCCGTACAAGTATAGATGAAGTCGAGTAAGCGACCACCACCATCTTCTTCGAATAATTGATCTGGAATTTGCTCACATGAAGGGTCGTAGTCCCATTCCACAACAAAACCGCCGGAAATTTGCATTTCATCAATGGTGACGACCAAAGATTCTGCACTGCCATTGCTAGACCAGTGGAAGCGTGAGGAAATTCCAACATCGATGTTATTACTATCAGATAAAAGATGGCCGATAGGGAACGAATGCGAAAATACTCCTGCTGTGATGTTGGAAGCTCCTAGTTCCGCACCATTCAGAGCAAATTTAAGTTCAGCGAAACCCAAAACCATTGATTCTGTGGAACCTGAAATACTACCTGTCACTGTTAGTGTTGGATTGTTGATGTCGGCGGTTGCGCCTTCGATACACCCATCAAACAATGTAGCCTCAAAGCGAATATATTCTGCATCAGGAAGTTGACCGAATTCAGCAATATTTGAACCTGAAGTCCATGTAATCCCATCCAGAGAAACTGAAACTTTCCAACTCGCATTACCATTCACATCCGGATGAAACAATCCCCAATTTTGCCCATGTGGGCGAGTGATTGGAGCCGAAGTCCATATTCCATGAGTCGCACCGCTGTTCTCAAGCCCACATGGTGAAATTGAGAGGTCTGTGTAAGTTCCATCATTGACATTTAGGGAAACGATTGGGTTATGTTCTACGATTGATGAATGGCTTGCTTTGGCCATTTCAAATGTCCCCCACGGTTTCATGTAACGTACCCACAAACCCACTGCATCAACTTGAACTTCGGAGTCATCAGTTCCTCCTACGGACACATAATCCACAATTACATTTAGTTGCGAAAGATCTTGCCAAGTCCAATCCTTCAGAGAATCCAACTGAAAATATCTAGCATTGTTTTGCATATAATTAACCGGATTCATGGTATGTGCAAATGTTTCGACGAGGTGGTTCAATCCATCTGATTGTACCACGACATCTACACTGTCAGTCTGAAGTGTTTCAGGAATTCTAAATGCGACAACCAATGATACATTCACAATCGAATTGTTTCCACCTTCTGAGATGTCAAAACCTTGTGTTTCAATCGGTGGCCCTTTAGACCATGAAAATCCGCCATCAGACGAACCGTCCCCATCTAGATCACAAACGGGAGATGTAGTAGGGGTGGGGCAATCTGGAGCGCCTAGACTCAGGTTGTCACCTGTTGGAGAATAACTTGCCCAGGACAAAAAATCATCATGATTTACAGGGCGATTATGGGTGAATGAAACATGTTCATCAGTAATCATCGCAACAGTGTATTCAGCTACATCTTCACTATATGCCTTATTTGTGGTCAAAACCCACTCATCTGGATTGGAAAAATCCCCCGCAGGTAGTAATTCAATGTCTTCGGCGCGAATCACTGTGTCTGCAGAAACCGAGTACGGAATAGTTGAACTGAGCAAGAAGAGGGTCAGTAATATCGCCAATCGACGGCTTCGCATGGTGCTGGGCTACGAATCGGCCCCTTGAATACGTCGGGTGCACGCATCGTATCGAAAAGAACTATGCTGGCGCTTGATTGAAATACCGAGCGCAGGTCGATGTTAGTACATCGTGGCTGCGGTGGTCTAGTGGTTAGGACGGTAGATTGTGGCTCTGCCACCCCGGGTTCAACTCCCGGTCGCGGCCCCATTGTGCATTGTTGAGTGGTAATTTTGTCATCCAAATATTCCGCTGCTATCTACAAGCGTGAGGTTGCCGGGTGGTAATGCAGATAGAACATCATCCTGCAAAAGTCCTGTTGTCTTGGCAATTTTTGTTGCAATAATTTCTTTCTTTGATGTACCAGGGGTGATTTTGACCCATTTACTACAGATGCTAGATACAACTCTGTGTGGACCTACTAATGGAAGTGGGATACCATTAATTGCGATTAAACCCAATGAAAGTTCCAATGGGACATCTCGATACCAATGCCTAGTTCCTCGGACTACGAAGGCCCCCCTTCCGAGACTTTCTCCTGTTTCAGTCGTTTTGGAAACTTGACCAGGTTTGGCATGAAATGCTGTAGCGGCCCCGCCACCTGAACCCCAGGCCCTCGACCAACATACTGCCATCTGAGCAGCCACATCAAGCGATTCGGAATCAATTTCATCGATATCCAACTTTTGAGATAATCGATAACACGGTAGATCCTCAGGTAAATGTGGATTCGATTCTGTATCCAATTCGAATCCCTCTTGGAATTTGAGTGAACAAGATGGTGCCCCATGAATATCTGCGTGAAAATACAAATCGTTTGATGAAAGATGTTTCTTCACAATTTGATCATTGCCTTTGGCATCACGTCCACCCACAAACAGTTGACCACTGGGCAGTATTGTCCAACGATTTCTTTCAAACCAGAATTTTTTACTCCTTTTTGATACACTAACTCTACCTGCAGCGGCGTCTTTCGCACGTTTCTTCTCTACCTTCTTCTGCCGCCTTTGAGTATCCTCTAGGGCCACTTTGGCACCAGCCGCTCGTTGCTTGTTCTTACGCCCTTTTGCAAAATATCGCTGGGCATTTTGATGTACAGACTCATCTAAGTACAATTCAATTGTTTTGCCAGGTTTGCCCTCAGATGTCGGTAACTTTGCTCGGATTGTTCGTGAGGAGGGGTCTGCTGATTCAATCCAATCAGATTTTTTAAGCGCGAGCCTTGTTGCATCCCATCCTTCATCATCAACTGCTTCACTCACTTTATTGAGTAATTTCTCAATGTGCTCCCAATTGTTTTGAATTGCCCTTCCAAGTTCCTGTTTCATTGAACCCTTTTCAGATAACTTCTCTACTGCTGTTTCTTGCTGCTTTTCTCTTCTTCCAAGTTTATCTGCTTCTGAATCATTTTGACCTGGTGCTGATAATTCTGATAACTTCTCAGCCTCGCGTCTGGCTAGAGCACTTGCATCATAACCACCCTTCCAAGCATCAATCGCTTCAGATAGTGAAGAGAATTCTAAAACGAATTTTTCACTAATTTCTGATGAAGAAATTGGGCAAACCTCAGTGCAATCATCTTCCAATAGTTGATCTCTATCTAACTGATTTTTTATGGCATCATATTGCGAAGAGATGTCTGTATTCGTAATCGCTATGGCTGAATTTGAATCCAATATTTTTCCAAACATTGCCTGAAGAGCTCCATATAGTGGAGATTCATCATTGATATTGTCAACATTCATTTGTGAATCCAACTTCGCTTCATTGCAAATAATTTCGGCAAAGATTGGTCCAATGCTCAACTTTCCTGTCAATGTGCGCAGCAAATTATTGTCTGAATTCGCCAACACTTCCTTGAAATCCGATTCACTCATTTGTGGAGTGTCGATTGGTTCAGGGGGTGCGACATAGACTTCGCCACGCTTTATCGTACGAGTCTCATATGTGACATGCGTCAGGGGTTGTATAATCACCATGTTTTCATCTAGCAAAATCATATTCCCATTTCGGAACATTTCAATGACCAAATGTCGCATGCCTTCTTTGGTGTCAAAATCAAGAATGAGTACTCGATCAAACCCTACTTGTTTAGCACCCATTAAACGTGCATTTTTGAGGTGTTTTCTCAATAACATTGCAAATTGAGCAGGTTGTTTTGGCATAGGCCGGTCTCTCTGGCTGAAATAGACTCTTTTTCCACGTACAACGACGAGATCTTGTGTTGGATGTTGCTTTGGATTCAGACGTAAAACAATCTGTTCAAAATGTGGTTGGTACATCTTCTTGCAGCGTGCTCCTGCCAGCGAGTCGATTTCTTGCGCGATTCGGGCAATATCGATTGCTGACATTTGCTCACGCATGTCTCTCCCCGGTTGATGGGCGTACAACCCCCTTCATCAGCCAATCGCTTATCATGGTCGGGCGTTTCCAACATTCGTGGACCTTGAACACGCCGACAATAGCGGACCTGCCGAAATTCGCAAACCGAGCAGGATTCCCCCTCCTGGAACGGAAACTGGAGGAGAAGTTGATGAAGCGCTTTCCATGTTCTGGTATCATAACTTATTGAGATATGACTACCAAAAGGAGCGATTAACTCACAACTCTGATTGGGGCATTCATGTTAACGCAGATGCATTGGTTGAGTGGACTGCTGGTATAGCAACTGCAATGGAAAGGGATGGGTTGCCGAACACTCCCGATTTAGCGTTGGACCTTGCCTTCATTTTTGGTTTCGATCATTGCTTTTTTCACCATTGTGTAGATGCACAAGTTAGTTTGCACATGTTACGTAAACAAGCTACTGGAGAAGACATTTCAGCTCTTAGGGAAAATTATGATGTTGCATGTGAAAGATTGCACATCGCAAAGCAATATCCACAATGGTGGTTGGCTGCCGAAGAAGCTCTCGCCAATGCGCACGTTGCACGCGATCCTACCCGGCTGGGGGGTCTGCGTGAAGCTTTCATTCGTTATGGGATGTTGCCGCAACCGAATGATGCTACTAGAGGGCCGTGGTCACTTTGGGAACAAGTTTCCATGGATGATGAAGCATTTGCTGCGGTATCGCACATGGTTTGGCTGCAACATCTTACGGGCGACATGGATCCACTGGGCCTACTTTCATCCCTAGAAAGTGACATCGTAACGGATGGAGTTGATGTGGCCATGAGTAACTTTATTCGTCGAATTAGTGATGAAATCAATAGTACTGATGAAGTCATTAAGGATGGAAATGGATTCTTCAGGTTGCATTCTTTTGGTGGTTTTACACAGGGTATTTTTCGCCGTCTGGAGATACCCATTTGGTTTCATGGTGGGCATGGTCCCGAACTTGAAAAGAGATACGATGTAGCCAACGGTGATTGGCCGTATGGAACAATTGAGCGACTATACAGTCATTTTCGAACCAGTGAGATTGGTGATTATTCAGATGACCCCTTTGAATCTGATGATGATGACTTTGAATTGTCACCGTAAGTAAATTCATTTGCTGAATGACCTAGATTGTGCCATGACAGTTGAAGCGGACCTATCAGGCGACCTCGATGGAGGGACTTTTGGATTTACACTGCCAATGGGGTGGGCGTGGATTGTGTTTATTCTTGGAGCTATTCTTTTCGTAGCCGGATTTGCCTTAGCGTTTTCAAGTTCAGGCGAAATGCTTCCAGGTTTATCTGCAGTGGGGGCACTGTTAATGGGCTTCTCAGCACCCACTAAATTACAAAGGCGTCTGCAAGAATTGAGATCACAATTGCGCCCTGCTGAAGTACAATGGCAGGCAGAGGCTGGTGGAACTGAGTTGCAATCATTTTGGAATAGTGCAACTGTTCATCGCCCAACAGTAGATCATAGATCATGGGTTTTCCCAGCTCCCGGACCAGATAACTGGCATCTAGAAAATCGCTATGCACCTGATGAAGGAGGGGAACTCTTACCTGAACACCCAAATCGAATTGGGACACCAAGACCTCCAATGGTTTCCAACTATGGACTTGCAACTATGACTGCATTCGCACTTTTCGCACTGCAATTCTGGATGCTTGTGGAATCTGGAGAGACACCCTATCTTGTCCATGCACTAATCGGCATTGCTGCAATTTGGTTAATCATCTCATTCTTCGGCTGGCGCAGGAGCCAATCCATGCAGGACACGCCAACATCAAACATTAGGTCTGCTGCAGTCGGAACCGGAGAAATCGTTGGGCAAGTTAGGCCAGGTCCATTTTTTCCACCGACTGTCGTCGTTGACGGAGATAATTCGAAATCGGTTGATAATTTGGTTTCATGGAGATGGACATACGAAATTTATGTCTGTAGAAGGGAAACTTATACAGATAGTGAAGGGAATACACAAACTAAGGAAGTTTGTGAATGGAGGCAAATTCGTGCAGACAATGGTGGCAGTCAATTCACCATCCATGATGGAACTGGCGGGATGGCTGTGAATCCTAATTCGTTCTCCGCACGCGAATATGGGGATCACCTCATCCAGTGGGAATGCAGGCACGATATGCGAATACGCGGCCTTTTCACAAATTTGTTCATGGATGGAGATATTCGCCGCCATCGCTGGACATTGTGGGGTCTCAAAATTGGTGACCCTTGCTATATGTTGGCAACGATGAAAACTCGAAGCCATGATGCATTGAATCGTGAAGATGTCCCTCGAACCATACAGAACGCTTTATTGGAAGCGGTTGGAGAAAAGGCACCTCAATTCAAGCCTCGACTTGAAAAGGGAACCGAGTTGACTGCTTTGGCTGGAGTCAGAAGTCAGTTGGAATATCTGATTATTCCAACACTAGCGCTATTGGCCGCAATCAGTATGCTTGCACTATAGTCCTGATTCCCATGCATCGATATCTGCGATGACATCTGCTTCATGCGCGTATTGGTTGCTAGGAACTTCGATCAATTGACCATATGGCAGACGTTCTGCAATCCCTAGTGAGTCGTCTCCGGTGTGCAGGGTATCTGATGCTGCAACACAAACAGCCACTGGGATTTTCACACTGTTGAATTCTGCTGGCAAGTCATACCTGCGATTGGACTGCAATGAACGCTTTAAGCGAAAGACGTTGGCGTTCAACAATGTTCGTCTATATCGGATATATTGCGCCTTCTCTTTCAATCTGAATCTAAGATAGGGCATGAAAATTCGAATCATTGGTGGATAAAACCACCATGGCAACCAGGTCAAAGGGACCATCCATCCTGAGAATCGGAATTTTGAATTTGGAGAAATCAAGAATGCGCCTTTACCCTGCAGACGTTTCTCCATCAGTCCCTGCAGTACAACTGTAGCGCCAAGTGATGATGCGAACCACAGTGCATCCTCCGACAGGTCGAGAGAATTGCAAACCGCTTCTAGGTCATCGATGTGTCTAACCATCGCGAAATCATGAGGTTTAAGTCGCTTTTTTGGGGGCGATGCACTCCGTTTTTCACGCGTTTCAATATAGTATATCTTGCGCTTTTCGACCCACTTAGAGAGTAACGGAGCCCATCCATCCATTACGGATGTCCAACCGGGAATAAATACGACAGGGCAAGCGGTCGATTCCGAATAGGGTGTGAAAATATACACGCGTAGAGAAAATCCATCAGAGGCCTCAACCATCTGAATTTCAATATCGCAATTGGGCTCATCCAATAGTTCCGCCACTTCGGCGGCATCCATCGTATCAACTCCCCGCTCAGAATTCAATCTTAGGGGCTGCTCGAACTTCTACAGCCTCTACAGTGAATGTTTCCTTACGCTGTGCACCCATGGTAGCTGCAACAATGTTTGCTGGGATTACTTCGATGGCAGTGTTCCAATTGGTGACGGCTGAGTTGTAGTACTCTCTGCGGTCCGCAATTTGGTTTTCCATCGAAACGATTTCTCCTTGGAGTTGCATGAAATTGTCATTCGCCTTCAATTCAGGATATTGCTCTGCAACGGCATAAATTTGTGGCATGATGCTAGAAAGCATACCTTCTGCTTTCGCCACACCACTAACACTGCCAGATTGGCGCGCAGAACTCGCCATTTGGCGTGCTTCTGCGAATTGAGTGAAGATTTCAGATTCATGCGAAGCATATCCCTTCACAGTATTGACCAAATTCGGTAACATGTCGTAGCGCTGTTGCAAGAGTACGTCGATGTTAGACCATGCACGGTCACATTCGTTACGCATTCGAACCAGTCGATTGTATGTCATTACATACCAAATCAAGCCCAAAACCACTAGGACTATTCCTACAATCATGCCCACGTTCATGCTACGCGCACATCTATGATGTGCTTCAAGGTTTAGGACTCAATTTTTGAGAATTATCGAAAACTCAAGCCCATACTCTGACAGTAATATATGCATAACCATCGCCATACGAGCCGGATTCAATTTCGTTTCCGTTTGCATCTTCTATCGTGAAGTATGTGTGATTAGTCTCAAATTCATCAGTCGTGTAATTATAGTGCGAGAAACTGGATGTAGTCTTAATGATTCGATTTGGGTCATTCGTATCATAAACAGTTGTGCTTTGTCTATACGCATAAGGTGACTCATCAACTGAACCGTTGATTGTTCTCTGTTCAACCAAAGATGTCAATTTCCCTTCAGAATCATATGAATAGTTCGTCCATGACGTAGCTGTCCTACCGGCACTTGATAATGTCCTCGAAATAGATTGAATCATATTTCCATCCTCGTCGAAATTGTGTTCTATTGAAGAGGAATCGCCGTTGTCACATTCATTTGACCTCGAGATTTGAGCATGCAGAAAAAACTGTGCTTCAGTTGTGCCCAACTCTTGATTCATTGGACCATATGGACCATATAAAAATCCGGGATTTGAAATATTCCGATCATATAGTTTACTGTAGTTGCAGTTGTAATCTGCACTTCCATCGTCATCATTCTCAACGAAAGTTGTATTCGCCCAGATCAATGTATCTTGATATGAATATGTGTATCCAAAGGTATCGCTAGATACAGTTTGCACACCATCCACAGTTTCCATATAGATTTCTGTTGAGTTTGTTGTAGCCAGTCGTCCTTCATCATCATATGTTGAAGAGGTATGATAAGTTTCTTCATCAGTTATATTTCCATAAGTGTAGACTGAAAATTGAGTCTCTGAAATTACTTTTCCAAATGAATCATAGGTGAAATTATGATATGAGCAATCATCACCGACTTCACAGCTTTCTTCCGATTTAGTATGTGACTGGTCATCATATGTTGTAGTGACATATTGAACCAACACACCGTCAGCGAATCTGTTCTTTTCGATTAGTCGCATCTTTGAATCATACGTATACGTCGTATTATACCAATTAACCCAGTCCTCCACACCACCATCATAGTCAGATGATGACGATTCTGCAATCAATTGGTTTTCATCATAAACGTAAGTTTTCAGGCGGTCATGAGGTTCTGTCGGTGTTCCAATGCATTCGAAAACCAATTGACCGGCCTCATTATACGTGAAATTAGACCATTGCTTTGGTGCCGACTTGTTGGCGTCTTCGTAAGAAATTCTCTGTATATTCTGGATGGTATCGCCCATGTTCAAAGGTGTGCAATCTTGTGACATAAATTCAGTTCCATTGCTTACAGTCGCCTCCCTCCAAGATGGTGGGAACTGGACCCAATCCTCTTCATTATATGCGCCCCATTCAACAATGTTGGCCTCTCTGTATGATTTGGTGAAAGTGAAATCAGTTGCAAGTACGCCGCTTCCAGTGTGTCCACGAACGTAGTGTGTGTCGCGAACCCAAGGCTCCATCAGCTCAAACATCGACAGCCAGTATTTTTCGGTCGGTGATACCTCGTGAAGTATGGCTACGTCGAAATTGTGACGATCTCCGCGCATGTCTGCATAACCCAATAGTTCTCCAGCAGATACCACGTCGCTAACATACGAAGTGTCGTCAGGATAGTGATTCCACCATACTTCGGCAGGCCAGTCATTCAGACTCTGTGGATAACGATCATCCAAATTTACGTGAAATATCACCACAATATAGGATGGATCCTCGGTAGAAGTAATTTCTATGCGTTTATTGGCAATGGAAGTGTCATCCTCCCACACTTCCTCGCTGACACGCGTGATTGTGCCATCGAAAGGGGCGTAAATTGGAACCGTGGATTGGTCACCCTTGTATGCTTCTATTGGGGCATAATAATGCTTCATACTGCTGTCGGGTTCGGAAGAATCGGTCGCGCCGAAATAGACTCCGTCATGTTGAAAAATCTCATCATAAGAAAAATCGTGACCGGCTCCAGAACGGAATTTCGAAATGGAATCAATCATTGATAAATCCGTGAATTCTGCAGTCACTAATTTTGGATGGGAAGAAAATGAAACTGTGGAATCATCTAACAATTCATCGCCATCTTCATCATCGTCATTATCTCCATCGGTGCCAATGAGTAATGCTGAGAGGGATACAATGAGCAACAAAATCACGATTGATATGGCTACACCGATTACCCTTGGGTCCTTCAGTCGTTCGTCAATTTCCATGGCTTGCGCATGAAGCATATACGAAAGGATTTTCTTAGATACGGCCTTCCTTTGAAAGCGCATTTAGATGGCTCTGAGTCTGATCTAATTTCAGATGGGGGTGAGCGTCTGGAGAGTCGGAGTAAGCCATTTCTGCAATATCAGAAAGTTCGGTCAATCCACTATTGAATGCATTGAAAACTGCTTCATGGCGGCTCTCGCGATGCTTGATGTAATGATTCAGCAGGCGCAGTGGATTCGTTACCACTGGTCCGTGTCCTGGGAAAAGTAGTCGGGGATTCAATTCACGAAGTCGGTAGAGGCCCTCGATATATTGGGCCATACATCCCTCACCACTTGGAACGAGTATGGTACCCACTTGTGCTACATTGTCTGCTGAGACGATTCCAGCATCACCAACTAAACAAATCTGGCCAGGGCAATGCCCATGTGTTTCGATGATTTTCCACGTTACAACACCTTGTGGGCCTGAAAGAGTCAACATGTCACCTTCTTTCAGAATAGATTTCGTGTGAGATTCAGATATCGCTGCTAAAGTCTCCCGTGTGGCCAATATTGGCGCAGTATAAATTTCTGAAATAGCTTCCAAATCGCCAATATGGTCCGAATGTCTGTGTGTGTAGATTGTCGCGATAATTGTACTTCCATCTTCAAGTATAGCGTTCACCTTCGATTGCAAATTTGCAAGTGCTTCTACTTCTCTTGCAGCGGGGTCAATGATGATGCGTTCTCCACCTGGTTCTCCAAGGATGTAGCAATTCGTGTGTGTTGAGGGGGGTAGTGTTCTAGTTGCCAAGGGTATACATTCAACACCTGGTCCGAATTCGATACGAAGATTTTCCGTTGGTGGATTTGCCACCATCTTTGCAATACCTTCTGCTAATGACATTCCAATAAGGTCACGTAAAATCATGATGAGTGGAGGAGGGATTCGAATCTCATTATTTGTCCATTCCATCAATAATTGCTCCGGAGTTGCCCATCTAAATTTGTCAAATTCTGCTCGATTGGGTAAAATGACGGGGTCAATCGTACATTCCGCGGCAAAAAAATGATTGTGGAATCGAAGTGGAGATAATGGTGGTGTGATGCGTTCTGATATGACTGTGAATGCAGAATCATCAACAGGTAATTGGTTTCGCTCAACTGCTTGAAGCCATTCTGCTTTGTTATCCAATATCGATTGACGTAAATCTGGACGGGTCTGTGCGAATTTTCCTTCACTGGAAATTAAACCAACTTCTTCAACCATTTCACGCATGAGGGCAACAAGGGCGGCTCTCTCATTTTCATCTCGTGTAGAAAACCACTCGGGATGTTGTTTGAGAGCGGTCCGGTCAGCACGACTTACACCGCCGCCTGGAAATGCCCAGTAATCTGGAAATGCTGGTACCTCTGAAACTCGATGGCAAACAAGTATCTCTTCGCCCCTCCAAAGCATCACCGAAGCCGAGGGCCGAGGTGGGCGAACTTGTGCAGAAGGCGCATCCATCGTTCTGCGAACACCCGTCGGTCTTGAAGACTGTCGTCCCTTCCGCATAACATGGAGCCGTGGGAAATTGAACCCCTATCGGAAGAAGAAGCACTTGCTTACGAGATGCGCAGTGAGAGGATGAGGCGAATCGCAAAGGTGACTTTTGCTATTATGATGACGAGTATGATGATTACATGGGTGGCGAAGAATTTCTTCATCGCTCTCCTGTAATTTCATCTATGCCTGATGTCTGCGCCTTTGCATGCGCATCAGTCACCGCACCACAGAGGGGGAAGCATATGCTCATGAAATTCCACAATTCGGCTTGGGTGTCTTCTTGATGTCAGAAGAGGGTGAGTGCAAATCAGCCTGCTTAGCAGCACTAGAGGCTGGTTACACGCACATAGACACGGCTCGAGCATACAGCAATGAACACGAGGTAGGAGAGGCACTCAAGGAATCTGGAATTAACCGGGAAGATGTATTCATCACTACAAAATTGCGTCGAATGCACGCCATTGGATACGATGAAGTTCTCGAACATTGTAAAAAGTCGCTATCACTACTTGATACAGAATATATCGACCTATACCTGGTTCATGCCCCCCCGGAAGATGAATCCCATCGGGAACCTGTTTGGAAGGGTATGGAATATTGCCTAGAACAAGGTTGGGTCAAGGCGATTGGTGTCTCAAATTATGGTGCACACCATCTTGACATGATGCGAGCATATTCCAAATACCTGCCTGCAGTCAATCAAATTGAGATCAACCCTTGGTTACAGCGTCCTGCACTAAGGGCGGCGACTGAGGCTATTGGAGCAAAGGTCATGGCTTACTCGCCATTGGCAAGAGGTCAAAAATTGGATGACCCTAACCTTGTCGATATTGCCAACAGGTTAGGGTGTACGCCAGCTCAAGTTGCCATCAAATTCTGTCATGACCTTGGGTGTATTACTATACCAAAGTCTAGCCGTGCGGAACGAATATCGGAGAATATTGCCTCACTGGATGTTAACCTTACGAGTGAGATGGAATCAATCTCGTCCCTTGAATGTGGTTACATCTCTGGTTGGGACCCTACTTCTGAACCGTAATCACATTAGTCACCCAAATCTGATTCGCTGATTTGGTGGCCCATCCTTTCAGCCTTGGTCGACAAATAGGCTCTATTCTCATCTCCAATCCCAACTACAAGGGGATTTTGTTCTGAGACGGTGATACCGTGTCTCTTCAGTTGTCCCACCTTATCAGGATTATTTGTCAACAAATTGACATCTGTAATTCCAACTGTTTGAAGTATATCTGCAGCGATGCGGTAATCCCTAGCGTCTGCAGGGTGCCCAAGCATCACATTAGCATCAAGTGTGTCGATTCCCTTATCCTGTAAATTATAGGCCTGGATTTTGGCATGTAGTCCAATCCCTCTCCCCTCCTGCCGGAGATAGACAAGGCACCCCCAACCTTGCTTGTGTATGGCTTCAAGCGCTGCATCTAGTTGTGGGCCACAATCACATCGTAGCGAACCAAACGCATCTCCAGTGAGACACTCTGAATGAATACGTACCATCACAGGATCTGGTCCCGACATCTCGCCTAGGGTCAGTGCTACATGGTCTAAGCCACTATCTTGGTCATGGAATACACGAATTCGAAATTCACCGTGACATGTCGGTAATTTCGCATCTGCCGGCACGTCATCAATCTCTACTAGTGGTGTCATTTTCTTCCCTCCTTTCGAATTCGGTAATGATATTCTCCGGCTTCTTCGTCCATACTCAGTAATGAGTCACCTGTTCGATTAAGCAACGCTGGGATGTCGGCTCGAGTTTCAGGGTCGTCAGCCATTACCAAAATCACATCTCCCGAATTCATTGTCGACAAAATACGCTTGGTTTCATGTACAGGTACAGGGCAATGGAATCCAAGAACATCGAGCGTTATGTCGGCTGTGACCACTACCATCGGCCAGATGCGGATGATTCCCTTTCTTCAATGCGACGGATGATTGTGGGGGATGTTTTGAAGGGTGTGTCCCTTTAGGGTCTTGCGTGCGCGCCAAAAGAAAGACCTCCGTCCCAAAGGATGACTTGTCTTGGGCAGAAGTAGGAGAGATGGCATATGGTTACCTCCGAATTCCATTTGCATTGGCCTTGGTAGAGGTCATTTATTGGTGGGCGACGAGCACATCAAACAGTTTTGAACCCTATCAAGCAGGAATTGCATCATTATGGGTCGCCCTTGCAGATGTTTTCTGGCCAAATGCATTCGAGTTAGTGCGCCATGAATCTGGGGCGCTGACGCAAGTTGTGATGTCTCACGATTCATTTTACCAGGGTGAAGTAAGAGTATATGTTTCAGATGAATGTGTAGGTCTCCACGAAACCATTTTCCTGTCAGTGCTAATGTTGCTGACACCCGGAATCAACAATCGAATTAGGTGGCGCTCAATCGCAATGATGGTTATCGTAGTGCAGGTATTGAATTTCATCCGGTTGATGGTCCTCTATCCTTTGGCTGTTTCGGGATGTGAAGGGAATCCAAACTTCGATGGTTGTGAAGCGCCAATGTTTGAATTTCATGAGTTCATTTTGAGTTCAGGATTCCTAGTCATCCTCGTGTTTATTTGGCTTGCATGGTACTATGTGCTGCAAAAGAAGGGTTTGGTTGACAAGTCTGCAATACCCAAATTAGAGGACTGGAAAAAACTCAAGCAAATTCGTTTCAGAGAGTCTTTGCCGAACGCTTCCAAGGCAATTATCGTAATCGGGTTATTCGTTGCGACCTGGGCGACGTGGTCCTACGCAATTGCAGATGAAAATCAGGAATGGAAAGCTGGTGCAGATAATTGCGAATTGGATTCTGAAGGATTTTATGTTGATGACAATGGAGATGATTGCAAATATTCACTCGATAGGTGGAATGAAGTGGAGGGGCGTGCGATTAGAGCGTGGTTGTTCAGTGCACTTTTCATTGGGCTTTCGGTTGTGACATTAGAGCCAAAACCGATTTTGAGCGAAGAGGAATGACTACTCTGCAAGCGTTGCTCTGACTTCATTACCATCGAATGACTTACCTTTCAGTGCATCCAAGGCGTGCTGGACTTTTTCGCGATGAATCTCCACAATCGAAGATTTACCATCACATTTGATTTCGCCAATAGCTAGATCAGGAAGTCGCGATTCTTTTGAAATGAATTCGTGGATTATGCGCTTTGATTGATTTGCAATTTCAAGACGTACTGGAACCATACCAAAAACATCTGCCTTCTCACCCCAGTCATTCTGCTTTCGAACGGGATCTCTATCGATTCCTGCCGGCAATTCTGGTGGGTTGACTTCTTGCACATCCATATTCCATGTGGAAATAATTTTGGTCATGTTTGGTGCATCTTCACCACTGACAAAGGACCAAGCGGCTCCTTTTCGCCCCATCCTACCCGTGCGCCCAATTCGATGAACATATGATTCTGAATCATCTGGAATATCATAGTTGACAACCATAGTGACACCGTCGACATCGAGACCGCGGGCTGCTACGTCCGTAGCAACCACAATCTGGGATGATTTATCACGGAAATTGGAAATAATACGCTCTCGTTTATTCTGAGCCATGTCACCATGCAGGCCAACTGCAGAGAATCGGTGCCTATCGAGTCTTTCAACGAGCAAATCCACCATTCTCTTAGTATTCGTGAAAATAATCACTTGGTCCTCTTCAGATAAACCGATGAGTATTCTACCCAACACCCAGAGTTTGTTAGCCCGGCCTATACGTACCATATATTGCTCAATTTCTGGTACTTCAACATCCAAATCATCACTCATGACATGTTCGGCATCTGAAATGAATTCGTTTGCAGCCTCAAGAACTTCTTGAGGGAATGTGGCTGAAAATAGGAGAGTCTGTTCTCGATTGGATAATCGTTCAAGGCACCAAAGAATATCTGGAAAGAATCCCATATCGAGCATGCGATCGGCTTCATCCAGCGCAAATCGAGTTATTGTTTCAAGATTGATATGACCTCTTTTTGTCATATCGATAACGCGGCCAGGAGTTCCAACGATAATGTCACATCCAGAATCGAGTTTTTTGGCTTGTTTTTCGATGTCAGTTCCACCATAAACTGTCTGGATTCGGAGGCCCTTCTCTCCCTGAAGCCACTGAATTTCTTCGCTAACTTGAGTCGCAAGTTCACGTGTTGGGCAAAGCACTAGGGCTTGAATAGAACCTGTTGGTTTAGAATTCTCAATGATGGGTATGCCAAATGCAGCAGTCTTACCTGATCCTGTTCTTGCTTGGCCTACAATGTCACGGCCAGCCCTGGCTAAAGGGATTGCCTCAGCTTGAATTGGAGTAGTATATTCCCAGCCTTTGGAATCAATTGCTTGCTGAATCTCATCAGGTAAATTCCATGCCGCAAAGCGGACTTTCGATAATGCATTTGCAGCAGACATGCGGTCAGCCCAATCAGAAGGTCTCATCATCGAGCATTTCCTTCTGCAATTCGCCCATCCAATACTTTTCGCAATTTTCCCTAGTCATCGCACGCCCTGTTTGGCGTACGTGTTCTCGGATGTACTGACGAAACTTCAGGGACTTTGTCCGGTTAACGCCCTTGGGAGTGATACCATCCCATAAGTTGCTGAACTGAGCGCGCTTTGAGTCGAAGGTCTCCTCACTCATGTGAATCCTCGGTCCTCGGCGACCTGCCGCCCCTCTTTAACCGTGCCGCCTCCCCTACGGGGAGGAAGGAAATGAGTTCCATCATCACAACTCAAAATCATCATCATCATCATCACCGTAATACAATTCGTCCTGAGTCGGGCGACGTTCGGACGCGCTTGTTGGCGATATTGGTGGTTTTGGCTCTGATTCTTTTAAGCGAGAAGCTGATTCAAGAGCAGATTCCGGAGGTGTTGAAATTGTACCTTCATCCGATTGAGCTTTCTCTGCAGGGGCAAGGAATGCATTCTTCTCATCCTCTGAACCCTCTAGAGATTCATCAATCATCATTTCAGATAGCAATTTCCTAATTTCTATATCCGTTTCCTGTTGTGAAAGTTCAACCGCGAGAGCCCTTAATTCCGCATCAACTAGTACAATTGGAAGCATCTTAATGCAATTGATTCTGATGTTTCGATCTCTATGTCTTGTGCCATTCATTAGTAGGCGCTGCATTCGATAACTGGTTGGGTCCATTTTCTTGAAGGCTTTCAATGCTAACATTCGAACCTGTTCATCTTCATCGAAGAGAGAGATTTCGAGCGCTATTTGTGCAACCTTGGGTGCGTGTTCTGCTAGAGGCATGAGTGATTTTGCTGAATTACGACGAACTGCGGCGTTTTCATCTTGAAGGCACCAGCCAATTAGGTCCCAGATAGTTGGAGATTTGTGCTTTGCAAGTCGGGGTAGGAGTGCGGATGCTTGCGTGCGCAAGTCCACGTCTTCTTCTCGAATCAATTCATCAATGTGAAGTTCGGCCACTTCAGGCCATGCGTCTGCAACGCCTCTTAATGCCAAAAAGGCATTTCGCCTTCGCACGGCAATATTGTTTCTCAATTCTTTTCGAAGTGTCTCTTCAGTCGCTGAAGGAAATACTGGTGCAACTACGACTAGACAAGATTGTGCGGATTTTCTCACATCAATATCAATATCATCTACAAGTTCATGCAAATGCTCAAACAACTTTGATGATTGTTGTAATGCGCAATATGGTAGGCTGAACAAACCTGCTATACGTAACCTCGGATCTATATCACCCAATGCGATTTCCAATGCGCTGTGAGCATCTTCTTGCGCTCGCCCCCTGATGCGTGGCAACGCCCTGACACCGTCAGTTCGACTCAACAGCCGTTCACTATCCTTCCAAATTACTGATTCAGCACTGGTACGCCCTGTTGCCAATGGTAGGATTCTATCTAGAGGAATTGCGTCCCACGGACCTTCTTCCGGTTTGTAGGATAAATTAACTGATTTCTTCCGCTTCCCACCTACTTTCAGTGGTTTTCCAGTTCGAGGATCGCGGGCTATATAGTCACGCATTTTTATCTCATCCATGCTCAATTGCAGCCTGTAAAGGGTTCGGTTCGGTGCCGCGCAGGGTGCATGAGAAAATGACCTTTCGCCCGAGACGATGAAGAACCATATTGTGCACCGAACATAAGAGTGGCATGAGTTTACCTCACGAAATTTCGAGTGATTTGGCAATTTTCATTGCTAAAACTTGGAAGATTGTGCCTGAAGATCGAATAGATGTTGAGAAAATTTGCAGGATTTGGGCTTATGATTTGGGTTGGTTCGACATCAACAAATCCCAGTCCATCCGAAATAACCTAATCGAGACTGGTTGGCTTGAAATTGATGAAGAGTTCATCAAACCTTCATTTGATTTGGACGGAATCGAAATCCCATTCTCGTGGATGCCCTCGATGCGAGTATTGGAAGACCCACCAAACCTGAATATCGCTGAGGAAATTCTGTCTGATGGGAATCATGAGGTCTTGGATATTACAGATGAAGGATCAATTGAGCAAACTTCTGATGGAGTTTCTGTGGACCCGGCGACATCCAATATCAAACCTTTATTGAAACAAATTTCAAACCTATCAAAGATGGACGAAAAAGAAATTTTACGTCGGGCACAACGTAAGAGAAGAGCGCTGGGTCCAGTCACCCTCTGGATGGCGCTCCTTCTTGTTGCCCGTGAACAACGATTATCAATGCCACAATTGATTCAGATTGTCGCTTAATTAATTACGCTAATCGCCATCTTGAGTCGATTCTTTACCATTATTAAAATCTGATTCCAACAGCAAGAATGTTGGCAAAAGTATGAGGGCAAGCGTCAGAGAAAAGAATACCGTAATCGCAGTAACCACGCCAAAGTCTCGAACCACTGGCATGTCGGAAATCAGAAGTACAGCAAATCCGCAAATGGTTGTTCCCGCAGATAGAACCAGTGCTACACCTGTTGAGGCATAAGTTTCCTTTAGGCCAGACCAAATGTCACCTTCCTTTTCACGCATCGCCTCAAATCGCTTCCATACGTGTATCGAATAATCGATTCCTAGACCAATGGTTAATGCGGTTACCATCACAGTGAGTACATTCCAATTCAGATTTAACAGCGCCATCGCTCCGACGACCCATGTTGCTGCCAAAGCAACAGGCATGATGATGACAACTGCAGGTCCGATGCGGCGAGTTAATGCAACGAGTACAGTGAATGAGACTGCTAAACTAATCAGTGTGGATTCTAACTGCGATTCTGTTAAACCATCTAAAACTGCCTGTAGAGCGACGATATCTCCCGAAATATGGATGTCGGCATTAACTCCTGGCCAATCTGAGAATTTATCGACTGTTTCTGTCATTGAAATCAAAACTCTCTCTGAATCTCTACTTGTTTCCACCTCGACCTTTACTTCCATTCGGACATACAATATTTCAGGCTCGGGGCCGGAGGTGAAGGCAACGACTTTAGCCACTCTTTCGGACCAACTTTCTCCAGTCAAAGGATTGGCAAGGGATTGGTTAGTGCTGAGATTAAAGAGTGCGGCTGTGATATCTCCCTTAGAAAAATCATCATCCTTCATTAAGTCATCAGAAATGCGGCTATCCATATACAAATTATGAGAGTGCCCAAATGATTCGTCACCCTGCACAGCATCGATTAAGAC
Organism: uncultured Candidatus Poseidoniales archaeon; assembly: GCA_964441035.1. GTDB lineage: Archaea > Thermoplasmatota > Poseidoniia > Poseidoniales > Thalassarchaeaceae > MGIIb-P. The sequence goes on from CAYYKF010000003.1 coordinate 19,702, forward strand.
TGGATAAGGGCCGTCATAAGATGGGTGTGCCTTTGACCCTGTTGAATGTGGAGCGACTACACCCTGCGTAGTTGCTAACCTGCTATCAAGAACGCTGAGGCCGCGAAGAAAATCTCCGTCATCAGGAATTGAGTCGGCACCAGATTCAGGTTCCATCAGAATGTAAACTGGTTTCCAACCTGCGGCATCATACGATTCATACAAGGCATCTCGTCCTTGCATCACGTCCATATCCTCGTCGAGGAAATCTGTCAAATCAAATTCGGTTTCAAGCCGAGCTGCGGCGAAAATGATCGAACCAACAGTCAGAATTGCTACAATTCCGAGTACCTTTGCCTGATGTTTTCGTTGAATTGTTAGCATAGTGTCGCCGAATTTACCAAACCTCTCCCATTCCAGATTCTTTGCGTGAGAATCTGCATCGCGCTCCATGAATACGTGTAGGGCGCCTACCAATATCGTTGATGAAATAAATGCACAGAATACACCGAATGCAAGAGCGAAACCAAAAGTTCTGAGTGGTGGTAATGGCGATGCAATATTCGCAATAAAGGCTGCCATAGTAGTGATGACGCCTAGAGTTAGGGCCACCTTCAGAGTATCAAATCCATGTAACCATGCTTTACCCGCTGGCATACCGGTTGCTCGGAAATTGTTGTAACGCCGTTGAAGATGAATGCTGTAATCGATTCCGAGTCCAAGTACGACTGGTGCAACTGCGACTTCAAGGACTGAAAATTTTACTCCAACGAGTGCCATCCCACCGTAAGTCCAAACAAGAGCTGCAGATAGGCCAACCAGTGGAAATGCTACGCCACGAACAGAACGGAATGCGATTGCCAATAGTATGACTACGATTATCAATGCACCAATGACAAGCATTGCCAATTCCCCAAGTGTGCCCTTATTGATGTCGTGACTCATCAAATCTAAGCTCGTTGAATGGAAATTTAGTGAGGTGTTTTCCGAAGCCTCATTCAGTTCATCCCTGATGATATTCTGGTATATCTGTCGCTGAACATCATCCATATCTGGAGAAATCATCAGGACCCAAAGGGTACTACTAGCAGTTGGAGCTGCATCTCCTGTGAAATTTTCGCGATCCGGGAGGTAATCAAAGCAGAGTGTATCATAATCTAAATCCCGATGTAACAAACCATCTTGTATAAACGAGCCAGCAGAAAGGGCCCTTTCATCACCAAGCACATCACCACATATTGCATTTGGTTCTAATATCGCTTCCAGAAGACCGACCCAAGTATTGTAATCATCAAGGGTCGTTCCGTTAGCATCTGATTCATCGATTGCAAATTGAATAATGTTAGGCGCAGCTATTGCAGATTCGATGTAATTACCACCTGTATCGGAACGCTCTATCACATCCCGCAATACATTTTGCTGGATTTGTAAATTTTCGAGACTCAAGATATTGGACTCCGCGGAATCGGCATCCGCAGTGACATGGATGAACATTGGGCGTGATTCAGAGGGAAAATGATCTGCCATTCTATCTTCAGCAGATTGAGCATCCGTTTTTGGAGAGAAGGCAGATAAATCAGTATCAAATGTTGGTAGAGGGTACAATTGAATTCCGAGAGCAACTGTCAGGATGATTGAGATGACCAAAATGGGCATCGCAGCACGCTCAAATGAATCTGCTTCAACAACAGTTCCGGCATCGTCCGGCTCGGTTCCCATCAATGAGCCGAGGCGATTTCGATAGATAAGCAAAGAGGGAAGGTATTCAGATAGATTAGGGGAAATTGCGAAGAAATATTGTTGCGAAACGAGTTTTCACTTGTTGAAAGACTCAAAAAGGAGTGGGCGGTCGGCGGTCCGATATCATGGCGATAAAGGTGCTTCTAAACGAAGGGCAAGAACTTCGAATACGAATTACAAATGAGGGGCATACTGCACTCCAACTTTTTAGATCTAGGCTAAATGACAGTAAAGATGTAGAATATGCAAATTATTTCATCGGCCACCCTGAACTCGATGAACCAGAATTTTATCTGCGGGTAAAGAAAGGTAAGAACCCTTCAAAGATTTTGCAATCCTTGGGTAAAGATATTACCAAAGAACTTGAAGGACTTACCCTCCCGTAATATGGTGATTTCGTATGACGCCCGCGGAAATAGCCGCGGCTTGTGGATTGGAGGGCTATGCCTGCTATGGCGATGGAATTGGTGGCCTGTTGAAAACTAGGTTCGAGGACTTTCGTGTTGAGGAAGTGACTAGCGTTCCTGCTCTGGATAAAAAGGGGCGTTTCACAGTTACTCGGATAACATTGACAAATTGGGAAACAAATCGTTTTATGGGTAAATTATCGAGGGCGCTAGGCATCTCTAGAAATAGAATTTGGTTCAGTGGAACGAAGGACAAGAGGGCCATTACGACACAACTTGTTGTAATTGATGCACCTTTACCGAAAGTATCAGCAATCCAAATTCCCGACGCGGAGATTGAAATTCTTGGACGCAGTCATCAGAAATTGCATTTTGGTGAACACGCAGGGAATCGATTCACGATTACGGTTAGAGGATGCGCGGATGCAAAAGGAAAACCATTGGATGCAAAAGAGGCTATATCACGTGTTAATTCAATTTTTGAGGGCATGGAATCAACACTTGGAAATGGTCGGTTCCCAAATTGGATTGGACCGCAAAGGTTCGGTGCTTCGCGCCCAGTTACTCCGGTTGTTGGACGTGCAGTTGTGAACGATGATTGGGAAACTGCTGTCAATGAGTATCTAGGAATGCCAGGTCTTAATCAGCCAGAAGAAGTTGAAGAATTTCGTACACTTTGGCGTGAAACCAAGGACCCTGAAAAGTGTCTTGAAATCATTCCAAAGCACCTCGGGTTTGAGAGAGATTTGTTAAACCATCTCAAAAGAAAACCAGATGACTGGTTAGGTGCATTTAGAAAACTCCCAAATTCACTTCAAATAATGATGGTTCACAGTTTGCAATCTCAGGTATTCAACCGAATTATTGCATCACGGCTGGATGCGGGGCTCACGCTTACTTCGCCAGCTGAAGGAGACATAGTGGGCATAGTACAAGACAGTGGAAAAATTGACATGGGCAAATTAGTCGAAGTTGAGGATGAATTGAAGGAACGACTCAGTCGAAACTGTCGGCTAGGTAGACTGGCAGTTACGGGTGCCCTTCCTGGAGGCGACAATATCCTATCATCTGGACACCCTGGTGAAATAGAACGCTTGGTCATTGAGGATATGGGCTTGAATGAACAAGATTGGAAGGTAAATGGAATTCCGCGCCTATCCACGAGAGGTAGTCGAAGACCTTTGACTGTTCAATTCAGCGACTTCAGCGTCGAAGAAGCAGGAGATGTCGAGTTAGAAAGACTCTCTTCCCGTATGGTTGATGGTCCAAGAGACGGAGAATTGTGGCATCAAGAAGGATGTAGTCTACGATTGAGATTTACTTTGCCAAGCGGCACATATGCAACGGTACTGATGCGGGAATTTATGCGAGCACCGTTAACACAATACTAACTTAGAGGCGACCAATTTCTAGGACTTCGACCTCGCCAACACCTTGTATTGCTCGGATCGCATCCTCAAACAAATCGACGGTCCCGTCCCCTTCTTTGATGACACAATGCGCTTCTACGAATTTCAGCCCAAATGCTAGAGGCTTAGTTTCAACAAGTTGTACTTCGCCAACGTCACTTTCCAATATCGACATGTTGGCGGCAATTGAGTCGGCGCTAGCCTCATCAACATCTGGATCGCACATTATTTTGTATTTGACTGCAACTTCACCCATGGGATTACCTCATTTAGGGGCCCTGGAATCCACACCCGGGACAATAATAGGTCACTGCTTGGTTACGACAGCGTTCAGAACGGCCTATTGAATCGCCACAAGTTGGGCATGGGAAAGAAGTGCTCTTAGCTTCAGTGAGTGGTACTCCTGAGGCTGAACAGGATTTTGCGCGCTTCTGCATTATATGACCCTCGTGCGGCTCGGCGACCGACTTCTCCTTAATATGGTTGCCCGAAGGGCAATAGATGTTGAATTATCAGGCGATGACTGAAAGATTGCCGGAACGTCCGGTTGAGACCACTTTCTGACCCAGGCTCATCCTACACCAGCCGTTTTCGATTCTAATGATGTCCCCAGTTCTAACACGATCAACTTGATTCCCCCATAAAACAACGCCCACTGTTCCTGATTCATCTCGAGCGCAGGCAGCAGCCAGAAGACCATTCCAACGACTTGTTTTTACCTTCCTTCCTGGAAATTTACGTAAAACCAGAAGTTCTATTGGCCCGGTCTGTGGTCCATATTTCAATTCTGAAATCATCGTCCTAGGTTTACTAGATGGGCGACTGTTCGCCTGTCTGACTTGCTTAAGTATACTAGCATGCGAATCAGATTCGACTTTTTCATTCGTTAGCGGGCTATTTTTCATTACATTCTGTATTGGCATTCTTTTCATCTCCAAGAGCATCGGAGATAAATGTCCGAGGTAGACTATCATTTTGCAAGGAGATAGGTGAAAGTGAAAGTGTCAATCTCGCTTAGGTACGACACGAAAAGCGGTTACTGCTGGCCTTTCATCGTCCTCTACTTCACTTCCATCTGCTATGATGCCTTCGGATTGTAAGTGTAAATCCAGTTCATCAGCGACTGATTTACCCCGCGAGAACTTCTTGGGCTTTGGAAGTCGATTCTTGCAAACCAGATACACCTCTGATGATGAATTTCTAGATGCATCTGGTGAATATCTCTGAACCCGGGAAAATCGATTCTTTGCAGCATTGACAATTCCTTCGATTCCTGTGCCCTGGAAAATTTTGGTGACAAATGAGCCGCCAGGTGCAAGTAACGGCATCGTGAAATCGAATACCATGGCGACCAATTCCAAAGAAATTGCTTGGTCGCGGTCATATTGCCCTGTTAGGCTAGGAGAAATATCACTCACAATCGAATTGAATAAGCGATCTTTGTCTGAAGTAATCTCCGGCAGGATTCCGCCACCTACACACTGGCCCTCGCAAAGTAATTCTACAATCCTACTTTGTGTATCATCTTCCATTACATCACCAGTCACCAAATGCGCACCATCGATTGGTGCAGAAGACAGTAAATCGACGCCGATGACTAACCCGCTAGAACCAGTAATCTCAACGGCTACTTGAGTCCATCCACCTGGGTGACAACCTACATCCAGAACAAGGTCTCCTTCTCTGATGATTTCGAAGCGGTCCTGTATTTGCTGTAACTTGAATGCTGAACGTGAACGATACCCTTTGGAGCGTGCCTGTTTGCGCCAAGTATCTCTCTGGTGGGATTGGAACCAGCGCTTGCTCACGTGTACACCTCATCACGTGGGCCGCGTCTGGAATATGTAAAAGAGACCCGCCCAGAGGCGGTGGCACATGCGAACCACGCTGTTCTATGCATTTGTCGCAACCCTACTTCTACTTCCATCTGCAGGCAGCGAAGATATGGCCTTCCCTGATGTCGAACGCGAGGCGACTGGAGGTCATGCCATTTTGATGGAACACTATACTGCAACGTGGTGCCCGTCATGTGCGGAAGTGGACCCTATGGTTTCTGATTTTATGGCGCAATATTCTGGACGTGTCTACAGAGTGGCTTTACACCCGAATGATCACGACCCTTTCGGTACACCTGCCACTCAACACAGAATTTTCATGAAGGATAATTCTGCAGATGCGCCGTTGCCATCAATATGGTTTGACGGTAGTAACAATGTGGAGGGTTTCGTCACATATGGTGAACTTTCAAGCGCACTATCTTCAGCTGAAATAGGACGTGATAATATACACACGATCGGAATGAGTTGGTCGACTTGGGAAAATGGAATTCACGACAAGGTGCAAAGAGTGCACGTCCTTTTTGATTCAGATATTCCCCTCAATTCAACTTTGACGCTTTTTAGAACTGAGACGCTTATTCATGATAGTGAAATTGCATCGAATGGAATCTTGACTCATCACGATGTTGTAACCGCAATGTTCACAGTTGGATTGAATGGTGAACCTATTCTGGAATATCCCGACAATACTACTGCTGAAATTTGGCAACAAAGTAATTCTCCATATACAAATTCAACCGATTTTGATTCTGTCGTCGGCTTCGATTTATTTGGAGATGCCGACTCATTTGTAGCGATTGTTGAGCACGATGGTGAAGTTCTCGCTGTACTCGGAATATCGGATTTAGAAGAATCACCAGAGGGCGTGGAAAATGGACACAATAGTGCACTGATTATCCTTATTGGCGCACTAGTGTTCTCAACTCTCTTATTGTACCGAAGGCAGTGACAGAGAAATCTTAGTATTTCAGACTCACGCATTCCTGTTCATTCAATGACAATACAAGGTTTGATAATCTTCCAAGTCGAAACAATAACGATGGCGTACATACCTGAAGAATATGATAGCGGACGTCAAGAAAGCGTCCAAGCAGAACGAGAGTGGCTTGTTGAATACATCCTTGATATTCCAGACAATGGGGGGCCAATTCGTATGGTTACCATTCTACGTGGCGCCCAGATGGCAGATGTCCAGAGTCGCCTATACGATATTCTTCGTTCGCAATATGCATCGCATCAGAGATTGGATGTTACTGTGGTTAGAATGGAACCGGTCGACATGCGTACTGATGTTGCAATGTTCGAGATCGGTGGAACCTATCAGCCCTGATTAGCGCTTCCTGCGCTTTGAGCGCTTTTTGGAGCGCTTGGACTTCTTCTTGTCCTTCTTCTTACCACTGCTGGGCTTTGAAACGGCCTTGATACCACTCTCGCTTAGTTCGAATTCTTCATCTTCGGCTTCAATCTCTTCTTGCTCAATCTCTTCGGTATCGGCCGTCTTGGATTCATCAACTTCTTCCTTCGGCTTCTTCGTCTTCTTCTTTGGAGGGGTCTCCAACTTTTTCTTTGATGCGAAGGCTTCCCAAATTCCAGCATCTTTCTCAGATTGTATGATGTGCAAAATGACAAGGTTAGCAATCAATGCGATATGTACTGATGTGCAGTAAGGGCAGATGTGAGGGGCTCCTTCAACCAAGAATAATTCGACGATGACCAACCAAACGACTCCAACAATCCCTGGGATGCTAAGCCAATATGCGACACCAACGAATTTCTTTGACCAATCTGATTCCATGTCCAAATAAGGTGCAATCGTGAAGTATCCCAACGTTGAGAATGCAAGAAGTCCAATAATTCCCCAAGGCAAACCGATGATTGGGTCGGTGCTGAAATACGGGTCTCCAATCACCGAGCCACATTGAACGATTCCTTCCGCGGCACAAAAACCACTGGAGCCGGCGCCGGCGAGTTGATTGTGGATCATCCACGTCCATACGCTGGCTAGTAGACCACCAATCTGAACGACAAATGCGCCTAATACCAATCTACGTGTGCGCCCTAGGTTTGCTAACTGCTTGCTGCCAAGTGGGCTTGCAATTAAGCAGCCCGCGGTTATGACAAGGAGAAAGAACACTAGTGGACCATGCTCAATTAATGCACTCATCCTTCCACCGCCAGTAAATTCTGATACAACGCAGTGGCAGAATTTTCACCACGGTCCTGACCTTGGGCGGAATTCCAAGCAACAACACCATCAGGTGAAAGTAACAATTCAAAAGGAGTACCAGGGATTCCATAATCAGACTGAGCTTTGCCATCCAGTGCATCAACATAGGCCCAAGGATGTACATCGCCTGGCCTGTCCTTACAATTACTGCTTCCCGAACAGCCCTCGCGGTCAGTCTTATCCTTGAATGCAGCAATTTCACTCTTGCTGTGATCATTGCCGACAATATTTACTGCAACAGAGATGAATGTCACATACTCGCCATATTCTGTGTACAATTGAGACATCTCAGAACCTGCACTCCAGCAATGTCCACAATCAGTATCCAAAAATTGCAAGAATATCCATTCTCCTTCCTGACCTTCTTCCCACGAACGGTCAATGATATCATACAATCTGAAATCTTCCCATGATCCTGACGAATAGGATTCACCAACGATGTCTGGCGCTAGTTCGCCTTCCTCAATTCCAATATTGGGTGGAGGGGCAATGATGTATGCAGTCGCCATTACAACTGTCAAAATGGCTGACATTGCGAAGAATGCACCAATTCTAGCATCGGCATCTTCGTTCATTGCTAGATTCCTGCGTGTTTGCGAATGATTATTCATATTCCAATCTCCTGAATCAGTGTCGAGGCTGTGTGTCGGATAGCCTCTTCCGAATTAAACTCCGGTGTGAATCCTGTTCGGAAAAGCAATGAGGGGTCAAGCATCGTTTTTGGAACATCTCCTGCCCATCCGCGATCACCACCAGTATACTCGATGCTGACGTTTTCAAAACCAACTTC
>CAYYKF010000003.1:28191-36671 GCA_964441035.1 uncultured Candidatus Poseidoniales archaeon
CGGAAAAGCCATGCTTGTAAATCGAATGTTCCTACCCAACTGGTGATTAGAGCTTCTGAACCCAATTTGCTTGCTCCATACAGGCTGATTGGAAATAATGGACCATAATCCTCAGGAGTTGGCATTTGCTTAGCCTCTCCATATACTACACTGCTACTTGCAAATGCAATCTTCCTAACTCCTGATGTTCGCATTGCTTCAAGTACGTTGTAAGTTGCGACCGTTCCTTGTTTAAGATCGGTGTCTGTCACACGCGTACCTAAGCGGATGTCTGGATTTGCGGCTAAATGAAACACCATCTCAATCCCACCCATTGCGGCTTTAACTGATTCGAGGTCCAACAAATCTCCTTCAACAAATTCAATCTCTGCGCCATGATGTTGCAAGAATTGCATACGTCCGCTAGACAGATTGTCATAGACTCGAACCCGGTCACCACGCGCGACCAGTAGGTCGACTAGGTGAGATCCTACGAAGCCTGCGCCACCAGTCACGAGAACGTTCATCGCGCGGGCGACCCTCGACCATGATTTGAACCCAACGGATGGTTTGTTGAATCACTTTCAGCTCAGTTTCCCTCCGCTAGCGGAGTGAATTGTTGAGAATGCTACATTTTCTGTTGCCTCTGTGAGTAATCAAATAGTACCTTCTTTCGTTGACAGAGATTGGTCTAAGTGCCAGGAATTGAAAATATGAAAATAAATAATAATATTGAAAATAAGAATGAAAAAAATGATGCTGAAGTTTCCAACCTTTTGGTTGGATATGCACGATTGAGTAATGCCGGTAGAGCGGTGAAATTATCCATCAATTCACATGCTATTGGTGATTGCCATGCATATGTTACAAAAGATGGGCAATCTTACATCCCACTCGTGATTAGTCTACCAGCATTGCGAAAGATAATCAATGGAGAAAGAGTTGTGACCACAATCAGTCAATTAATCTCCTAATAATTGAATACGCTGCTGGGGGTTCGCCCCCAGTAGCACTTCGCGATAATTGCCCATAAATTGTTCACGATAGGCAAGTGTTGATATGCGGATTTGACCACGCATAGACAATGGATGAGGTGAATTCACCCATTTCCAATGATGATTGGGATGGCCCAATTATTGCAGCAATGCCTGTTTACAATGAGGAGGAGACAATCGGGAGTGTTGTCCTTGCATGCAAACCGCATGTAGACGAAGTCCTGTGCGTGGATGACGGGTCTTCAGATGCTTCGTCCCGAATCGCAGTTAAACTTGGAGCTTTAGTGCATCACCATCGTTCAAATCGAGGTTATGGAGGGGCACTTAAGACCATTTTTCGTATTGCAAGACAAAAACGAGCTAAAGCACTGGTCATTTTAGACAGTGATGGGCAACATCTTGCTACTGACATACCACGTTTGCTTGAACCAATACTTTCAGAAAATGCTGATTTTGTAATCGGCTCAAGATTTGTTTCAGGAGGGTCGGGTGATAGTATGCCAACTTATCGTTCTCTCGGAATCAAGGTCATCACTGCGGCTTCAAATTTGTCGAGCGATTTGAATATCAAAGATACACAAAGTGGTTTTCGAGCATTTGGTCCAAAAGCGCTCCAACGCCTTATTTTTGACCAAGAAGGTATGGAGTCATGCCTAGAGATTCTGAATTCATGCAGTGACTTAGGGTTGAAGGTCCAAGAAGTGCCTACTACAATTCGTTATGATGTTCCGAAGGGATCGCGATATACTGCGATTTCGCATGGTTTTACAGTGTTGAGTTTTGCAATGATTTCTCTTTCGCAGAAAAAACCGCTTCTTTTCTTCGGATTACCAGGCGTTTCTTTACTCGCAGCTGGGACTGCAATTGGATTTCGTGCGCTAAATGAAGTTGAGGGGCTGACCGAAGGAGCGGTTTCTCTCTCAGTTGGCCCTGGTCTTACCGCTGCATGGATTGGTATGTTGGGCTTTTCGCTCTGTTTCACGGCCCTTGTGCTCCAAGGCGCCAGATCTCTAATGCGAAAGTTACTGATAAGGGAATTCGGAATAGAGTAAAACCCTTCATGAGGTCCCTCTAGGGACCTCAACCATCGGAGGTCTTCAATATCTTATATCGATTCGACTCGATTGATGACTGAGGCGGATGCTCCGGCGGATAACACTGGAAGTTCTATTTCTGAGCGAGTTTTTTCACCCATCAGAGGTCTATTTTCAGGTCAACTTTTCAGTCGTATCAGAGGTCTATGGAAAAATACATCGAGCAGGATGAATGCTGCTGGTGAATACGTTCACGATGCTGTTGAGAAGCCAGTTCGATCATTCTATGGGGCAGTCCACAAATCACCTGGTGCCGTTATCATCATCCTCTTATTGGGTGCTGGTTTTATCGGACAGTATGCTGTTGATTTCCAGCACCAAATTAATGGCGATGTGGAAATTTATCTACCAGATGGGGCTGAATCAAAAGAATTGCTTCTTGAGGTCCGTGAAGGTTGGTCTACCGACATCGTGATGTTGTATATTCATACAAATAACGCCATTGAAGATGAAATGTTGCGAGGTGAAGAAAATGTCACTGACATGGATATTCTCAATCAACTTTCTTATCTGGAAGGTGATGAAAAATCTCCGCCAGGAAATTATGCGCGAGGGTTAGATTGGAATAAGGAAGACAGAGGGCGTGAAGACGGTGTAGTTTGGGTCCTTTCAGCCGCCCAAATCATCAAGGAAGCAAACAGTAGCAGTGGGAGATTCGCTTGTTCGTTGGAAGAACATCAAATTGAAACAACAGAAGGTTGTCCACTTACAAGCGCTACTCCACCTCCACTATACACAATCCCAGATCAACAAGATACGATTGATGAATATGTCGAAAATGCTGGAAATTTGATGGATTCATTTGCCAAAGACACCAACGGTGACGGAGTTTGGGATACGGCAGTTGTCATTCTAGGAATTCGATTCGAGATGGAAGGGACTCAAATCGATGATAGAGATGATCCTAAAGGCGGATCGGAGGGTTTGAGGGACCACAAGGCCTTCATTCAATATGCACACAGACTCATCTACGAGAAATCTGATCCTGGCATCTGCAATCTTTGCTATAGATGGTATGATGAGAAGCTATCTTCAATGTGGTATGAAAATAATGAAACTGGAGAAGCCGAATGGCGCACACCTGACTCAAATGGTGGTGAGCGAAGAGCAATTACTGTGACGGGACTCACGCCTGTATTGCACGATGTTTCGGATGCAGTCTATGGTGAACTCGAGAAAATGTTGCCCATATCCCTTGCCTTTGTTGCTATCGCGATGTGGGTGCTTCACCGCAACCCCAAGGTGTTGATTATTTGTGGTCTGCCAATCGTAATGAGTCTTGCAGTTACATTTGGAATTACGGTAATGGCAGACATTATGCTAACACCAATGATTATCGCCGCAGGACCGATATTAATCGGACTTGGTGTCGATTATTCACTCCATCTTATCAACAGAATCGAAGAAGGTAGGAATGAACGCCTAGAAAAGGCTGCGGAAGAAGCGTGGCAGGCTGAAAGAAAGGGGAAGACAGTTGAAGAAGTCGACCCATGGGATCCCGATATTTACCTTGGTGCGACAGTAGATGCTGTCATGACTACAGGGAATGCAATTTTCCTTTCAGCTTTGACCACAATCATTGGATTCAGTGTACTTGCATGGCCTTGGCTCGTTCCGATTCAGCCGATGAGGACTGTAGGCCTCACGTTGGTACTTGGAATATCATGTACATTCTTTTTCTCCATGATAATGGTACCAGCGCTTGGATGGATTTTACGATACAGGAAGCGCGGACATGCTTCTGCTGAGTTAGTTTGGACAAAGGCGGGAGAAACTGCTGTGAAAGGTTGGTGGGCAATCATACTGGTCGCTATTATTGTATGTGCATTAGGAGTATCCATCATCAATGCTGAAATGGGTAAAGACATCACTGGTTCCTCTGATGAAGTACCACCTGGGCTTGAAACATATGAAACACTTGCAGAATATAGCCGAGTATTTGAGGGTGGACAGACGAACATGTTCATTGTCGATGCTACTCGATACACAAACGGTAGTAATGATGCCCCCATCAGAGATTTAGCCATTCTAGATGCGATTAATGCGATTGAAGAAAACGTCAGTTACGTTCCTGAGACGACAACAATCAGTTTGGTTACAATTCTGAAGGCTGTACATGTACAAATCGATGATCCTGTATTGGGAATCGAAATTTACGACAATAGTCTCTGGAATCTCCTCCATTCATCGTGCTGGGATAATCCATTGCAAGCAGACGTTGAATGCTTGATTACTGGAATCACGACAAGGGAGCAAATGGTAGATATCGCTTTTGATACTCTTTCAGTTGAAATTCGATCGATGTTTATGAATGAAGAATCAGCTTCTTTAGGTGGTGAGACACAAACGCTTGTTTACGTCAATCAGCCATATATCAACCTCGGAGATGCGGGTAAACTCAGAGACCAAATAGATTCGATATTGTCTCCTGGATTCCCAAATATACCAGAAGTGGAAGTGAGCAAGCTGACTGGTGGATTACCGCTATCATTGGACATCAATGCGGGAATACATTCGGCTCAAGCAGATGCCACGATTATGACGATGTTTGTACTGTTAATTGTAATGTCCTTCCTTTTCCGTTCACCGAGATTGGCATTCTTCACAATGGTTGCAGTTGGTGCTGTCGTTCTCTGGCAGCCATTGCTGATGAGAGGTGGAAATGTGAACGTGAACGTTTTCACTGCAATGGTTTCGACGATTGTCTTTGGCATTGGAGTTGATGATTCAATACACATCGTCGACCGGATACGTGATGAGAAGGAAACGCCAGGTGGCATCGTCAAAACTGTGCAAAGGACTGGACAAACAATTTTTGAGACGACTGTAACAACATGTGCTGGACTTGCTGCAGGATTGCTGGTTGACATTCCGGGATTGCGAAATTTCTTCTTGCTCATGATGATATTGATTACACTCGCTTTGTTCACCAGTGCCATCCTTCTACCTGCGATGCTAGTGGGGTGGAATTCATTGACTCACAAGATTACCGGTAAGGGTGAATTCCAAGATCTAGATATGGACATTGTAGTTGCAGAATCAACCTCTCTCGATGCTGTGCTTGAGTGAAATTTTTCCAGAGCGCCGTAGGCGCTAAATCGACAGATTCAATGGGGTTTAGTCCTAGGAGGGCGCATGAGGAGGCGCAGGGGGATACTCTTAGTCGCCTCATTGTTGATGGTATCATGGGCCGGTGTCACCTCACCAGTTAACGCAACAGAATCCCGTTCAAACGAAGGGATGTCCTTTATCCTCTCCAAGGAAGTTTGGTCCTCATCAGAGACTTTTGAGGCCACTATCGGAGTTTGGGGTCTCAGTGCTGGAAGGGCCTACACCTTAGAGTGGAGTATTCGCACAGGGAATGGTTCTGAAGGTCCCGATGAGCTCATTCGGAATTGGAATTATTCCTTCACTGCTTCATCTTCAGGGTTACAGATTCAAGTCGAAGCGTATCATCTCAATTCCTCAACCACACATTTACATCGGTTGTTGGCCGAATTGTCCGATAGTAGCGGGCCGTTAGTTGACAATCAAGCCAATTTCAGTGCATTCACAAACACTCTACCTGTCCCCTATTCGGATATCGTTTTCTTCGGGGACTCACTATCCGACATGGGTAATTCATACAACCAATGGGGCACCCCTGATAGTCCCCCATATTGGAATGGACGCTATACAAATGGAGAGGTGTGGTCAACACAATTTGGCCAGTTCATGGGAGTGAGTATGACTCCGGGCCGAGGTTCTGGGAATGGAAATAATCGGGCCTACAGTGGAGCACACGCTGGCGAAGGGTCATACCTTTTTGTCATCCCAAATGTAGGGAAACAGGTTGATGATTATCTGCAAAATCATCAAATCAATGCAAACGAATTGGTCGTGATTTGGTGTGGAGGAAATGATTTCGTTCACAGTGATGAGCAGGACACTCAGCAAATAGTCGATTACATCGATTCCCACATGAATCAACTTTCAAATGCTGGTGCCACTGAATTCCTTGTCCTTGAACTCCCTCCCTTGGATACAGTTCCCAGAATCAATGAAGAGAATGATGCTGATGGTGTGGCGGCAATGCACGAAAGAATCCTTGATTTCAACATGAAATTGCATAGCATGCTGGATACCAAGGTCAATAGCAGTTCGTTGACGATACACCGTGGAATGTCATGGGAAATGTTTGACACCGTCTACAACAACCCCTCTTATTTTGGATTGACAAACATTACTCACCCAGCATGTGAACATGATGGGTTTAGTTGCGATAATGGAGATACAATTGCTCCGAATGCTGAGGAATACATCTATTTCGATAAAATGCATCCTACCCTAACGATGCATTACCTTGTGAACATGTACATTCGAGAAGTGATGGGAATCGAAGACATCGATGGAGATGGAGTCGCAGATATTTCCGATAATTGCGTCGATACCTTGCCAGGCGTTGAAGTCGGAAGCGATGGTTGCGACATTCCACCACCTGATGCGGACCAAGACGGTGTGCCTGATGACGAGGATGATTGTGAAAATACCGACAGTGGATTGCCGGTTGATGGTGATGGGTGTGCAAATAACCAAACTGATGCTGATGGAGATGGAGTCTCAGATGCTGATGATATATGTCCTAATACTGAACTGGGACGACAGGTAAATTCCGAAGGTTGTTCCCAATGGCAAATTGATTCTGATGACGATGGAGTTGTCAATGCACTCGACGAATGTCCAGATACACAACCTGACCGTTTGGTCGGTTCAAATGGTTGTTCAGCTTGGCAAACTGACTCTGATGACGATGGTGTTTCTGACGCGAATGATGCTTGCCCAAATACAGATTGGGGCCTACAAGTGAATGTTGTAGGGTGTGCAACGAATCAAATTGATGATGATGCTGATGGGGTATTCAACGCAAACGACGATTGTCCAGATTCAATCGGAGAGGTGAATGATGAGGGTTGTGCTGCGGACCAACGTGATACAGATTCGGACGGAGTTACCGATGATTTAGACATCTGTCCTGATACTGAATGGCTAGATCCTGTAAACAATGTTGGTTGTTCAGCAAAACAGCGTGATACTGATGGTGACGGGCCAAAGGATTCTGATGATGGTTGTCCGCTCGTTGCAGGAAGTATCGCTGGCTGTCCAATTCTAAGTGTACAGATCACGCTCATTGAGATGCCGAATTCAAATTCTAATATTGCGAACCTTTCAATTGAAATCTCCTGTGAAAGTAATTGCCTCATGAATTGGACTCTTTCCAATGAAACTGATTTGATTGCTGAAGGAAGCAATGTTGCAAATGGAACATACTTCGTCATGTATTCAGAGGTTCCGGGGACAAGTGAAAAACTAACTGCACGCACCAGTATCGTGGGCATGTGGGCTACAGATGACCTTACTGTGAATTTCCCTGCTTTGCAAACAGAATCTGACGACGAAGGAGGGGGCGAAACTTCCAATGATGATGAAAATATAGTTCCTGAGCAAGAATCATCAAAGGAATCTGGATTTGATTTGGATAATGGCTCCATCGCATTAATTGCAATGCTTCTTCTCCTTAATGTAGGAGTCATTGCGGCATTATTGAGTATTCGCTCACGCTCAAAGAAACTGAATCCCGAAGAAATTGCGGCCTCGGCTTTTGAAAGAAGTCTATTCTCACAGCAGGCAAATCAAACACAAACCCAATTTGAAAATGTAGAAACTCAAAAAAATGAATCTGAGCCATCTGAAATAGATCTGCCTGATATGATGGATTTCACCAAGTAAGTCAATACTTGCTTAGCGTTTACACTAACGTATAATTTTGGGATTAGGGAGTAAGCCCCTTTCTGTTCACCTTACGGCTGGTCGCATTCAACTGAGCGTCCTACCCGGTCCTGTCGATGCCATGCGGACCTGCTTGGACTTGCTCCAACGGGGGTGCTCGTTCCATCCACTACCAGGAAATCTCCCCTTCTCAGGTTCACCGTACGCCTGGCGTGGTTCGTTTCTGCTGCATTGCCGACCCTCCCGGGCCTCCGACTTGCGTCGGACCGTCTGCATCATGGAGAGGGGACTTTCCTCAGTGTCGTACACTGTCAGCGACCCTCCTAATCCCATAGGCCGAGATTGGTGGCCTCAATTTGAAACCTGTGGCTCAAATTGGAATCCAATTTCCGGCTTCATCATAATATCCGCCCCACTTTTTAGCCTGCTCATACCAAGCCATTTGTTCGGGAGTCATATTTGCTAAATCAATCGGTGCAGGAGGGCCGCTTGAAGTTGGTTGAGCTTGTGTTGCAATCGCGACAAAGGATTTTGCTGCTAGCTCGAGTTCTGCCTGTTTGAGATATCCATTATTATCTGCATCGAAATCTTTTGCATATAGTAAGAAACCGTTGACATCATGGATTTTATGCTGCTCAATGACATA
>CAYYKF010000004.1:0-21379 GCA_964441035.1 uncultured Candidatus Poseidoniales archaeon
CAGGCAGGTTACAACTCACTTGATGTGTTGGTATACAACATGCACAATGTAGGTGGTCTTGCATTCGCAATGAACCTCACCTGGTGCGATGACAGTGATTACGTCGACAATTCAACTGAAGAAGGTGAACACGAGCACGATGAATATGAGTGGGAAGACGAACATGATGAAGACTACTACTACGAAGATTGTGACACTGGAATCTTGACTGGTACCTGGGCTGTCGAAAATGATGACGGATCAGGTATTCTAGAAGGATTGGTTCTAAACCTCGATGGAGAAGTTATCGGTGAAATCTACGGTGAATTCAACGAAGATGGATTCCTATCCGGAGTCGGTGGCGACCTAGATGGTACCACCGATGTCGAATGGACTGCTGTCGGCCAAGATGGTCGATTTGTCGGTCTTTGGCAAATGGTTGATGGAGAGGACTCTGGCGTACTCGCTGGACACTACGAAGCGAATGAAGATGAATCTGAAGGTACATTCCTCGGCGCTTTCATGAGTGAAGGTTGCGACATCATCGTACCAGACTACATCATCGTGCCAGACTACATCGTTGCTGGAGAAATCCTAGTAGATGAAGATGGTATTGGTGTACCACCAGAGCCAAAGGTCAAGCCTGATGAAGATGAAGAGGATCGTTCCGATTTGGTGCCAACACCTGAAGACGACAAGGTTGTCGAAGAAGTGGAAGATGAAAGTGAAGAAGGTAAGGTTACACTGCCTGAAGTCGGCAAAGAGGAGCAACTCCTTGTTGCTGGTGCAGGTACTGGTACCACACTAAGCCTACTTGGATTGGCACTTCGCCGCCGCCTATTGGGCTCACCTCTCTGATTAAATCGGAGGCATTCAACAAGATGACACACGGTTCGAAGGAGGGGCTTGTACCCTCCTTCGGACCATCCTAATACTGGGGATTGGGACCCTCATTCAATTTCTAACTACAAGGAGAATTATACATGAAAACAATGCAAAAAAGCTTGAGTGTTCTTGGAATACTTATGGTGACAATGATGACGATGAGCGGCGCTGCTACCGCTCAAATCACAGGCGTAGCCCACGACGATGCGGATTGGGGCATGCGCTATGATTGGACGAACTTAGATGCTGATAGCCAAACGGTTCTCGGCACATCCTTTACGCAGATTATCACTGATCTAGAAACCGATATGGCTGCAGAAGGAATCAACATCGACATTGACCAAGCCGTCGCTGGCACAACAGAATTCTATGTCGAAGTTGACACCATGTCAGTTACCTCATTCTCTGCACAAGATGCAAATGGTAACTCACATCTAATCACAAGTGCACGGATGACCGAATTGACGGTTCGTTCAGTGATTCTAGTAGACCTCGACTTTGACGTCGATTGGGAAGATACAGTTGCAAGTGCAGGCATCGACATCACAGTAGATGCTCAGGCTCACAAAGCTCTGCTCATGGACCTTGAGTTCATCGAATACATGGATGCCAACGGAGATGTCGTACAAGTCAAAATGACGGGCGGCATGGCCATTGAAGTTGCAGTTACTGCAACTATCGATGGTTCACTCGAAGGCACAAGTTCAATCCTAACATTGCCAATGACAACTGTCGAAGCAACCGCAGCAATGGAAATTTCCAACATCGATTCATTGTGGTCTCTTGGTACACCAACAGGATTGTACGACACGATTGGACAACTTGATTCAGCAGTACCTGGTTTAATCTGGGATTGTGAGAGTGGCGCTACACCTAGTGTTGTTCAACAGAGTAATACAGGTATGCAGAGTCTACCGAATGGAATGTATGCAAATGATTGGTACCACCGCACAGATGACTGTGGTTCAATCGATGTCTCATTCGATTACGAGTACTCATACGAACTGGAAGCAACCAACTGGCCAAGTGCAAGTCTAGGATTCCCTACAGCTGATCTGAATGTACATCTATCAGATGTATTTACGGGTTCAGTGCAAGATACGAACAGTAACATCGATTGGATTTCTGGGCTCACTCGACTCTCGGGTGTACAACAGCACGATGTCGATGGTGATGGAACACAGGATACGCTCTGGGAAATGGATGGCGACGGCAGTCTATTGGTGACTGGACTACCAATGGTAATGTTCGGTATTTCTGCAGAAAGTCTTGAGGAAATCGACACACAAGCAATTGAAGATTTGAAAGACTCTCTAGAAGATATCGAGAGTGATTTCGATCAAAATACTGGAATCATCGGTGATATCATCGATGCAATCGATGCGTCAACTCTTGAAGACCAACTAGAGGATGCTGGTGCTGCTTTCGAGCAGGGAACCATCGATCCGATTGAAACACATCTTGACCAGACCTGGAGCTCAACCTACGGGCACATGTTGTGGGACGATGATGCACAGGCATTCGTCGGATTGCAATTCATCGGTACCGTGAATGGAAATGTGGAATTAATCATGGGGCTTGAAACCAGCACCTACAATACTCCACTTCTCAACGTTGAGTATCTAACCAATGGAGATGCGAGTACAGCACAGAACACCGCTGCTTCGATGACCACGATTCAGGACTTGTTGAATTCGGTAAGCCTACCACAAAGTGGTTCAGGTATCGCAGGAACTGGAATGCTACCTTCAGCAGGTGCATTCGCTACATTGGGTGTTGCAATTATGGGTGCAGTAATCTGCGCACAACGCCGCACTCAGAGTAATGCCTGAAGAAGACAACGCGAATTGCTTGAATTCAAACGATACGCAGATTGATAGAAGGCAAGTGGGGCCGTCCATTTGAGGCGGCCCCCTTGCTAACCATCACTGACCTTGCAAAAGAAAAACTCGCAGGCTTTGCCAAGCAAGCTGAAGATGATGTCAATCTCGTTCTACGAGTTGCAATTGTGGGACGAGGTAGCAACGGATTTCAATATGATTTGCAACTCGTTCCAATCTCAGATACATCAGATGATGATGTTCGATGTGAAGTTGACGATGTGACTGTAAGTATCGCTGCCAAAAGCGCAGTTCATATGGACGGAGCAACACTTGATTTTAAGGAGAGTCTAATGGGTGGAGGGTTCCACTTTGAGAACCCAAATCCACTCTGGGCTGACCCTGTGGAGCAAGCAGTTGCAGAAGTCATTGAGAATGATGTAAATCCTGCTGTGGCTGCACACGGTGGTACCGTCAGTTTGGTCGGTATCGATGAAGGAAAGGTCGTCATCTCATTCGGTGGCGGTTGCCAGGGTTGTGGAATGGCTGATGTCACCCTAAAACAGGGAATCGAAGTCATGATTATGGACAAGATTCCTGAAGTCACAGGAATTGTGGATATCACAGATCATGCAGCTGGAATGAACCCATTCTACTAACTGAGGTTGATGTATGCGATTCTTCACTATGACTGGTGTTGCTGAAAGTTGTTCGGCTTTCGCATTATTTTTCGTTGCCATGCCTCTGAAATATATTGGTGGCAATGAAATTCTGGTGAAAATTATTGGTCCAATACATGGAATATTGTGGTCGATATACATCGCTCTGCTATGGTGGGGTATTGTAGAACGGGAATGGAATTTCCGCGCGTTCATCGTTGGAGGGTTCCTATCGATTTTCCCAGGTGGGCCGATTTGGCTTGAAAGACGGCTTGATGATGAAAAATATCGCCCTGCGGAAATATCTGATTAGGATTCATTGCGACGTGTTGCAATGAGTGCGGCTCCCAGTGCTGCTGAGATACCCGCAATCAAACCGAACCCTGGAGTGGATTCTGATTTCTCTTCGTCCTCCTCCGATGCTTCATTATCATCATCAGAATCAGATTGCTCATTATCATCATCAGAATCAGATTGCTCATTATTATCATCAGATTCGGAGTAAACGCCATTGACACAGGTGCCGGTCCCAACAACGAAATCCAAGTCTGCAGTTGCCAGAACTGTTGCATTCTCCGCATCTGAATTGAGGTCTTCTTTTTCAAAGAGAGAGGCATTGATGAAATAGCATCCTCTCTGCAGCATTAGAAGGTGATCGAATTGGTCACCATCACTTTCGATATCATCCCACCACCAATCTGCGCCTTCCCATTCATCATTGCCAATCTGCTTGAGGAGGATCACTGCAGTATAATTCACATCCATCTGAAGGTCGCTAACCTCAACCTGGTAACTGTAATTCCATTCCCATTCAGGGTGTGGAGGTGTGTCAACAAGAACCACGTGGTTCACTGTGATGGTTTCATCACCACCATCGCTATCTACTACAGTTGTGTTATTGTTGGTCTGGTTGATTGGCTCTGGTACACCGATTTGAATCACCAACTCTCGAGAAATTAGAGGGGTGAGGGAGCAATCCTGCATGTAGGATAATGGCGATGAGTCCACGGTATAGACCCAACATTCAGGCTCCATGGTGAATGTGACATTGGTTCCATTTACAATACTAGAATCAAGATTAATATTCCAACTTATGTTTGTGCTAGTGTTTGGGAAAATCATGTACGCACTCATACCGTAATTGTCTTGTCCCTCTGGTGGGTTGGATTCCACTCCAAGCGTGTTATTCCACAAGACGCCTACAGGATAGTGAATGCTACCAGGGCAATGATTGTCAAGAGTGGCGGTGATGTTGAATGAACCATGGCTATTATTGAGGTCGTAATCGTGGCCATAATTCCAAATTCCGTAGCAATTGCTGATATCGATTGTACCCAATGCCATGACCAAGGAATATGAGGAATTCTGACTCTCAGTACAGTTCACAGAACAGTTGTCACTGGTCGGATGCAAATCGAAGGTGGCAATTGTTCCGGTCGGGATGAATGGCGAATATGAGACCTGCCAAGATACGTTATATCCCGCATTTGCATCTATTCCATATCTCCAATTGTTTTGGTCAGAACTTGTTTCCACGCCAGCGGTATCATTCAATATCAGCGTACTGGGGTAGATGATGCCCTCATCACAGGTATTGTACAGTTCTGCGGTGATGTTGAAGGTGTATTGCTGAGGTAATGAATAATTGTAGTCATGAGATATATTTCGAAAAATTAGGCATTCCTTTGGAGATTCTGACGATGCTACGACTGGAGAAGGTACGGCGAGGAGTGAGGCGATCATGACGACGATGACAGCAGATACTTTCAATTGACTAGACATTGCTTTCATACTCATCACGACTTGTATTTAGTTTACCATAGGGTCATCACTTGCTCTGGAAACATCGTATCCTTCTGGTGCTGGGAGCATTGATTGTGATTTCTCGAACATTTCTCTAACGTTCTCCTCAATCTTACGCGCATCATCCAATAACTCGTTGAGTGGAATCTCTCGATCGATAATATCACTGATTGCCTCGGTTGCAATCGCTGCCGCGCGAGCATCAGGATACATTGGATTGCATTCTGCTAGTATAGCGGTGATGTCCAATCCTCTGCGATCTCCTTCGGATAACAAATATCCTGCAATTCCTGATACGATTCCTTGCTGCATTCGAGGAACACCTGCTGCTGCCAATTGCTTACGTCCCACGGGGTGGCTAGAGACGCCCCAGAGGTCATTCTCTTCCTTCTCACCAAGTTCAGCTCCAATGACACCATCGATGATAATCAAACGGTCAAAACCGCCTTCGGTGAACCACTTCAGCACAGTTTCAGCGAATTTCACATCGTAAGCGGCTGGAAATTGGATTTCCGAGGTGAAAATACCGACGCCTTCACCCTGATAGACGCGCACAGGATGCTTAGGTACTGCATCTTGAACCAATGCCATCGCAGGAAAATTAGCATCGAGAACTGTACCCAGCTGTTCGAGGTCCCATGCGCGTATCATGTGACTCGCAGCAATGACACCAACCATGCCGGTACTCGAGAAACCACAAATCGCCACACCACCTAGATTAGACGCATCTGCATCCCCATGCAATACAAGCGAGTAGCCATCACCGGTCATCGTCATCCCTCTGATTTCGTGATTCAAGAACCCGTCGATTAGACCTCAAAGGCCTCCCAATCTTCCTCATCTGGATATTTGTACCACCATTGACCGATTTCATCCTTCCACCATTCGACGCCTTCTTCATCGACATGGTAGTCCTCGTCCTGAGTATAGTCATGTTCGGCTTCTTCCTCTTCCCAATACTCTTCTTCTGGTTCTTCTTCTGGCTCTTCTTTCACCTTTGATTTGGGTTTAGTGGCCACGGTCGTCAATTCTTCAAGACTACGACCAGTTGGGAGTTCACCAGTAGAAGGTGATGTCGGAATAGGTTGAGCACCGGGGACGCTCCATTCCTCATCCTCTTCATCTTCCTCATCGGTTCTTGACATCATCATTCGCATACCAAAGAATCCTGCTAAGGCCAATAATACTCCACCAACTCCTAGAATCAACATCAGCCCCATTCCAGATTCCTCTGATTCTCCTTGTGAATCGCTATTTGTTTCATTTGAATTTGAATCAGGAATATTCGTATCAGCACTCGTGAATCCGTAATACAGAATCCAAGTATCGCTTGCTTGTACCCAGTCGGTGGCCGTAATCGTCACACCAATTGTGATACTACCATTGCGTAACGTAGTGCCTTGGGTCCATGCATCGGGATGAATAGTAAACGTGAGAGTACTATTGTTTTCCAGTGGAACATTTTGTGAACTACTCAAATCATTGCTGAATGTGGGCATTGATTCACTGTAAGTAAAGGTAAATGCCAATTGGGCGCTGACATTATTTGGATTTGTCAGTGAACATTGGATAGAGTTGGTAGCAAGATTATCCTGCACCATTGTGTTATTGTCAAGGATGACCCAATCATTAACGCCACAATCAACAACTACCCATGACAACACATCAGGTTCAGGTTCTGGTTCTGGTTCTGGATCAGTACTATGGTCATAAGCGGTGAGTGTAACCTGTAAAGATGCAGGAGTGACCATCAACCACCAAGGAGATTGTTGCAGTGAAATATTGATCCAACCATCTTCCAGATAGTTGATTGGTATGCTTGAGAAACCATTCGAATCTAATTGAGCTAGACCTGACGCTCCAGTAGCACCTGGGCCGGCCAACTGCCACGAAAGATTCAAGCCGGTCAAAAGAGACTGTTCCGCTCCAGAGGTTGTCAGATTAATCATTGCAGTTCCTGAATCATCTGAATCCAATTGAATAGAGGGTGTGCTCGTCGATAGAACTGCATCGATTGTAACAATCACCGTTTGCATCGCACTTGCAGGTGAGACTGATTGGCCAGAGGGCAAAGTTCCACCTGGCCAAGATGCGGTAAGGGTAATCACACCACCATGAGGGACTGATTGTGATACGAAATCTAACCAATCCGACCACCCTTGTGTGATAGAGCCTGATGAGTCTGTGATGACTGGGATATCTACTACACCCGTTCCTGTATCAATTGACAAATCAATTGTTTCAGATGCTAATGGAATACCTTCTGTCGATAGCCCTAATTCGACGCTAAATGGTGAACCTGCTTTGATGTGAACGCCGCTATGAGTACCATCATCGTAAAGTCCGAAACCTGTAACATCTAGTGATAATGTGCTGCTCCTCACTGTATTGTTGAGCGGAGTTGTTGGCCCAACTGCTGTGACATTCCAGAATGCATTATCGTCGGCATCAACCGCAACCGCTGCTGCCCAGTAATCCGTTCCAGCAGTTAATCCAGTCATCAGCATCGAAGTTGTTGACTGGCCTACACTGATATTGGCAACGGGTGTCAAACTGCTCGCATCAGAGAAATCGGTCGATTCGAAATAGAGGAGTGTGTAAACGACATCATTCGACGTGGACGGGATCCAAGATAGATTGAGGGTATCGCCGTTATCATTCGGGTTGTCCGTAAGAGTGACAATGGGTGCATCCGGTGGCGTGGTATCAATCACAGGAGGTACATCAGGAACAGATACCACAACAATGTTCGATAATGGAGAATATACACCGAATTCATGCATTGAGCGAACGGCATAATCCCAATCTCCATTGGTTACTCCTGCTGTATCCACATACGTATTAATCGCTACATCAATCATGTTTAGTGGGGGCGCAAACAAGGAAATTTGACTGCCAACTGGAGCCCTGTAAATTTCGTATCCAATACAATCTGCTGGACTGGATGTATTCGTCCATGTAAGAGTGACTTGACTGTAATTGTAATCTGTTAGGGAAAGGATAGGGGCAGGTGGGGCTTGGATATTGCTTGCACCCGCTATCCAATGAATTTCTACCGAATCAAGAGATACTTCGCCATCCTTTGTTGAAGTGAAATTCAGCGGTATGTCGATATCTCCACTTCCAAGTAACATATGGTCATTCAATACGTTTGAAAGATTCATGTTTGAAGGATTCAATTCTACGAAGAATGACGCTGTATATGTCACATTCAAATCATATTGACTGAATGTTCCCGCACCCTTTGCTCGAACGACTGGGTCAATGGAAGACCAATAGATACCATAGTAATCAAGAATGGATTGAGAATTTGACAAATCGATGTCTAGACTCGTGATTAATGTTCCTTGGTCCGATGTACTAAGCGGAGAACTTGCACTAGCATAACCTTCCATTGCCATGTCAATTGCTCCATTCCCTTCAAGGTCCCACTCTACGGTTTGCCAAGCACCAATCCACAATCCAAGTGTCGATTCACCTGCCACGATAAGTTGCTCACGGAGGCCATCTCCATCTAAATCTGCAAAGACGATATCCCTTGGTGAAGTGTGGGGTGTAAATGAGGTTGAATTCGACCACAGGCCGCCATTGCCATTGAAATCATGCGATTCCACACTACCGGTGAACGTAGTATCAGATCCATCAGGGCTACCTGAATCAGCATGGAATAGATTGGCCGTACCGTCTCGATTATGATCTGCAATCGTGAAATTTAACAATCCTGCAATGGGTACATTGGAAGTTGTCCAATCTGTACCATTCCATGTTGCCATACAACCACCAGTAATTGAAGAACCAATAATATCTTCAAAACCATCAGAGTTCCAATCAAGTGTTTGCATGAAGCCACCCATACAATCAAACGACTCTTGAACTGCAATCCAACTGCTAGTGCTAGCAGAGAAATTCCACAATGTGTTGTAATTATCTATCATTCCTTCTTCAGATGTCACAATAGTCAATCCAGAACCATAGAATTGCCCTGCAGCGATGCTTTTGAAATTCGTGGTACCTGTCATGCTATCGCCAGATGTCACTGTTGTTGCTGTACCGCTAGCACCAAACACTCCACCACTGAATATACGTGAATTAAGGTCGCCATCATTATGGATGTAAACAAGGTCGTCTTGACCATCTGAATCCAAATCTGCAAGCATGGCATCAACGAAATTTTGATCCATTGTGATATTTACACTATGCCCCCATCCACTAATTCCTGACAGATGTTGGCAAAGTGCTTTGTCAGTGTCTGCAACACTCAGAATATCTGCCTTACCATCACCATTTGCATCACCTGTAATGAGGCGGTCAGCCCCTCCACAGGTTCCAATCCATGAGGTTTGGAATGAGGAAGTGGATGCATCCCAGCGAGTCCATCCAATGTGTGGCCATGCTGTTGCATTTGTACCCACATGGTCCTTCACAAGGAATATTCCGTCATCATTACCATCACCATCCATATCTCCTACGACAAGATCTGCAATATTTCCGTGACCAAGCAATTGTGAATCAATGCTAGGTGTGAAGCCGAGAGAGAGGTCTGCAACTGACAATGATGCACCAGATGGTAGTGTCCAATTACCTGCTGGAAGCCAAGAGAGGTTACCATTTGGGTTGATAGAAGTTGAATTCATACCATTGGAAAATGTCGTCTGGATACCAACATCCCCAAATCCAGAACCACCTAAGTGCCATTCATACATTCCATCATTATCAATGTCAAGCGTCAATTCACCTGGAGAGGGGTCATTGACATCATACATGATTTGGAATGATGCATCTCCGATGGTGGTGTTTCTACTGATGGTGATATTTGTTGAAACTATGGATTGAGAATCTGTAACAAGGGCTACGGATGATGAACCGTCTGTGAATGTTTCAATTGTACCTGATGTCGGATTTGCGGCCGCGAAGGGAAGAGCTGCAAACACACTTGAGAACATCAACAATGAGAGTATGACCGAGCGCGAAGCGCTCGCCCGCACGTGCCCCCGCGAGTGTTGCATCGGGGCGCCACGAGCAGGGACCAGTTAAGTCGCCTTCGGCTAAATGTGGCATTCTGTTGAATGATTGCACATATATTGAGATTAAATTTTCCGGATTTCCCGCGTTTGGATAATGTACATTATTTCATCTGGAACTTTACAGTAGCAACGATTAAAGTAACCTGTCTACTGGTTGGTACTGGCCGGTGTCGACTTGGTAGCGGGTTCAGATGGAGCAGGAGATGCACGGTTGCTGATTCGAGTCAGTGGCACCGAAATCGACATCTCAGGTTCTCAACGTGAGGTGGATGCAAAAATGATGAAAATTCGCGATGGTGAACAGTGGTCTACTGCCATCGCGAAGGTTCGAAGTGCTAGGGAAGCTGCGATTGCTGCTGCGGTTGAAGCTGCCAAAAAGAGTGGTCTGCCTGAGAGAGGGACTGCATTTTATTCGCTCATCAATAACAGTAGTCTTACCAAGAAGCCTGATCAAGTTTTAGCTGCGATTCAATACCTACGCGATGTCGAAGGAATTGATGACTCGCCACCTCGAGTTTTGAAGGATTTATTCTCAGAAAGTGGTCTTGAACCACCTGACAACCTTTCGCTTTACCTTAACCGGCTTCTAGAGAAAGGATTCATTGGTTATCCACCAGGTACTCCTGAAAAAAATCGATTCGCTGTACTCACTCCTGAGGGGCGTGCACACCTCGATCGTCGTTCCGGTGCTTGAGGGATTGCTGTGGTAATGTCCAGTAGTGGGGATGACCCTCGAAAAAATACCGGAGAAGACGGTGAGGTTCTAGATTGGTCATTTGAGGGACATCCTAACGCAGTACTACGAAAGGGACGACATTCTGGCTCTAATTTTCGAAGAGCCATTCTGGATAAGGCCGATTTAACTGAAGGAGATTTTTCAAGTTGTGATTTTAGCAGAGCTTCGTTGGTCGAAGCGGATATGATGAAATCTGCATTCGATAATGCGGATTTCAGTGGTGCAGATCTACGAAAAGCACGGTTGAATCTTTCCAATTTCAATTACTGTAAGTTCGATGGAGCAGACCTGCGAGGAATTCGTGGAAAGTACGCGGTTTGGCGTGGCTCCAACTGGTGGGATGCAAAAATCGATGATGATTTGCGTGCCTCTTTATCAAAAAAATGGCCAAAGCAGGATTGAGGTTATTCTTCCTCAAACGTCATTGTTTCCATCAATGTCTGCGTCGAAAGGGCTGCTCGGCCTGAGGCGAACATCAATGGTAAGAAGGCGGCACCGAGGCAGAATAACCCACACAATGCAAAGACAATTTGTGCTGCTGTGAGTGTCAAAGCGACTGCTTCGGGAAGATGCGTTGCTGCTTGTTTACTCGTCCAAGCCCCCCACACAAATGAGAACACAAAAAATCCTGAACCGCTGGCTCCGAATTGAACGCCTCGTCTCTCTCCTCTGAAAAGCAATACTCCACCAACGCACATCAATCCCGCTGCAATCAAAAGAAGGTAGTTACTTGCTGTACCATGAGCCGAATTTTCGAGGTCATCGAAATACAATTCCATATCTTCGATTGTGACATTTTCTTCTATGCTTTCGTTGAAATTTTTCTGAAATTGTTCAACGTCAGAATCTGAGGTGCCGCTGCTAAAGATTCCAGTGATACCAATCAGCCCGGAGACGATTGCTCCTACGATGAGAATGATTGCACCAGTGATTGGAATTGCTGCATTTGGCCTAACCTTCATCTTAGGAGCAACCAGCGTTTCAGTCTCATCGAACGTAATTGAACCAATCTCGGCATCCGACATGGCCTTTTCGCAACTAAGACAGACCTTCAATGCTCTGTGCAATTTCGAAGTGGTTCTGCAAGTTCTGGTGGTACTGATTGTTTCTCAAATGTCTTCATGTTAACACAGACAGTGACCACCTTTGCATTCCAGCACAACAATCCATCTTGATTTTCAAATCTGTAACACCACGTTATCGAAGAATTGCCTACAGATTCAATCCAAAGTGTGCATATAATGTCATCACCGTATCGAAGAGGGGCAATATGATCAGATTCTGTTCGGACGGCGGGAAATCCAAGGTGCATCTCTTGCGTAATAGTAGGATAATCAATTCCACAAATTTCCAGCCATGCTTCCTCAAAGAACCGATGAGCAAGATCAAAGTATTCAGGATAGAATACAACTTGTGCATAATCTATCATTGGGAAATCCACACGTCGACGTAATGTGACTGCCATACCACGGGCTTACGCCCATCTACGATGAAGATGGCGGACCCACCGCGATTCGAACACGGGTTTGAGGCTCCGCAAGCCCCAGTGATATCCAGGCTACACTATGGGTCCAGCGAGCGACCGACCGCCCACTTGGTATTAATCCGAACGGTGGGGAGAAATTCAAGACAGGCGAGCATAAACGCGCTTTCCAGTTTGAGAATCCTGACGCCAAATCAATTCCTTACAGTATCGAGGAATGAAAAACCCAACTTTGCGAGGCGTGAGGCCATGATTTTTCATCCGCAAATCGATGGACAACCAAGCAACAATCTGTGATGCGGTGCATCCTGGATTGGTGGTCACGAAATTGAGGATTTCTTCTTGAAGGCGGCGGAGCCTTGCTTTCTTCTGCGCACCTTTAGCCATGCTATTGTTGTGTGTCCGATAGTATTTGATTGAACATGGGGGACCCCCCGGGACCCCCAATAATGAATTCGGGTTACTGCAATGGAAGTAGCGTTTTCCAACGAGGTTCGGCTAATTTCTTTGCTTTAGGACCGGTTCGTGGATTTGGTGTCTTATGGGTGAGAGCATCATGCATGCCATGAACACTAAACTTGATTCGAGCTTCTACAGTTCGATCACGCTCGGCCAACTGTAAAGCCTCGTCATCTAAATCAATACTAGCAAGCACCTCTTCGCCACCAGAGTTTCGAAGTTCCAAACTATTACCCGAAATACTGGCACGAGGTGAAAAATCGTAGTCATCTGGATTATCCATCCATACATCAACATCAACAACGACTTTGCCCCGTGAAGAGACTTTTCTGATGTCAATCGAAGTAACCATCGAAGCACCCCAAGAATTGCTAGTTCAAATCGATTCCCGTCTGAGCGTAAGGGGTTACACCCCTACTTCGCTGATTCTAGGTACGAGAATTGTGTACTCTACAACAAGGTCCCAAGCGTTGTCCGAATCGGGGTCGATTTCATCATTGATGAGATTAGGGTTAGGGTTGCATTGTTCAGCCTCAATAATCCACAGCCAGTCTCCTTGACCAAATCTAGAACCTGTTTGATTCAGTAGTATTTCCATCAATATATCTAGAGAATCTGCGGTCATGTTATCTATATTAGGTATTGAATTGAAATTGTCTTGAAAAATTCTGGCGGTGGAATTTTTGGTAATATTTTCCTGTTGGGTGCCATTCGAGGCTTCCCAACCATCTACGTTGGTTGCTCCAGTTAGTGTGAAATTATCTTCGGGTGCTTGAATAATCAAGAGATCCATTGCCAATGTTAGGGTTGCATCAACAGACATGATGATGCCTGAACGTTCGTCGCTTGGAGTCACAGTTTCGTTGTGTTTTTCCCCTTCCTCAAGTGTACCGTCCCACTGATAACTTATTGTGTACTCTTCCCAAATGATTTGATAGGTTCGCGGCAATACTGCAACAGTCCATGCCTGACTTGCCGTAGCCCCTTTTTCATCTGCGACGGTCACCATACCAGAATAATTTCCACTTGATTCAGGCACAAATGTGTAAATCGAATTCATGGATTGAGATTCTTCTTCAGATATCCAATTCAAAATCCACGTAAAGGTGAGAGATGAGCCTTCCGGATCTGTTGAACCTGATGCATCAAGGGTAATCATGTCGCCTGTTCGTATTGCTGTAGGCTTGATTAGAGAAATTTCAGGATACCCATTCACGAATAGATTGGTGCTTGCTTTTCCTTCACCACCCTCATCATTAACCGCTGTAACTTCAACTTCGAAATAACCCAATTCTGCGAAGGTATGACTTGTGTATCCTTGCGTGGTTTCAACAGAATTACCATCTCCAAATTCCCATTTGTACTTTGTAATAATCGTTCCATCTGGACTAGATGACTCTCTAGCATCAAAATTGACTGATTCCCCAACATTGATTTCGTCTCTATCGACCTTAATTCTAGCAGTTGGCTCGGGTGGGCCACCAAGGCCAGTACAGCCAGCGAAAAGTGGGATTATCATACAGAAAATCATAGCCAAGGATATGCGATGGCGCCCAGTCAAGAAGGTGGTGGGGTGACCGTCCATGTTGTTGGCAGTAGGAAGCAGCCTTTAGAAGAGTGACGTATGAATGATTACGACAATAGTAACCTTTCAGATTGTCACTTCAAGCCAATCTTACGAGATGAGGCGCAAGTTCAAACGGTGCCGCTGACCGAGCAGGTGTATGGCGAGCGACCCTTTGGCAGGACATCGAGTTCTAGGGTTCGACCTCGAAACAACTGGATTAAACGCGAAGAAAGACCGTATTGTACAGTTTGCATTAATTGGATGTGATTCAAATGGAGATGAGATACACCTAGAGTCGCTGGTAAATCCACAGCAGAAAATTCCGCCGGAGGTCAGTGAGATTCACGGAATTACTGACGAGGATGTGCGCAATTTACCGGGCTTTTCTTCGCATGTACAAGAAATTCATGACGTTCTACAAGGTGCAGTTGTAATCGGTCACAACATCGAACGATTTGATTGGCCATTCTTGCGAACTGAATTCACACGAGCAGGGATGCTAATGCCAACCCCAATCGCAATATTGGATACCCTGACCATTGCTAGGAAATTGCGAATCCCTCCGCGACACAAATTGCAGGCTCTGTGCCAACGATTTGATATTGCATTTGAAAATGCACATACTGCTGGTGCTGATGCTGCCGCCACACTACTATTGCTTCACAAAATGATGGCTGCACACCCACAACACTTCCGAAGACCTGTAGAAGACATCTCTGATTGGTTAGATGGACAAGATTCAGGAGATCAGGATGCTGAACGGCTTGGACCTAGAATTGAAGATTTACCTGTAATAGAAGGAAGCCAGGGTTGGTTGAGAAACACTGCTGATGGAATTATCATCGCACGGGGTCGTAATCGAGGACGCACCATTTCTGAAATAGAAAATATCGACGTAGAGTACCTTCAATGGCTAACGTCCCCTAGCGGGCCATTGGATGAAGAAGCGCGAGTAACTCTACAAGCAGAGCGGAATTAATTGGCCCTCTCAATAGCTGCTTGTATTGTATAAGGAAGTACCCCAACCATTGCAACAATTGAGCCTGCAGCACCTAATAGATACAGAATCGAACCTGCTGAAATATTGTCTGAATCAATGCTGGGCAATGTCAATTCAGGGACACCTCCTGCGAGCATGTACAAGCCGATGAATTCAATGACCCAAACTATACTGAATGTTAGGAGCATCTCGGCAAATAGAGCGCTAGAGAGTTTGAATGTTCCAATCCAATTCATCAATGGTACATCAGGCCCCTCAACAATCAATGAGCGGTTGTGAATTGATTGATTGACTGCATGTACTACAATTTGAATGAGGGCAATTGTGGTTAGGCTTAATGCACAGATTACAAGCAAGAAATTGATTAGATGACCAGTTGAATTGTCCATTGAATTCTGAGAAGAATTCCCTGCGATGATTAAAATCACAGACAACAGCAACATTGGAAGGGCGAACATGACTGACTGAATACCGAGATTGAGGATACGATGTCCAGCGAAGATTGACTGGAAACCAAAGGAAGTCTCATCTTTTTCATCCCAATTTTCTTCGATACTTGAGCGCTTTTCATCCGCCTTGCTGTGATACTGCTTGTCGAAATATCTCTCCCACTGTTCACCTTCTGATTGGTCGACATGATGCATTTGTGGACGTTTGACCCTAAAACTACTGAATCCGGATGATTCTTCTGAAGAATCATCAACAACATCGTCATACCACTCTTCTTCAGAGGTTTCACCGGGGGGTGAATTATCTCTTGTTGAACGCGGAGGGCCGCGACGGCGGGGGCCTCCATCTTCACGCGCCATGGTATCGAAGAAGGGATTAGATTCTTCAATACCGCGCAACAAATCGCACTTAATCCCGCTTTATCCCCTGTAATAGTGGTGACCAGGGTAAAACATCACACCAATCTCCGAGTTTCCAAGTTTCCCCATCTAGTCGAACACCTCCAAGAAATACTGGGCCTTGGTGACCCTCGTTAACCAATGATTTGAGACGATCTAATGCTTGGCCAGCAAACACAGCACCTGCGCGTTGACCTGTAGATGCAAGATTGCCCAATTCATCAATTGGAGCCATGCGTTCTACCAAACAAATTCCATTCTCAATTTCGACTTTCTCAAGAATTGCAATCATATCTCGGAAAATACCACTTGGTTTCAATACCCCCTGAGCCTGTGCCCACACCCAAGCAGGGCACCATGCTTTCCAATCACAGAATCCACAGGCATCTTTCTCAGGACGGGCCTCCATTGGTGTCTCTGTAATCTTGCTTGCTTCCCATGCTTCGAAGGCTTCTGGAAGGACACTTGGCCCTTCCGCTTGGAATACAATTGAACCATCTGAATACCATCCCTCCGCCTTTACAGGAGGGTGGTCTGGATTGTTTTCGCATAGAATATCTCGATAAAATCTCAATTGGCGACTGACAGTATCATACAATTCACCAGAAGGGGGTTTGCCGGTTTTCAAATCTGCAACAATCCATCCAACCACATTGCCTTCTTCATCTATATCTGATACTAGCAAATCAAGGCGTCCCATCAATCGCCCACAACTCGTGCGCAGAGTTCCTTCTGCTGCGAGAACCATTTTCTGAATTTCTCGCCACATGTCGATGCTGACCTGTGATAATACAACTTGTCCAGTTCTGGCTTTTGCAAATAGAATATTCAAGGAACCAATCAATAGTTTACGTGCTCTGGGAAATTCTTCTTGTTTCCACCTAGGATGTCGTGGTGTACGGAGAAAAATTTCTTTCTCAGCTTCCCACTGTTTCTCAAGAATTGCATTTGCAGTGGGGGGAAGCCAACCAATCTCTGAACCTTCTCTTCCATCCAAATTCAAATTGCACAAATCCTCAACAGAATTGTGTACAGCAGTACCAATTGCACTCGCCATACCAGATTTTCTTGGTAAACGCTGGCGTGATAACCAGAATTTACGTGGACAAGATGCGAAATTATTCCATGCGCTTGGAGACAATTGGTGTCCGCGTTCACGATATGACCATTCCTTCATTGTCAACGCCATACCCCCTTCCCTTACAACCCGGGACGCATGGGCCCAAGCATTAACATCATCGATGTACGGGCGGAGTTCATGGAATCACCACCGCGGGTGAAGGTCTCGGATGCCAATGATACTGAAGGCGCGCTTGTCGTGTCCTGTTTCCCTAGTGTTAGCCACGTGAGTAGCATTGTTGCACACTATCTAATTGAGCGCTTAGAATTACAATTCGTTGGCGGGGTACTACATCCTCGTTTACCCCCTGTGGCTTTGGTGCATGAAGGAAAACCGATGCCACCGGTTAGGATGTATGCAGGCAAACCTGTATGCAACATGGAAAGATGCGATAATGTGGTTGTTCTCGTATCTGAGGCACCAGTACCACCACCCTTGTGCCTACCATTGGCAGAAGCACTATTGGAATATAGTCACCAAAATGGATTCCAGGCTGGTGTACTCGTTGACGCATTCAGCCACCATCAGGAAAGTGGGCATGAAGTCATGGATGAGGATGACACTGATGAGACATTGCTTGGAATCGGTGCAACCGATTGGGCAATTAATCAACTCAAAGAGATGGATATCCCACTGCTTGAAGCCGGCATGATTGCCGGTATGAGTGGTGTGCTGCTTGGGGAAGGACGACGTCGTCGATTGGATATGCTTTGCATCATGGCCGAAGCAGCAGGTGGAATTCCTGATGCTAGAGCAGCAGCTAGAGTGATTGAAAAATTAAACAAAATGCTACCAGCAATTACGCTAGATACAGAACCTTTGTTGGAAGAAGCTGAGAGGATCGAAGCACAAATCAAAGCAATGATTGCACTTCAATTGGGAGCTCAGGATGATTCTGGTGATGACGATGGGCCAAACGCGATGTTGTATGGCTGAATCAATAATCGAAAAGCGTAGGCTGATTTTCGACGTTATTTGATTTCACTGTCGAAGAAATCATTTCATCAAGATTAACCTCTGAAATGACATTGACTCCCAGTCGGTTCGCCTTTTCCAATTTTGAACCTGCACTATCTCCTGCTACTAAATAATCCAATTTACCAGAAACTGTAGAGACTACCTTTCCTCCAGCTGCTTTGATGGCCAAAGCAATTTCTTTACG
Source organism: uncultured Candidatus Poseidoniales archaeon (assembly GCA_964441035.1). Taxonomy (GTDB): domain Archaea; phylum Thermoplasmatota; class Poseidoniia; order Poseidoniales; family Thalassarchaeaceae; genus MGIIb-P. The sequence continues at coordinate 18,546 of CAYYKF010000004.1, forward strand.
TGGCTTCGATAATGTTCCGGTGATGCAAAATGTCTGATTCACAAGATTTCCTGACGGTTTCTCACGCTTATCTTCTTCTTGAATCTCTAATTGTGAAGAAAAATCGTCTAGCATTGCACTCCGAAGGGCCAGACCCTCAAGCAAAGAGTTCGCTACCGTTTCCCCCACGCCATCAATCGAAAGGAGGATTCGGAGCGATGAGTTGTGCTTCTCCCCCTCTTCAGGGACTGTATTTCGAGTCTCGACTATCGCTCTAAGATTCTCAAACGTGCAAATTTCACCAGCGATAGCCAATGCTAATTCTGGGCCAATTCCTGGCAAACCAAGCGAGGAGAGGAATGCACCTAAGGTCATCGAACGAGTTGAATCTAATTGAGAAATGATGTTGGATGCTGATTTCTCAGCCATACGCTCCAAACCTTCGAGGTCGGATTGAGATATTCGATAAAGGTCAGGTAATGTTTTCACGAGTCCGGCTTCGTATAATTGCTCTGCTAATTTTTCACCAATACCATCCATCTCTAATGCTCGACACCAATACAAGATACTTCGAATCAATCTAGCAGGACAATCTAGATTTGTGCATCTGAGAAAAGCTCCATCCAATTCCAATACGACTGAGCATTCAGGACAAGATTCCGGTATTCTTGGAGATGCATGATCTGGCAACCCTCCTTCATACACTGTACCATCAGCATGGAACCGACCTGTTACATCTGCTACAGTTGCTGGCCCAATCACTTCAATGATTTTTGGAATCACATCTCCTCGTCGTACAATACGTACTTTATCACCAATCGATAAACCCAAACGCTCTACTTCCCCTACATTGTGTAGAGTGGTGTTCTCAACTGTCACGCCTCCAACCACCACTGGACAAACCCTAGCAACCGGGGTGACTGCGCCAGTTCTCCCTGTTTGCCAATCAACATCCAATACAACGGTAATAGCCTCTTCTGGGGGAAATTTCCATGCTAATGCCCAGCGCGGATGGTGGGCTGTCTCCCCAAGTAATTCTCGCTTGTCCAATCGATTTAGTTTGAATACGACTCCATCAATTTCCCAAGCCGCCCCCGAGCGATTTTCAGTCCATTTTTCAGTGACTGCAAGTAAAGCAGCAGATGTATCCTCATCCTCCAATCCACTGACAACTTCAGCAAGTGCTGGAACAATCCCCACACCTTCCAACCATTCTATTGCTTCACTATCGTGCTCAAAGTACGGTGCACTTGGACTATCTGGATGTATTTCCTCATCTGGAACAAATCGAACATCATAAGCAAAAAATGCCAAATCACCAGCATCACCTTTGCCTGCATCTAGATGTTTTTGACGCAGACTTCCCGCCGCAAGATTTCGCGGATTGGGAGCAATCTCAGCATATTTCTTACGGAAAATCGACAGCGGCATCACAACTTCACCTCTAATGTGACAATCACCCCTCCATTTCAGTTGAGAAGGGATATTTGGTATTCGAAGTGCGTTTTCTGTTACGTCTTCACCTCTTTCTCCTGAACCCCTTGTTGCTGCTCTAATCAATCGCCCACGGCGATATTCAAGACTTAGGGCTGAACCGTCAAGTTTGGGTTGTGCTACGAACGAGCGGCCATGAGCAGTTGTCTCCGATACGAAATGAAGAACCTCTTCTGGTAGAGTTGCTTTGTCTAGGCTACGCATCGGGAAACGATGCTCAACTTTTGTTGAGCCGGGTGGAACTGCGGCCCCCACTCGTGACAGTTGGGGGTGCTCAGAATCTAATCTCTTCAATTCCTCCCACAATGCATCGAATTCAGCATCAGTGATTTCTGGGCTGGCTTCATTGTAATACAGATGAGAATGATGAGCAATTTCAGTGGCAAGGAATGCTATACGTTCGGATATCGCAGAATCACCTTCCATTGGAATCCGCCCCACGTCCCTTTAGGGACGTGGGGGGTACTTGAGGGCTTTTACTACAAATTATTCCTCTTCTGCAAGGATTTCAAGCAAAAGATTCCACTGTTCAGAAAAAATTGCATCGATACGGACCGCGGCAGCTTCAATGTCTTCTAATGAACCGCCTAAAGGCAATGGAGCAAGACGCCACCAACCTTTGCGCTGTAATGTGATGCTGTTTCCACCCTTCCAACCAGTCCACCATAAACGTCTCCATTCAAGACGGAATCCATCAACCCATAGAGCATCTTTTGTGATGGCATAACGCTTGGGAATAATCAAACTGATAATATGTAGGAATAGAAGAAAATCAAAGGCCAAAACCCATCCTATATTCGTTCCACTCCGTTCTGCTAGTAGCCAAGGTACCGCCATCATGAGGATTACCGTTCCAATCATGATTAGATTGCGCATTATTTCTTGTTCTACCAAACTCTTCCAAGCCATTCCACCATTCTTGAATTTGCCAGTATTGGGAATATCCTTACTTGATTTGAACAACTTCCAAGCATCAAAAAACACAATGCAAGCCGTCATGACGATAACAAACAGGGCAATGGAGTCTGTGTTCGGCATAGAGGGCATTCTGTCACCTAATCCTCTTGACGGCGGAATGCTGTGTTCTCTGATCCTCGATATCTCAAAATTGCAAAAATTGAGAATACAATCAGAACACCAATAGTGAGGACAATGCCAGGACTGCATAACGTCGCAGTAAGCGACTTTTCCTCAGTTTCAGAAGTGTCTCCCTTAGATGGATCGGTGGGGTCGATATCTTCAGTATCAGGGACCCCATCGTTATCATCATCTTCATCTTCTATGAAGTCAGTTTCACAGCCAGTCAATATGCTATCAGGTAATTCGTCGCCATCAGTATCTTTGTGTGCACAAGCATCGAA
>CAYYKF010000004.1:21479-36486 GCA_964441035.1 uncultured Candidatus Poseidoniales archaeon
ATATGCTATCAGGTAATTCGTCGCCATCAGTATCTTTGTGTGCACAAGCATCGAACGGGAAATCATCACGGTCATCACGAATCCCATCATTGTCATCATCTTCGTCAAACACATCTGGGCCACACAATAAACCCGTGACTGGGTCAAACCATGCGTTTGGACCCTGAGTTTGACATGTTGCTGAGAAATCATTGTCATTATCCCTAGGATTAACTGTGAAATGTATAGACGCTTGTGTTTCACCACCATTGACATCGAGGACTATCAGCCGTAGAAGCCATTCACCTTGCTCGATTGCATGGTAAACACCAGATGAAGATTCAGCAATTAGGTCCTCATCACCTTCGTCATTGATGAGTATCCAGTTCCAAGATGCGATTTCATCTCCATCTGGATCTATTGCTGTAGCATTGAATATCAACTCGTTTCCTGCATTCATCTCACTGCCTTCAATTGGCTCAATTATGTTTACAACTGGATTCATATTTGGTGCAACTTCGATGTTCAACACGCGTTGTGCAGTTGTATCAAGAATCAATTGTCCGGATTGTGGCAGATAATTTGGAACTGAAATTGACCATTCTGCAAATTGAACATCCATCACACCAAATTCAGTATGGACTCGATGGACGATTTGAATTTGATTGGGATTTAACAAATTCAATGTTTGATAACCCAACAATGCATCGAATTCTGAAACTTCAATCAATAAGGATACTGATGATGTAATAGGTGTTCCTTGTGCATCAGCGACATTGATTTCCCAATCATAGCCCACATACAATCTCACCTCTCCCGTGATTTGAACTGTAGGTGGTTCGATGTTGACAACTGTTGCAGACCAAGCCTTTTCCATTGCCACTAATTCTAACACACCATCTACTTCACCACCGTCAATAATGAAGCTCAGAGTGTTCGCTTCAATGGCTGTTGTTGCATGTAAATGCGATTGCTCAATCAGAATGGGTTGAGATTCCAAATAATCAACACCTCCTTCCAATCGAAGGGCCAATGCATAATTATCGATGTCACAATCTATGATACGAACTGGTGCACTGCTTTTTGCACCAAATATTGTAATTCCTGTACCAATTCCAGCACCAATCAAATCAACTCTTTCAAGAGTTATTGCACTATTTTCAATGTGTATTCCGGATTCGCCATGAATGATTGAATCTGAGATGTGCGCACCTTCCGATTGCTCAATCTGTAATGATGATGTGCTGCTTCCAGCAGCGAGTTCAAGGTGGCTAAGAGAAAGCGATGAATCTTGTAAATCAAGATGGAGGGCAGCACCGTCACCATCGTGCATTGTGGCATTCAGGCGAATAATTTCACCCGTTGATGATTGAATCCATGCGCCCTTTGTATTTCCTTGTTCAAGGATTGTATCACTCAAATTGACGTGTGCTGATGTAGACCAAATTCCAACCATTCCACAATTCTGAATTTGTGTTGCTTTAATCAATAGATTCGCAGATGCTCCTTGTGCTCGCACGCAAATGTCAGTTTGTTGGATTAGGCTCCCTTCTAAGGACAATACTGCTGGCTCCGAAGTTGAAGACACCGATAGCGACGCATCTGAAACACTGATATCTGTCAATTGTGCATTGCCGCCAGATTCTACATTCAGAGGCCCACCAGAATAGAATCCTTCATGCATTTCAAGATGGCCATTATTGTGAATTTGTAATCCTGACGAACCAAGTCCACCAATCCAAGCATTGCTCGAACTCATTTCACCTTCAACTACAATTTGTATCCCATCGGCTAGAGTGAGCTCGACTCCTGACATGACCTCTAGCGAAGTCCCTGATGTAACAACCAAATTTTCGCCCAAATGATACGGAGAAAAGACTGGTTCTAAGCGAACGTCTTCTACGGTTGAACCTAGATTTAGAGTAGAAATCATGACTTCGATTTCTTCACTTGATGAAGGATCCCAACTTCGATAACGATTGAGATTTGCATGCTGTACAATGACTGTTTTCACCTCAGCCTCATTCTCGCCGCTACCATCAACAGTGCGCCATGTACTCGAAAACGATGCGGTTCCAGTCGCATCTGTTTGAACTACACTTCCACCAACAGAAACATTTGCACCTTCAACTAGTATTCCAGTATCCAGTACGCGAACTGTAAGGTGATTACGCTCTCTTAGAATAGAATCTTGTGATAATGAAATTGTTCCTGAAGCATGCCCACCATCCAAAATTAATTCACAATCCATTGAAAGAGACAGATCATTGGTCAGCGATGTTTTCTCCCATATCCATGGATCATAACATGTGAATGTAATAGAGGATGTGACTACCAAACCATCTCCCTCTCCCTTGAACGGAACGCCGGCTGTCAATGATGCTGTTCCACCCAACAGAGTACCATTATCGCCTTTCAGTTGTCCATTTGATTGAATTGTAATTGTAGATAATTCTGGTATTGTCAAAGTGGAATCGATTAGCATTAATGATGCTGTACTTTCGATTGTTAGATTTCCATTTAATACAAATTCACCATTGACCAATCGGGCATCAACTCCAGCAGGAATTGTCCAATCTCCCGTTCCTGGGACTATCGCAATCTGAATGCTTCCACCAGGTGGCGACAACATCGCGCTAGAGCCCATTCCGCTAGTAGGGTCTTCGATTTCAACAAAAGAGCCGCTGGCCAATAATGGGAGTATAGCTACACCAGAAGAATCACTGATTTCACTGAAACCATGCGCAATGACACTAGCACCAACGATTGGATTTCCTACTAAATCTGTAATCTGAATGTTCGATTCTGTAAATTTTTCTTCTACGCTAATGGCGAAATTAGGGTTACCTGATGAACCCCACAATAGGGTACCATCTCCAAATCCGTCGTGAGTCCCCGATGATGTGTATTCTGGCATATTTCGAATGATCGCGCTAGCATCATTGGATAATTGAAGGCCATATGACATATGTGCCATATCAACCGTCCAATTCTCAACATGAATCGAACCATCAATGACATTGATGCCCACATCAGATGCTGAGGTTTCAAGTGACTCAATTTGAGCACTTCCGCCATCAACCGTGATGCCACTACCACTGTTTCGTCCGCCACCACCCGAAGACACAATGGCTCCTATGAGTGAACATTCTGATTCGCAAACAATGCCTTCGTTCCACCCCATCATTGAGACATTATCCATCATAACATCAGACCAAACTGCGCGGAGCCCGATAGAAGTGGAATCTGAACTTGAGAAACTACGTGCGATTTCAACCTGGTGGAATTCAGCATCGACATCTAGTAGTACAAAGCCCGAAGTATCTGCGGGAATTACGGTATTGCTGATATCCATCGACCACCCGGAAATCAAACCTCCATTACCACTCATTGTAGAATTTTCAATAAATAAGTCACCATTGCCTGAAACGTCAAACAATGTGTGGGTTGATTGTACTGAAATCTCGTTGAAGCGAACTTCGCCATCACCTCGCAATCGTGCAAATAGAGATTGAGGATAAATCTCAGTGCTTGGCCATGCTCCTGCAAATTCAAGTGTACCATCGATTCGTGCATCAATACAAGGGTTCTGTCCCTCGCAATGGAGATAAAGAGAACTAAATTCAATACCATCAACAAAGCCAGTTAGAATTGATTCCACGGTACAATTAGAGGTACAAGGAGAACCGCCCGTTACCACTAGGCCTGACAATGAGTCCGCTTCAACAAGTACATTTCCAGTTCCAATTGTATTCAGCGTCACCGTAGCAGTCACAGAACCGCTACCACGAACCACGCGAGAGAATCGATCTGCATCAACTCCGCCGGTGAAAGTTGAGCCTGTCTCCAACACAATCACATCTCCATCATCTATGGAATGGACTGTACCAATATTCGCATTACCGCCGTTATTGACATGGATGACTTCTGAACTAAACGAAGAAGCAACATGATTGAGTGCGGCGGTTCCATCAACCCTCAGGCAAGATGTGGATGAGGAAGTGCATGCAAATCCGTCACCTGAAAGGGTCCCTTTATTCCATACACCAATGATATTGTCAGTTAGGTTGCTTGAACTAATTTCAAGAGAGGCTCCTGATTTAATATCAAATCCTCCTCGTGAATCTGAGATGTTGGTATGAGACACAGTTGCTGATGAACCTGTATCAAGAAGAAATCCTTGCCAGCGTGCCTGGATTGATGTTTCAGCAACCCATGAACCCCATATTTCAACAGGGGAAGCGGGTGTACCTTGAATGTCTAGAGAACCTTCAATTTCAATCGTAACATCTTCTGTCACATTGATTTGGGTCCCTGCTTCAATTGTGAGGGTAGCACCGCTGGCAATCGTTACATCCTCCGTAATAGAGATACTACTCGACCAAGTAACATCAGATGTGTGGATGACTTCCTCACGCGCGGGTGCCCGCAGCGCCTCTGGCGCTGCGTTTAGAATGGAAAGTACTAGGAGTGAAATTAGGGCAATACTCCATGACATTCGCTCTCGCATGGCTACTACTGAGTTATCGATGCGGTTTGAACCCTCCCGCTACTGGTCATCGACCCCTTTGGGGTCGAAATGGGTATGTTGTGCACAAAGTGAGGTGGGCCCGTCCAGATTTGAACTGGAGTCTGACGGCCCCCAGCCGCCAAGTATAGGCCAAGCTAACCTACGGGCCCGATGTTCATATGTTGCTCACAGATGCCTCGGTGTTGTCTCTTTCGGTCAAACAATTCCTGATTATTCAGGGGGTTGAGCGACACTGAAAGGTGCAATATCATCAATCAATTCAACATGAGATACAAACATGCGGCGGCAGCAGTATCGCTCCAAACCAACTTCATCTAACATCTCACTAGCATCTCGGCCTTCTTTCACGCCGTTGCTATATCGTTCCCACAAATGTGCTATTACATGACCACAAGAAAAACATCTTACTGGAATTATCATTTTCATTCACCTCATCGATATGACTTCTGCCATTTTGCTCGCGCACCTCGACCCATCTGATGTTTGGGCTCCTTTCGGCGCGGATCGTTCACAAGCAGACTGCGATCAAATCGAAGATACTCGTCTCGGAGTTCCTCATCGATTCCTTCTGCTCCGTCATTGAAATGTACCAAACCGCGTGCTATTGCGGTTCGGATTGCATCCACCTGACCCATCTGGCCACCGCCAGTTGTATTGACATTGATATCCACGTTTGCTAGGCGATTCATTGCTCCAGCAATTGTGAGTGGTTCCATGGCTTTGTTGCGAGCCATTGCGGGTTGAAGGATTTCAATTGGTTCTGAATTGACACGGACGCGCCCTTTGCCGGCCTTGACTGTGGCACGGGCAATTGCAGTCTTACGCTTGCCGGAAGTATTGACAATCTTTGGTTGCTTCTTTTTCGCCATAATCAATCAGCCTCCCATCTTGGATTGACGCCTAGTTCCTTGCTTATTTGACCCAATCTGACAAAACGCTCAGGCAATGGCCTTTCGATTTTACTTGAATCGCCCCACTCGCAACCATCTGGTAAATCATCTCCACCCAATGAGGAGGGAGTACCAATCTCTACACGGAGAGCCTTCAAAGCAGCACGGCCGCTGCTATTCTTCTGATATGGAAGCATTCCACGTACCGTACGCTTCAGAATTTGATCGGGCATACGGGGAAAGAACGGACCTTTTCGAGCATGATTCAATTCATACTTTGAACGATAATCAGAGATGACGCTAGATGGTTTACCTGACACAATCGCTTTTTCTGCATTGACAATTATCACGCGAGTATCTTCACCAGATTTTTTTGCAGTGAGTAATTGCTTGGCAACGATGCTTGCCAATCTACCGAGAATCTTGTCTTCGGCATTGTAAACATATGTCATCGATTCAGCCAAGGATAAACACCCCCTTTCCATCTGGATTCTTTTTCATCAAATCATGGATGGTGACGATTTTACCGCCTGCTGCTTCTATCTTCTCTCGGGCAGAACTGCTAACACTGTAGGCGGCGACGGTGTGCTTACCTTCAACATCACCACTTCCAAGCAACTTACCGGGAACAAGAATTGTCTTCTCATTCGCAGCGTAGCGGCTCAAACGGCTCAGGTTCGGCTCAGCCCAATTGCTCCGACTCTTTTCGAGTCTTTGAGCGACGTCTCGCCACAGTGCAGCGCCGTTCGACCGGGTCTTGGCCTTGAGGTCACCGATTAAGGTGACAAGGCCGGGGTTGGTCTTCTCGTTTTGCATAGCCATGTGACTCCCTCGACTTGGGTAGCCGCGCGACCGGCCCTTCCGTTATGAACCCCTCGCCTCAACACAGACCCCCCTAAGGGGGGCTGTGAGATGCGAATGCTCATGTTCTAGTGTTGTCCCCGCATGGTTGGTTGCCATGACAAGATGGAAGGAATTGATGAATGAAGCAATGCAACTCGAAGATGCTGATACTATCGCTGCACATGCAAAATTTGCTGAATGTACACAGGTTGCTCTTGCCGAAGCACAAAGCGCACTGGACGCCGATGTCACCATTGGAATGACAATGGAAGTTGTTTACGGCGCACTCGCTGCCTATACCCAACAAGTGATGATGAGAATGAGGGCTGAAGAGCCTGAACCTGGTGGAGTGGATCATGCGTTTAGAGCTGGACAGGTATACGGAGTCTCATGCGTCTTGAATCACCTATTCGATTCACTACGAGATCCGAATGGTAGCGATTTGGCAGTTCTCGATGAATTCAGTGACCAATTGCATGACGAAATATTGCAAGTTTGCAAAGAAGTTGACTTGTCCATTGAATTGCTAGATGCCAAAGGTGAATATTGGGGAGATTAATCGACAAAAATTTTGTCACCCGTGTGAATCAATCCTGATGACAAAACTCTGCCGTAAGCACCCCCTCTCCATTCATCGATTAATGCGTTTTTTAATCCAAGATGGACTGAATCCATTACATGACAGGGGGTTACTTCACCCCGAATTTGAATGATTGTATCGCCGACTTGTACTGTTTTCCCCTTCAATACTCGTAAATCCAATCCCTTCACTAGTACATTTGCTCTACGGAAATGCCAAGGTAATTTCGTTCCTAACTCATGGCATACTTCATCCCACGCAGTTACATCTAGGAATGAAATTTGCCTTTTCCTATGTGTTCCATAATCCTCGCACACACCTCGACTTGGAGATAATTCAAGGCTATCGCTGAGTTGCACCTTTGCACCCTTTTTAGGGCGGAATGCGAGTGCAAGAATTGTACCTTGCACTCGCATCTTACCGCCACTCAAAGGCTGAATCCTGCATCTTGTGATTCGTCAAGTCCAGCCTGCTGTACATTGCCTTCTGAGTCCACAAACTCTCCTGCCTTTGTTAGATTACCATGCAGTGCGGCTTCGTGTTCAGTTGTTCGTGAAATCAATGAATCCCCTAACGCCATCGATATGCTCTGTGTAATTGCAGTTAGCGTGGACATTGCCTTGTCGCGCTGTCCAATACCAATGTCATGATCAGAGTATCGCGCTTCTTCAAAGATGGCAAGGAAGTCATCCAATTGATCTGCGGGGACCATGTAGAATGCCTTTCGTACTGCCCACTCAAATTCTCGAGTTGTTTCGTAAACCTTCTTCATGAAGCCGTTCTGGCGGAAGAAGCGTACCAAGTCCTTGTAACAATTGAAGATAACTTGGATGTACTCGTTTCGAGCTTGCAGAGCCATCAGCGAATCTGTGAGAATTCCTCTCAGAATCTCTACACGTCGACGTTCACTGTATCGCTTGTACATGACTGCACCAATGATTGAGGCAAACAAAAATGCCATGATAATGGGCAACAAAATCTTCCAGTCCCACGGATTGTTTGAATCATCTGGTCCAGCGCCTAACGACACGACTCGCGTGTGATTGTAACCATCAAGGCCTTGGAAATTCTGAGTTCCATCAAATGATGCTGTGACTCGCCACCAGCCATCTGCAGCACAAGGTACCAATTCATCCTCCAAATCACATTCTTCTTCACCGGGAATATTCTGACCGGGATATTGCCATGAGAAATTAGCCACTCCACGTTCATTTGTCAAAATGTACTGTTTATTGTATAAGACCCAATCTCCATTTGATGCTAGATATTCAAATGTGAAATTTACAGGTACGCCCACAACAGCAGAATCAAATCGATCACGAAGAATAGCAACCGAACCCGTCACAACACACGGATACTTTCCACTATAATCCAACTCAGCACACCTCTTATCGCCATCATACTCAAGATAGCCATTTTGACTTGTCCAAGGATCTTTCACAACCATATCTACACGACTGCGAACGAGAATGATTTGGTCCGCAAACGAGGCTTCAACTGGGGCGTTTGGTTCCGCACGACAACCACCTGGAGTTTCACCTCCTGGAGGGTCTGGTTCATAGGCGACTCTCAATAATCGATATCCTTCAGGATTATTGACATCTTGCACTTCTACTTCGACGCCATCTTCACCACTGAACCACTCAATTTCACCTGTCTCATCGTTTGTCCATGCTGTCGCAACGGGTGTTGATTCGATGTCAGGATCGAAATAAATGTTCACACATTTTCCACCCAATGGATTACCATTGGTCTGTGTGAGAATCCCATGTATGTGGTAACTTTCTTTGAGATAAAGAACTGGATGATTCGGTGGATTATCTGGATAGCGATCTACGTCCGTTCTGAATGGTCCTACTTCATTGATCATAAGGGTCGAATTACTGAATACTGAGAAAAGGCGTGTAGCGCTAGCATTCTTGTATCTATATCGATCATTGTTCTCATACGAATTAAAGTTCACAGTAACGCGTGCTTGGCCCGCCATTACATTGTCGAGAGGGCAAACAATTTCGTAGTAACCATCTGCATCTGTGCTACCTGGTGGGCAAGAAATCACGCCTTGGATTCCACCTTGCATTTCATAGGAAACACGAATTGAGCGATAAGAAAGATTGTCGCCCAATTCATCAATTAACTGACCTGTGACCACCATCGGCTTTGGTTCTACCAAACCGGTGTTTGGATTAATTCCACTTGTGTACACAACCTGATTATCGACACTGAGTGTGGTTCGTCCAATAAGTGAGAAACCGTCAACGTTGTGCTGCATTATTCGACGGTAGTGGTCATTTCCTTGTATTGAAAGGCAAGGGTCCCAAGCCCCTTGTAAAGACAAATGATATTCTTGTAATTCCACACAGCCTTCATGTGGCAGATTTTCTTCAAATCTTAAAATTACATTCACTGGACCGAAACCATCTGGTAAGTAAGATGCTGGGTCTTCCTTCAGCAATTGTGCGTCAAGCATCAACTGACCATAAATCGCACCAGCGTTGGGGCTCAATTCAAACATCACTTGACGATGTTGAATATTGTTGAAATCAGTGCCCTCAAAGATAACCTGGACTGTTCCTCCATCGGAGCCATTTCCGTCTAATGCTTGTCCTGAGTCTCTGATTGCAGGCGTTCTGCCATCATCTGTAACTTCAGCGGTGAAATCCCAATATTCGCCGCTACTACGGATGTTCGGCGTTGTCGAAAGTAAGTCAACAAACGTGCGGCTAACAACCCACATCTCTTGGTTAACCAAACTACCTTCAAGACGTGAATTCCCTGGGAAAGAGAATTGCAAACTGAAATTCCCAAGTTGATGGAATTCGGATATATTCAAGTCGATCTTGAAGACACCATTTTGATCTGTTTCTGTGTAATTTTGTTCACCATTTGCAGACCATATCCAATTGACTGGGGCGCTACGAACTGGTTGTAATGCATTGTCAACCAAACGTGCTTCTATTGTTGCATTCTGATTACGATATAATCGAGGTAATGTCGTCAACTGGAAATCGGTTGTTCCAATTACAGAAATGTTACCATAAGCGCCAGTAGGTGAAAGGACGTTTGTCAAATTCCCTGTGAAATAATATTCGGAATTCGTGAAATCAACACGGACACCGTATGTGGACGCTTGATATTGGCTATACCAAGACCAGTTGTAGTCAAAGCGTGCTTCTCCGCCATACATACTAGGCACGCGCGCCCAACCTGTCTCCGTACTCCCTTGGAAGATTCCGTTGTGGTCAAGATCGACCTGCAATGCCATCGGGTCTTGTAACCAAGGTGTCCCAGTTCTGTTCGTAACATTACCAATTACACGGAATGTTTCACCCGTATTCATTTCAGGCACAATCTCACAGCGGAGGGGGCTCTGTGGGTCCGAAGGGTCAATCTGACCACAAGGTGGAACATCGAAGTCTCCTCCATTCTGCATGCTCACGAACCAATGTGTCGAATTGGCACGAAGGAATGGACGTAACTTAGCAGATTCATCAATTAATGCTGAAGGGGTACCATCCCAAAGTTGAGCGTACGGTTTACCAATAGATGCTGCAGAAAATTCTTGGGCGCTAATATCTCCGCTCATGTCTGTATCATATCCGGCTTCGACGAGACCTGGTTCACTGAACAAAGCCCTCCAAGCTCCATAACCACTGCCTGTGAATTGTGTATTGTCATAATAGTACACCGGGTTGTGTGCCGATACAATGATTTCGGCCTCAACATACATTCGATGCATACTTCGAATCGTAAAGGTATCAGTCTCATCACCATATACATACGGCCAAGGCCATTCTGATGCTAAAGTCGGATTTAGATAACCTGTAATTTCATAGTCACCAACGGGTAAACTCGTGTTAGTATATGCATACTGACCCACCACATCATGACTATTGCTAATTGCATTCCAAACAATTTCTTCATATCCTCCCAAAATCGAAATTCCTGTGTCTAGAGTGGAGTTGTATCGAACTTGTTTCCAATCACCCATTGCTCCAGATTGTTGAACATAAGTCAAGGATGTCCAACCTGAAGAATCAGCGCGATAACCCTGCCCAAATCCTGTGTAATTAGTTGGAGTTGTGCGGTTACCGAATGGTCCACCACTGATAGAGAATGTAATTGGAGCACCTGGAATTCGTTGATTGAAAATTCCACGCTCCCAATCTGCTTCATAGTGTGTCTTGAAATCTAGCCACAATGGTTGCTCATCACTACGGAAATAATTCCATGCCCAATAATCAAGAGTTAAATTTGCACTAACACCAACTGGTTCTTTTGGAGAAACGTATCCATCATGGATGAACATCTCTGTGACCTCAGCCCATATTTCATAGGTTGTATTATCACCAACATGAATATTTTCTGGGAAGAGGAATTGACCTACGCTAAATGCTCCATACTCATTTGATAGGACATCAATTGTCTCTACTGCAGCAGTACCATTCACTTTCCATGCTACATGAACCTGTACTGGAAGATTACCTGTTGGAGTGAAGTTTCCTGTAGTGTAATTCAATGCGTACACTGTACCTGAGAAGATTGCTGGCATTTGTGCATCCAACCAAAGGGTGTCTGGCGTTGCCATGTCTACTCGAGTTGGAATCTTGTCATCCTCGTCAGGTGTGCAGTCATTGTCATGATCCCAATCGCTTGATTGGTTTCCATTGTAACAAGGGTCAGTGGTAAAGCCTTCTTCAAGGATATCGAAATCAGCATCTTCGCGTGTGTCGTTATCATCGTCAAGGTCACGTACATCAGGTCCTGTATGGAAGTTGGAAGGATCTGACAACGCTTCACCATTTCCGAAATCATCATGGTCCCATGGATTGGTAGAATTACGACCAAAGCGTGAAGGCCAGAGAAGTATCTCGTCTTCGTCATGCATTCCATCTGAATCATCATCCAAATCTATGTCATCTCTGATGTTATCATTGTCGTGATCCCAGGGTGAAAGAAGAGCGCCTCCGGCTATGTCTAAACTGGATGGTATGCCGTCACCGTCCCAATCATCGTCAGCCCAATTGAGAATGCCATCGTTGTCATGATCCCAAGTGGATTGTTCCTCGCCCCAGAAACATTCCAATTCCTGATCTACATCAAGTACGCCATCATTATCATCATCAGGATCTTCGCCATCAGGAACACCATCATTGTCATTGTCAACATCGTAGAATTGTGGGAAAAGTAGGCCTTGACCCATTACACCTTGATCCCATACAGCTTGATACCAACCATCCTCATCAGGATCTGAGTCTGTTCCATCATCATCGTTGTCCTGACAATTGAATCCAGTGAAGAAATTTCCAGGTGGTAATGTGTTGGCATCATCATCCCAATCTCTATCAGAATCTATTTCTAAATAATCCCAAATACCATCATTGTCATCATCTACGTCCCATAGGTCATAAACACCATCCAAGTCATCATCTAGGTCGGCAGTATCGTTGACTTGGCAAGTCGGTGCATAAGTGAAGCCACCACCAGTTACAACCATGTTACCACAATCGTCATCGGGGTCTGTATCATCATCATATAGGTCAGCTAGACTCTCATCAGGGAAGAAATTTCCATTGATGTCGGCATTCCAATTCCAATACCCATTGGAAAGTCCAATCCATGTGATGAAGAGATCTCTATTGTGCGCTACTTGAGAGTAATTGAAGGCAGCTACTGTTGTACCTCCAAATGGAATTTGGTAACATGATGCGTCGGTACATCGCCAATTGTTGGCCGAATTTGCACCATCGTACGTACCATCTGTGTAAGTTGGATCTGGCCGTGTGGAGAAAGGAAGAGTAACCCCATTAGAAGCGGTCTCTAGAGGGATTCGGTATTCCTTTGCATAATCATAACCACAAGCATACCCAAGTTCTGAAGTCCAACCACATTCGTTTGAATTTGTTAGTGTACCCCCCATCTTGAAATCGTTGATATCTAACATTCCATCATTGCCTTCATCTTGGTCCCACCAATCGGGCAACCCGTCAGCATCTTGATCCGTGTCTAGGCCATTTTGTAAACTATCACCGTCGCTGTCAATGTCAATTTCATTCCCACCGCTCCATGGAGACCAGCGTGCAAGGAAATACCAATAAAATTCAGGGATTAACCCGCTTTCCATTGGGGCGCCAACGTCGTAACCATTGTAATTCAATATGAAATTTTGATCTTCAGTGAATGGATTCATCAAATATGTCATATTCCAATAATCTCTCGAATTTGAGGCATATTGCTGATCATCGTTTGAACCATCAAGTGCATTTCCATCTCCTACTGGATAGTAACCTGGATAGAATTGGTCACTTGCATCATTATCCACAAACCCACAATTTCCGTCATCAGGGTCATACAAATCATTGATTCCATCATTATCATCATCCCAATCAAAAGTATTCTCAAGTCCATCGCCATCGATGTCAGAGTCTACATCATTTGGGCCGTCGTCACGATATAAACTACCGTTCGCTTGATGAATGTCATTGTCATTGTCAAAATCACAATCTGGGTCGATATCAAGCCAATCAAGGATACCATCGCCGTCATCGTCTACATCTTTCCAATTGTCAATGCCATCTCCATCCCAATCGTTGAAGCCAACATATGATGCTCTCTCGGTATCACACCGAGGATCTGGATTCACTGTAAGGCAATTCCATGAGTTTACAATTGCAGTGGGAGTTGTTGGGTATGCGTCGGCCTCGTTAACAGTACCATCATCATCTATATCCCACGGGTCGTTAGTAACATCTGTATCTGTGAATATTGGATTGTCTGGAGATGCGTTGCCACCGAGGTCCGCATCAAACCAATCCCATATGCCATTGTAATTCTGATCAATGGCACGCCATCGATCATCATCCTGATCTCGATCGTAATCTCTTTCACAATCAACAATACCGTCGCCATCTCCATCTGATCCTGCGACCTGATATGGTGGGGATGTGGTTCCATGTAAATCACTGATTCCGTCTCCATCCAAGTCAACATTTGTACACGCATCCAAGATTCCATCATTGTCATCATCAGGGTCCCACATGTCAAGTAAACCATCATTGTCATCATCTGTGTCTGCATTATCTGGAGATCCATCGTTATCATTGTCTGGGTCCAAGAAATTCGGGATGCCGTCACCATCTAAATCACCATCAACTATGGTGGTGAAAGTCGGGGCATTTGGATGATACAATGCCTCAATTTCAACGAAATCAACGCCACCGCTATACTGTGCATATTGATTTAGAGTCCAAGTTGTATATTGTGGAGTGACACCGTCCCAATATGTCGTTGTATTCGATGCATTGTATGGGTGGGCATCAGTCAAATCAGGGATGCCATCGTTGTCATCGTCATCATCGAAGTAATCTTGCTGGCCATCTCCATCATAATCGCATGGCCATGTGAACTGATCAATTTGGCCATCGTTATCATCATCCTCATCATAGGAACCAGGGCCAGAGCCGTCATAATCCTCATCGGGAACACCATCGTTGTCGTGATCCCATGGGTTCTGGTCAGCAAGATAGCCAACTGGAATTGGGTCGCCGGTCCAAGGGTGATTCGTACCAGGCATCACATAACGGTCAGTGCTAACATTGAGTGGGTCGGCACCTTGAGTCATATCGAGGGGGCCCTCTAGGATACCGTCATTGTCGTCATCCCAATCCAACTCATCAGTGACCCCATCGTTATCATGATCGAGGGGGCCTGTACCAAAGCAACCATCAAAGCGCTCAATCAAATCGTAGATACCGTCATTGTCGTCATCAAGGTCATTCAAATCATCAATACCATCATTGTCATGATCATCACCGAGGCGCTCTTCAAGATGAAGGGTCCACCCGTCGGACCTCAAATCCAGCAATGTCAAATCATTGATTTTTCCATACATTACACCACTATCGCTGTATGCAGGATCTAACAAAGCGGGATGAGTGAAAGGAGTTGCAATATCGCCACGATTATCTCCTTCCTGATAGGGCTGATTGCTTTGATCCATCGTCTGTACCGATGTTCGATCAATCGAATCTGCCCAATTCGTTTCGACTTCTTCTGATGCTGGAATATTCATTCCAACAAACAGTGAGAAAATCATTAATGCCACCATAATCAAAGACCAAGATGTCTTCTTCCATCGGCCAATGTTTTCAATATACATATCAAATTCAGTCATCATATCACCCT
>CAYYKF010000005.1:0-36408 GCA_964441035.1 uncultured Candidatus Poseidoniales archaeon
ACACCCTTACGTCTGCTGATGCGCCTAAGGATGTAGAGAAGTTTGACTATGGCAGCGGCCCCGATCTTTCGTTTGAGGAAGAGCAGTACAAAGCTCCAGTTGTCAAATTGATAGAAATGACTGAGAGCGAGGATATCGAACCAGTACAATCGGCCTCAACCATTGATGATATTGACGAAACTTCCGAAGAACAATTAGAACCAACTATTGAAGAAAAGCCGGAAATACAACTACCACCAACACCAGCAATTCCAGCAATTCCAGCAATTCCAGTTCCTGTAAATTCAGTTTCTGAAACTCCTCAAGCATCGAATCAATCAGTTACACTGCCGGCAATTCCAGTATTGGAAAAACCAAACAATACTACGGAACCAGCCGACACACCTACCCCTTTGTCCACTCCTACAGCACCCATAATGGGCATGTGGCCCTGGCCTCAGGCTGACCCTTGGGATGATTCGCAGCTTCGAAAGGCTCTCCGAGAATCTATGGAAGCAGCCAAAGCTGGAAATATGGATGCTGCCAAACGTAGTTTGGTATCATTGGGCCCACATCTGGGCGATCGAATTGATTTGGTATTCCATATCGGTGTACTACTGAAGCGATTTGGCCAAGATGAAGCCATGATACGAATGGTGAAACTTGCCCAAGAAAAATATCCAGAATCTCCAGAAGTTGGAAAGGCGGTCCAACATCTGTTACCGAAAGCGTGAACCTCAAACCAAACAGCGCTGTCGTCACATCGTGCAGCCTACCCCCACGTTGGAATCTGTAGGAGACATCTGTCTCATACCTGCAACCCCTGAATGGCATGCATCAATCATGGCAGGTATTGCTGAAAGTCAACCAGATGTTCGACAGGCATTACCTTGGTTTGAATGGAATCAGCCAATGTCTTCTCAAATCTTTGAATATCTGCAAGAAGTTCAACAAATGGGCAAAGGAGGACTTTCTCACCATTGGGTGGTCAAAGAGGGCGAAAATTTCGCAGGTCTCATCGCATTTGACCACACGCCTCATTTGGTAATTGGACATTGGAATTTGGGATATTGGATACGTTCAAGTTGCCAAGGTAGAGGTCTTGCGAGCCATTCTATTGATGCGGTATTGGGCTGGATTGGTCGTTCTGGCGGAAGTCCTACCGCAGTTGAGATGCGCGTCGACCCCAGTAATGAAGCAGGGGTTGCAACAGCAATTTCTGCGTGTCGAAGATGGAAAGGATATCGCTTTGAGAAGGGGGATGTTACAGTCGAAGTTGATGGTGAATTTATCTTCCATCATTGCTGGTTGATTCCTCGTTTGCCATTGGAGGCTTCATCATGAGTGCATGGCTTAGCGTAGATACCGATGATCTCGTACACTTACCATCGCAAAGAGGACACCCTCACCGCTCATCCAAACCGATGCCACATTGGCGAACAGAAGGCTATCGAGCCTCACAGCGATTGCTTGATGCTACGGATCGTTTTGTCGAATGGGCGCGCGAAGGCCCGCCAGTAACTGTATTTCTTATTGCAGAGCAATTGGATTGTCTTGAATTCACAAAGCGCATGGACACCCTGTTGACATTTCCAAACATTTCGATTGCGTGTCATGGATGGGGGCACCGATGTTGGTCAGCATGGCCAGAAGATATGTCCGGGTTCACAGAAATGTTGACCGCTTCTAGAGATAGAATTTCTTCATATGCTGGTCCATCTTGGCGGCCATGGTTTAGGGCACCAGGAGGATACATTGACTCTTGGATGGCCGGACCATTAGCGGCGACTGGATTTAGCCTAGATTCTTCCGTCAATCCTTCACGGTGGGTTAATCGAAAAATGGGTGGTAATTGGTTGAAGGTTCAGAATTCAATGATGCAATGTGGAATCATTGAGCGCCCTTGGTTGACCACAAGTTTTGGTCCAGCTTGTGGACCCGCATTGCATCTGCTCCCATTCTCACTCTTTGCAAAGAGAGCATGGAGGAGAAACTCAATATCAATTTCAGATAATCCTGAAAATGAAGAAGTCACAGCATTGTATTGGCATCTTTTAGACCACGGCCGAGCATCAGGAAGATGGGAACCACCACTGGCTAAATCAAAGTGATGTCATCTCGTTGCAATGAAATCCCAAATTCTTTGACAGTTTCTTCAAAGACATTGGAATCGATTTCACCTCGACGTACCATCGAAGAAAGCACAGCTAATACAATGTGTTCAGCATCGATTTCGAAGAAACGTCGTAATGCCTCGCGCGTATCAGAACGACCGAATCCATCCGTTCCGAGTACCACATAATCGCCTGAAACCCACTGTCGAATAAGTTCAGGAACAGCCATCATATTGTCACTGACTGCAACGGTCGTACCTACACTGTCATCCAAGTGTTCAGAGACCCAACAAGAACGTGGGGATTCTGAAGGGTGAAGCCGATTCCATCTTTCTGCATCTGCAGCATCACGTCGAAGTTCTCCATAGGATGTAACCGACCAAATCTCGCAGAGGATATCACGCTCAGCAAGCATTTCCGCTGCCCGTTCCACCTGCAGCATAATCGGTCCAGAACCCAATAATCGAATATTTGCATTCGATTGTTCTTTGAATCGATACAATCCACGTAAAATTCCCTCATCAACTCCTTCCGGTTTGGCCGGCATTGCGTGATTTTCGTTGTAGACTGTGATATAGTGAATAACGTCCTTGTTATCATTGCACATTTCATCAATTCCGTGTCGGATAATCGTTGCCAATTCGTAAGCAAAAGCAGGGTCCCATGCACGCACAGCAGGATTGGTCATTGCCATCAAATGTGAGTGCCCATCTTGATGTTGTAATCCTTCACCATTGAGGGTGGTTCTTCCAGCAGTTGCTCCAATCAAGAAACCTCTTGCACGACTATCGGCTGCGGACCAAATTAAATCAGCAACACGTTGGAACCCGAACATCGAGTAGTAGATGTAGAACGGTATGGTTGGACAGTTCTGTGCAGTATATGATGTCCCACTGGCAATGAATGTCGACATTGCCCCTGCTTCATTGATTCCTTCTTCTAGGATTTGACCTTGCTTACTTTCTTTGTATTTCATCAATACTGCATGGTCTACGGGTTTGTACAATTGTCCTTCAGGCGCATAGATTCCAAATTCACTGAAGAGTGGGTCCATACCAAATGTTCGGGCTTCATCGGGAACGATTGGAACAACACGTTTACCAAAATCTCCAGATTTCATTAAACTCCGCATCAAGCGTACGAAAGCCATTGTAGTGCTAACTTTGAGATTGCCTTTGGTTCCATCATCAAATTCTGCATATGCGTCTTGTTCCGGTACAGACAAATCCATTTTTTGACTCCGTCTTTCAGGTAGAAATCCATCAAGTTGTTCTCGTTGTTTCAGTAGATAATTGACTTCATCTGGAAATTTCTCAGGTTGTAGGTAAGGCATTTTTTCCAATTCCTCATCACTGAATTCTAAATCCATCTGATCTCGCATGAATTGTAGCACCGTTTGGTCAGCCTTCTTTTTTCCATGCGTAGAATTTCTTCCTGCAAAAGAAGGCCCAAGCCCCCATCCTTTGATTGTCCTTGCAAGAATTACTGTGGGACGACCTTTGTGTGCTCTTGCCGCAGAATAAGCTGCGTAAATTTTGACAGGGTCGTGGCCCCCCACGTCATCGGTCAATGCTTCCAATTCCTCATCTGAAAGGTGGGCAATCATTGCAGCAAGTTCTGGAGTATTGAATAAATCAGTACGAATTACAGCCCCTTCACCGGTCATGATTCTTTGTTCATCACCATCGGCCATCGTTTCAAGTCGTGTAGCCAGAATACCTTCAGTATCCCTTGCAAATAATTCATCCCAAGATGAACCCCATAGGCACTTGATGACATTCCATCCTGCACCTGTGAATCTTGCTGCCAACTCCTGTACAATCTTGCTGTTTCCTCTCACAGGACCATCTAGTCGCTGCAGGTTGCAGTTGACCACCATCACCATATTGTCCAAATTTTCTCTTGATGCCAAGGTCAATTCTGAGAGCGATTCAGGTTCATCGGATTCGCCATCACCCATGAAATACCAAGTTGTGCTTTCTGAGGTGTCCACCAAATCCCTGTTGTGGAGATACCGATTGAATCGCGCTTGGCGTATCGCAGTCATCGATCCTAATCCCATGCTGACGCAAGGATACTCCCAATAATCTGGCATCAAGCGTGGATGTGGGTAGGAAGACAACCCCTTCTTGAAGGCCTCTTGCCGGAAATTCTCCATTCTATCTTCATCCATACGCCCTTCCATCCAAGCACGGGCATACAGGCCCGGGCTTGCATGACCCTGCCAATAGACGTGGTCGCCATTGCCAGATCCTTCTTTGCCACGAAAGAAATGATTCAAACCCACTTCCCACAAGTGTGCGGTGCTTGCATAGGTTGAGATGTGTCCACCAATACCCTCGAAATGTTTGTTTGCACGCGTCACCATCATCATTGCATTCCATCGAATAACATCTAGAATACGTTCTTCGGTTTGCAAATTCCCAGGAAATGTTGGTTGGTCATCGGGATGAATCGTGTTGACGTATGCTGTGTTCGTTAATTCCCCAACAGGAACGCCTGCAGAACTTGCTGCAGTTACAGTTTCTTGCAGCAGGTGACGGGCTCGTGCGGCGCCGAGATGTTCTTCAACAGACAAGATGGCCTCACGCCATTCTGCAGTTTCCTCTTCATCAGAGTCGGGAAGTGCACTTCGGTAGTCATCACTGCCCATACGATTGCCTCCTGATTTGTTCGGCTGAATGATTTGACTTGAATCAATCGCTATTAGAAAACATTGCGAATAGTTCGAATACTTGCTATTAATTGACTATTTTCACATTTTTGGCGAATGACCTCAATTGGGTTGCTTTAATAGCGCCCTCCTTACAGGAGGGCACATGAGCACTCGCTATGTGAACACGGTTCTAATGGCTATTCTAATGATTTTGATGACCATGAACGGATATCTGGATTACAATCCCGAAGTAGAAGATGAAGACTCCAAAGAATTACGAGATGTTGTCGATGAATCGTTCGCACCAAGTCCAGGACACGTTGTTTTGGCTGAATATATAGGAGGACAGAATTGTCCTCCGTGTTATGGATACTCTAGTCCTGACTTGAAGTCTCTCAGGAATAGCAATCCAGATGAATTTGTTTACATCTCATACATCGCCGCCGATTATGGAAATATTCGTTCAGCGCAAGCAGGAGATGTGGCTCCAATCAATCGTATCAGTCATCTTGCAACAGATACAGGCAGTAACAGTGCTCCTCGCGCATACTTCGGTGATTGCGCACATGGCTCCACCTCCTGTTATATGGGTGGAGCACTGACTAATGGCAAGACATACGACGATTTCTTTTCAGGTGTCAACGGCAAATCGAATAACATGGCTGCTTCTGTGAATGATTATCAATTGTTCATCTCACAATCTCAGAACGGTCCTGACGCCGATATTACGGTTGAAGCAACGTACACTGGAGGCGGTACAGTAGACGTTCGAGTTCTTGCAGCAGTGACGGAGGACTCCTGCAATTCACACCCGTACAACGATGGCTCAAAAGCCGGTCATTGTTGGAAGAAGTGGTTGGTTGACTCAACAAATTCCGGTCCTATTTCGATGACGTTGTCTAGCACACCCTCAACCTACACATGGACCGTTCCAGTAACTACGGTGAATGGTGGAATGAGCAACATGCTTTCTATCGCATGGCTGCAAGATGATTGGACCAGTGGTGGTACAAGGCACAGTGTCCTCTCTGCGTCGGATTCGTCTATGGTTCCATTGATTGATGTGGGTGTATCTGATTTTGATGTCACCAATCAAGATGGTAAGCCCGGCTTCAAGACAGGTGACACACTTGACCTCGACCTCACAATCACGAACAATGGTGTTGATCCTTACACTGATGGAGGTACCATTTCTGTTTACCATGTCGATGGAACCAATGTCCAATTGATTGATAGTACATCCATTAATTCCCTTTCAAACACTGGTACTGCTAAGTCTCAATCGTTCTCCACCACCTTTGATACTTCATCGGTGGCAACGACTGCTCACGGTCTTGAAAACTTCAAGGTAGAATTGACTGGATTGGTGGCGGATGGCCGTGGCCCTAATAATGCCGCCACAGAATATGTGCCTCACGACTTCACCCCATCAACAGACCTACCACAAGCAGATGGTTCAACTGCCATTCCAAGAGGTGGTACGCTTGACTTTGACATCACAGGTCATCCTCGTGACAGTATCGATACCTTGGTGACAATGACGCCAGAGTTTGAAGTGAGCCCAACAGGCCAAAATTCTTGGTCGACTGAGTGGGTAACCGCGCCAAATAGCATTACAGCAGAAGGCACCATCTACGAGCGCTATGTGTTCATCGTTGAACCTGTTGCAACTGCAGCAAGTGGTGATTATGACGTGCGTGCACGATTTACGGATGATCGTGGACAAGAAGGAGAATGGAAGATTTCCAGCGAAGCTTTTGAACTACTCAATGGTATACCGCTTGTGATTGATCCAACCCAGCCTGGGAATACACCTGCCAGTTGCCCAGCATTCCCTGGACCACCTACCGTTAAAGTCGATACCAACGAATGGGTATCACTCTCGGGTCGGGTTTGCGATGCAGAGACACCGTTGAGCAGTCTTGGAATAACGAGTAGTAGTCCAGCGTTTGTTGATTGGCACCCTTCCAATTCTACGATTCAAGTTCTCTTTACATCAATGCAGTATGACAGCATGGGCAACCCATTACCACAGGGTATTTCCCTGTCTCTAGATGACGGCGAAGACACTAACACAGGTACGTTATTGTTTGACGTGATAGAAAATGGCCAACCACGTTGGTCAAGTGTTCCAGCCCAATCTTTCGTTGAAGGGGGAGGGGTAAACCTCGCTCTTGCGCAGTATCTTTCAGACACTACAGCTGATGGGATGCACGATTCCAGTGTCATGGACCTCTCACTTTCAGTTGTATCAACAACACCTTCAGGAATATTAAGCGCTGAAATTTGGGGTAATAACTTGGCTTTGAATGCAATTGATGACGATGTATTTGGTAATGTCATTGTAAGAGTTAAAGCCACAGATCTTGATGGACAATCGGGAGAGACAGACATACTTGTAGAGGTCTCAAACATTAATGATGCACCCCGATTTGATAACACCGGGTTGGACAACCTCATGGTGCAAAAGAATGAGTATCTTGAATTGGATTTAGCCTCAAGAGTGACTGATATCGATGGTGATGATACACAAGTCTGGATTGAGACCACCTACGTGACCCCACCATACAATCCGCTTTCGGGTATTCTGAACATGTCATGGAATCTAGTTGACAATTACACAGTGACTATTACAGCAACTGATTCTGATGGAGCCGTTGGCACAGGTCCTGAATGGACCTTTGTTGTGAAAGTAGTTGAGCATTTGCCGTTGACTTGGAGTACTGATGGAGTGACAGGTGATTTTGATCGAGACGTGACCAATGTTGAGGTTGGAGAGAATGCCTCAGTTTACATAACTCAACTTAGCGCAACTGAACTTTCCAATATTGAAATCAGATGGCAAGCATGTAATTTGGATTCTCTCATTTGCCACACTTCCGGTGATGAATCAGTTGCTCAAAACGATTTGCTGCAAGGCTATAGTTTCACAACTGACATCGCACATGATGATGGCTTTACTTATGGTCTACTCGATAATGATGAACTCAAAATCTATGTTCAAGGTGTAGGCACAAATGGCTTTGACTATAAATCCACAGCAATTTCATACATTGTAGAATCTGCATCCCAAGTTAACAATGAAACCGGTGATGGAGATGGAGATAACAATGGAACTGGGAATGACGACGATTCAGAAAAGAAATCAGAAGGAATGGATAGTGTGGTACTAGGTGGAATTATCGGTTTGGTTATTCTGTTGATCGTGGCAGGAGTACTGGTTGCAATGTTCTTGCGAGGTGGCCGAAGTGAAGAGGCCCCAGTCAATTGGGGTGCAGCACATTCACTCGAGGCATCTACTGCAGCACCGATATCAGCAGCACCAGCAGCCCCGGCAGCCGTTGCAACATCAGAAATGGTCTCAGATTACACACACCTACTTCCTGGTGGGCAGTACATTACAGGACAAGCGGGAGAAACTGTATATTTGGCTCCAAATGGCACTGCTTGGACCATGCAAGCAGATAATTCGTTTATTCGAACATCATGAAAGTACAGACATCGACCGGGTTTGTTTACCTCTAGAGCCCAATCCTTAGCGGATTCCGCGTACTGAATGATTAAGAGCGGTCGACAGAGGCCGCAGGGCCATGTCTGTTGAGGCTATGGTACAAGGAATGATTGACACGCTGAATGACGCTATGGGAGATGCTGCAAAGCATGACCGTGGAAACTCTGCCGCGGGCACACGTGTCCGCAAGGCAATGCAGTCCATCAAGGGCAGCGCACAAGATGTGCGCAAGCAGGTTCAGGCCGACAAGAACGCGTGAAACAATTTCGTTCTGGAACGTTTGTGCCCCCGTCTGGGTTTCCCTCAGGTGGGGGCCTTTCACGTTTCAATTTGACAACGCTCATCGCTTCCATTCCAGTGGTAGACACGCCAGCGTTCGTCTATTTCTGAGCTAAATTCTATTGCAGTCCAATTTCCATTCAATTCGGAATCTACCCTGTAATCAAATAGAATCCATTCAACATCTTGTAATGTTTGACAGGCATCAATTTCTTCAGCCCAATTTGTATCGTCTGCTCGCCAATGCGCAAGGATGTTTGAATCGCTTTCAGGGTCCAGTGTGAGGTGTAATGAATACAGCCTGTGCATCGCTAGCGGGCTTGGTGCGACAAAGAGGAGTTGATCATCGTCTTCCATCTCATCGGACAATTCCTCACCGATGACCTCCATTCCGCGAGTACCAGTGGTGGCCAGATGATATGTATTCATGATCATCATGAGGATTATTGCTCCTACCAGCAGCGTTGCTCTCGATTTTTCTGGTTGGATTACGCTTTCTTCTGGCTTTCTTTCCATCCAAACCCACCACATTGGAACCAGTAACAAGGAAGCATATCTTGGATTGTGGCGGAAGGATTCTGGCCACAATTCAAAGAATGACATTTCCAAAGCGATTGCTTCTACCATCCACATCGCGGCAATCCAACCGATGAGAACGCCACAACAAACCAATGCAGACAATTGCAACAATGTGATTTCCGTCTTCTCTTGTCCGCTCCTAATGAAAAGCCCCATTCCAGCATAGATGAAAATGAAACCTCCGATAAGCCATGCAACTAGCCAAGATTCGATAATGGAAATGAAATATTCTTGAATTGAGAAATCAATTTGACTAAGACGGAATAACATTGTGAGAATAGAGAGTGCTAGCAGAATACAGGTTGTTTGTTTGAAGTCTAGTTCTAATTTTCTATCAGCGATTTTTTGAGTCCAAACCAATAGCACGAAAATAAATCCAATGACATATACTTCAGGCATACCTTTCATCGCAAGGACCATCATACACATGACAGCAGAAAGGACCCACCAAATCGGCATTTTTCCATTCTTCCTTTGCCTTTCTCCAATGACCAATGCTGCAAATGCAATCGTTACTAGTAGTAGTATCGCTCCTTCTTGATAGACACGCCCCGCTGCTCTGAATAACGGCGAATATAATGAGGCAAGGGCAGTCAGGCGTAACGCATCTTCTTCGTTCCATAGACTACGTGTAGTGAGATAGACAGTTATCAGTGACAGAAATGATGTGACCAATCCCATCAAGTGTAATGTTGTCAATGAGATTCCGAATACTGTGAACCACAATTGCATCCACAGATGCCAAGGCCACCAGCGCCCATCAGCTGAAACCTCAGTTGGTGTTGATTGGTCAGTTTCAGCCGGTCGCGTTGGCCCCCATTCTAAATCAGGTTCACCATCATCCATACCATCAGTGACCATAGTGGCATGCAAATGTGCATCCAGTCCAGTTGGCATCATTGTTGCTGCAAGAATTTGAAATCCAATACCTATAATCAGAATACAATACCACGTCTTCCGTGAATTCAGGATATTCTTACCCCACTCTTCAATGGATTCCATTCTTCCTGCAGGTGGAAGGTCTTGCGAATCCATGCGTTGACCCAAGGCCACCTGTCCTTCATTGTGAGGGTCTTAGAAGTCGAAAAGAGATGATTGTCCAGTGTTTCGTAATTTCCCAACAGATTTGAGCCGATCCAATGCCCGAGTCATTCGCTTTTCACTAAATTCACGTTCTTCCTGCAGAAATTTTCTGAGATTCTTTTCATCAGTCATTCCTGCATTAGGCAGCGCATCTTGATGGATTGGATGTTCGTGAAAAATCGATCTGATTTTGTCCAAATTTTCTGGCACTGCGATATCCTTCTCTAAGCAAACAGCTTCAACAGTTCCATATTTCTTAATGAGTTTGAGTCCAGTTTTTGGACCGATTCCCTTGATGCCAGGATGAAAATCAGTTCCAATCATGATGCCCAAATCGACCAGTTGTTCCTGTGTGATTTCATGTTCTTCAAGTAATTCGGAAAGTTGAATTTTCTCTGCAGTTACTTTTCGGCCGAATTTTTTTGTTCCATGTGCCATCAAATTTCGAATCATGATTGGTGAGCCATACAGTAACACATCCCAATCCTGACTGGCAACTGCTGCAACTTCACCATTCTTGCATCTAACTGAAGCAGCACCTTCTGCCTCCATCGGTGCTTCAATCCAAGCGACACCCAAATAATCGAACATTTGTTGTGTCTCTGCAACCATCTCGCGCGTGTAAGATACAATTTGTGATCCCAATTTTTGAGCGGTAACCCAATCTTCAGATTCGACTGCTGCTTCCCATTTCTCACGTGCTTCATCCTTGCGTGCTTTCCGTTCATCCAGTGTATCCAGTTTCAAATCATGGGGTTTTCCGTCGAAGACAAAGATGGGTTCAATCCCATTTTCAATCATTACTGTTGCTCTATCAAGAAATCCCATGAGATGAGAGATTGGCCTACCTTGTGAGTCCTTCAGCGGCCCTCCATCTTGTCCTTCTCCACGCGCGCGTATGGAGGTGATGAATTGGTAAGCGACAAGGAACGCATCTACCGCGATACGTTGTCCTGCAAGATCTTTCAGTTCGATGGGTTTAGCGTTTGCTAAATCTCGGAGGTTGCATCCCATAGGAGCACCTCAGATGTCGTCTAAATCATCCAATTCGTCTAAATCATCATCTTCGTCATCGTCTTCAAATTCGTCCAATATGTCTTCGAGGTCCTCATCTTCTTCCCAATCGTCATCTTCTTCGTCTTCATCTTTGTCTGATTTGAAGACCTGCCAGAATCCAATACCACCGAGTAGCAAACCAACTGCAGTGACAAGAATGGGATAATATTGCCAAGAGAAGTCTTGTCCAACGACAGTACAGTCCTTGTGTGGAATAGCATAGCGCATACTGTCGAATCCACTGACTGAAACTGTTACTGTCTTGATATCAGGGTCATTTGGATCTGCATGCTTTGGAACGATGATTTCTTGACCAGAATTTGGGTCAGTGGTATTGATAATTTGAATTTCAGCCATTACTGCTTGACCTGGGCGCAGGTCATCATGGAATAGTGAAAAATACAGTTGCACGTACTCTTTTCCACGTCGACTGGTATCGGGGTCTTCGAGAATCTTGGAATCACTTTCATATCCTAGTCCGGATATTGTTTCACCTCGATCAGTTGTCGTATACACTTCATCGTACTCTGCATACAATGTGAAGGAGTAGCCTGCAACCAATTCATCTCCAAGGAAAGTACCGTCACGCTCCTCAAGTTGAGCGATTTCTTCTATCGTCCAAACATTAGGGTCATCAGGATTGGCAGCCATACCTGTAAGGACAGGTCCAGAGATTAGAGGAGCAACAAACATTGAAACTAACAACCCCATACCTGTGAGTAGGATTGAAATCTCTTTGTATGGAATTGGAGGCAATAGCGCGAATCCACCAGCGAATATTCCAATCGAAAATAAGCACCAAAATACGAGACCGAACCAAGAACTGGTGTTGACCTCTTCAGTATCGTATCCTGTCGCAACTGAATATGGTGATTCATAATCCTCTCCAGAGTTGAGTCCGGGTATACTTGTGACATAGGGTGGTAATACTGGAACATTCATCCATGAACCATCTCCACCATTTCCTAAGTACAGTGTGTAGCCATCAGTTGGTGATTGGGGCTTTTGAAAAGTAATCCGAAGTCCCAATGCTTCACCAGCAGGGACTTCTTCGATATTATGCGATAGGAATTCAAAACTGTACACATTATTTTCATCCGGTGTGTCGATGACCTGTTGTGCAATGTCGTTATTCCCTAATCGAAGAACAATTGTGACCTGTTTGGTACAACTGTCTTGTTCCAAATTGCAAATTATAGAAAGACGAATTTGTCCAGAAATGGGAGCGCTCTTGTCAATTGGAACAGGTTCAGAAGGCGGATTTGAACCCTCCCAAGTGAATGTACGTGGTCCTCCGCCATTGTTTGGATCACCAAGCGCATTTATTTCACCAACACTATCATCTGAATTTGAATCACTTGAAGCAGAGTGTGTCCACATTGGCCAAGATGATTGAGCCCCTCCCTCATCATCTGAACCATACATACGCATGATGTTTTGCTCATATGTCAGATTCTTTGCTTCCTCTGATTGCATGACGCTGACTCCATTGTCTTGCCCAGCGGTTGGAGTTGAAATCGCCAATAGAGAGAAAACGAGTAGTCCAAGCACGACCAGTGCAGAACCAACCTTTTGGCGCGCCATGGGGTAGGGCAGAGGTGCGACCGTTATAGGATTAAGGCGAGGGGTGTGCTGCGGAGCAGCACAGGTGCACACACGAGAGGGAGGGTAAAAATCGATGCACAGCAAAGCAATCGTAATTGGTGCAGGATGGCATCCTGCATTGTTCCGTGAGGAAGCACAGATTTTGACTGATGGCGAAATTGAAATCATCCATCCACACGCTCTCACGATGTCTGATGCAGATGCAGAAGTTCTAGCGTCACGTTCGAGTTTAGTATCTGAAATTCTGAGTCCTGGCGACATCACACAATTGGATGAGGCACATACTGTAGCGAACCAGATAGCGACTGGATTTCTCTCTCTGGGATTTTCCGTTCAGCGGATTGCAGTTAGGGCAGAAAGGACGGGTGAAAAACCTCCAGAATGGTCTAGTCGTGAAGTTGCAGGCTTGGTTGGAGGACATCTCGTCGATGCGGGATGGCCAATTGATTTGACAAATCCAGAGATGACACTGCGAATTCATCTTCTTGCGCCAAGTAAATCAAAATCATATCCTCCTGAAATTTCTGCAAATCCAGTCGTTGCATGGGGTCTCACAACGCATGAAGGTGACAATTGGAGTGAACGTACTGCACCGAATCGCCCATTTTTCAAACCCATCAGTTTGGACCCGAAATTAGCTCGGGCAATGGTCAACCTTGCTTGTCCTCAATCTGGAACTTTACTGGATCCATTCTGTGGAACTGGTGGATTGTTAGTTGAAAGCCTGATTTGTGGCATTGATTCATACGGTAGTGATTTGGCTTGGCCAATGGTTACAGGTACACGTGAAAATGTGGAATGGATTCGCCAACAAATAGACAACCAAGCCCTCTCTGAGGTACGCAACGGTTCTGCAATAGAATTGGCTGAAGTCTGGAACGACACCGCCTTATTTTCCAGTTTTGTTTTCGACCCTCCGTACGGTAGAAATGCTTGGAAATCTCAAGATGGTTTTGATTTGTTGAAGGGAGCATTGCAATCTTGTGTAGATGTTGCAACATCCGATGCTCGACTTGTAACGCTGATTCCATGGTCTCCTGAAATGATTGGCAAGCCTCTTGACGAAGGCGTCTCGTTTGGTTTCGATTGGAATGATATTGAGAATGCCTTCACAACAGCAGGTTGGTCGATCAAAGCAACGCACACGATTCGAGTCCATCGCAGCTTAGCTCGCTTGCTTGTCATTGCAGAGAATACGACGTTGGCATCTTGAGCAAAGCGAAGTCATTATTGACGAGATTGAACAGTCAGATTTCATGCAGATGCCACCACCACTTGAGAATGAAGTACCGAACATGCTCCCGGCAAAGGAACCTTGGTCCCCTCAATTTCGACGTGGGTTAGTTGGAAGCGTTGCCTTGATGCTCCTTGCTCTCGGCGCATTTGTCGGCATCAGTTATTTCTCTGAAACTGCTGAAGATTCCCCGCTTGCAGGTGATTGGATGCAAGGAAATGGAGAAGTTTACACAATCAAAGCAGATGGATCTGGCTCAAATCCGAGTTGTCATCCAAAATGGTCAGTTGAAGGAAACGAAACTACCTACACTTCGGATTGTACGGCAATCTCACCAGATGGTGAGCCACTTTGGACAGAGAAAATCTACAGTTATGAGTTCGTAGGGGATGTTCTTTTCATGAAACAACTCTCTCAGGAAACTCAAGATGGGTACGATGACGCTCCATCCGATATCCTGTGCACCGCATGGGTGCTAGAGGATTTGGCTCCAGATGTTGAAACTTGGGAAACCATCGTCAACGCCACCGCAATGCCTGAGATGTGCTCTGGTATTGCTGGTCTAACCGAATAAGAACCCTAAGTCAACCCCGGAAGGGTGTGATTGTTAGTGTTGCTAGTGGGGAGTGAGCGGTGCAGGATTCGAACCCGCGTCGACGGGTCCGAAGCCCGTCAGGATATCCAGACTACCCTAACCGCCCACTTCCCATCGGGACGCATCTCCTCCTTCAATTCGTCGGAGGAATAGAATTCATTCATTGTGGTATTATGGCCACTTTTCAGCGGGCCATTCAAAATTGGGACGTGACCAGAAAGTAACAGAATCCTCTCCCCACTGAGTAGTTCCAGTCACGGCTAATCCGGCATCATTCATTCGATTCCCTTCAAGTCCACTTTTTGGTCCATTCTCTAGCTCGACATTTGCGCGGATGATGATTGCTCTGTCAATTAATTTCTCATCAAGAAATCGCCCCCACACATCAGCTCCACCTTCAACCAATAGCTCTTGGATTCCACGATCACCAAGGTGGTCTAGAAGAGCTCCGAGGTCAGCCCCATCTTTGCCTTCTGGAAGCGTCACTCCAACATTGTTCGCTGAAGAATGAATTTGAATGGTTTCTCCTTCATCGTTGAGAACATTTGCACCTGCGGGTGTTCTCAGATTTCGGTCAAGTACGATGCGGAGTGGTTGTTGACTTTGGCCAAGAGGAATTCGTCGAATATCCAAACGCGGATTATCACGTACAATTGTATTGACACCGACAACAATCGCATCACAATGCCTTCGTAATCGATGTGCAGCATCTAGGGACTCGTCTGAGGTGAATCGACCTGGAGTTTCCCCATCAATGCAGCCATTTGCATCTATTGCTGCCTTCATTGTAACCAAGGGTCGTCTCTGATTACACCAATGCATGAATGGCTGCATCTGCCGTTTGGCTTCAGATTCAAGGAGTCCTTCACGAACTGATATTCCAGATTCAATTAGTACATCTATTCCCTCTCCACGAACCATGGGATTAGGATCTCTTGTGGCCACGATTACTTCGCTCACACCTGCCCAAAGAAGTGCTTGTGTGCATGGGGGTGTAAGTCCGAAATGATTGCAGGGTTCCAAAGTGACGTAAGCTGTACAACCCTCTGTGCCAACACCTCTAGATTCAGCATCTGCAATTGCAGCCTGTTCAGCATGTAAATCGCCATAATGGTCATGCCAACCTTCCGCGATAATATTTCCATTGTGAACAAGCACACACCCTACAGGCGGATTTGGAGAAACTTGTCCGCGACCCCGTTCGGCCAGTTCAATTGCGCGATTCATACACGCAATATCGAATTCCGACCACACCTCTGCCATATCCTCTGGGAAGGGTAATTGATACCCGTTCTTTTCGGTTTGAAATTCAGGTTGATGATTCAATCCCACTTACATGAGAATGCTCATGGTGTCATCCCCCCTCTCCCTGTGCATGGTCCGGATAGCATGCATCGTCAATCCAGCGGGCCGCGACGGTTCAGTTCGCAAGCGTTGGCCAGCAATTCTAGAATTAATTGAAGCTGAAGGTCTTGACCATGAAATCCATTGGACAGAACGCACAGGACATGCCGCTGAACTCGCTTTTGAATTGCGAAATCGAGAGGACCTTGACCTTGTCGTTGCCGTAGGTGGAGACGGCACAATGAACGAAGTTGCCAGTGGCTTGCGCGGTTCAAACATGACTTTGGGCATCATTCCAATGGGAAGTGGAAATGATTACGCTAGAGCACACGGCATACCGCTTCTCAAACCAGCATTATCCGTTCCTTTGTTGAAATCTGGAATAGATCGCAGGGTAGGTGCTATGCGAATTGATGGGACTCCTGCCCCTGCTTTAGATCACTATCCTTCACCTGAAACAACAGAATGGGATGGTAAAGCAGTAGAATCTGAAATGGTGCGGCGTTGGGCTTTCCTTGAATCAGATGGTGGCACAACAAGCGATGTATCACGTCGCAAGACGCTTGGTCAAGGAAAACGAATTCGTGGAACGCTGAAATACACATATCTTGGGATCAAGAGCATTTTTGGTTGGAAAAAACAAGATGCATGGCTCAAGGTCGATGATGAGGTCATCGGCCGCAAGGACATGAGCGGTCTTTTCACAGCCATCATGACTGAAACTTTTGGAGGTGGTTATCGCGTAGCCCCAGGAATGCGTGTGACTCGCGATTCTTTCGATTTAATCCAAGCCAATGGGTTGTCAAAGTCACAGATGCTCAGACTTATGGGTCCGATGAAAAAAGGAACCCACATAGGAAAATGGAATATTTCTCAACGCTCGACGAAACGTTTTGAGATTCGTAATATCGATGAAAATAACAAACCGAGCGATGAGCCACATAATCCTCCGATGTGGGTACAAGTAGATGGTGAACCTTGTTTGATGACACCAGCAATCATTGATTTCTTTCCAGACCAACTCACCGTACGAGGTGGATTGAGCATTCCAAACGAATAATCAAAGTGAGAAATCACTGAAATCGTCTTCTTCCTCTTCGTATGCAGGAGCACTTTCAGCTTCAGGAACAGGTTCGGGTTCAGATTCTTCGACCTTAGGCGCGGTTTTCCGTGTCTTTCTGGTTTTACGAACAGTCTTCTTCAATTTCTCTCCAGGGTCTTCTTTGACGACGGGTTTTGGTTTTGATTCAACCTTCACTGGGGCAGATGAAGTAACTCCACCGGTGACTCTTCGTCCACGACCGCCACCACCAAATTCTTTGACAATTCCACGCAAACCCTTCTTCTTGAGTTCTTGTTCCATTGCTTGATCAGCCTGCATCTCTATGAGTTCATCCTCAAATTCCTGTGCTTTTGCGGTCGCAGTAACACCGGTTCCAGCGACATAATGATCCACGCCGCTTCCGGCACTATCATGCTCAAGGGCAGCAGATACATCGAAGCCTGTATCAACTCTTCCTTTTCCTCTTGTACTTCCTTTCTGAGCTGCAGCTTCAAGTTGGGCTTCGTGACGTTTCGCCTCGATAACAGCAGTCTTCCCAGCACGGATTTGACTTGCAGACAACATCGTTTGAGCTCGTTCATCAGCGGACATTAGAACAACGTTTCTTGAGAAGATGTAAATCGCACCGGCACCTACCAATGACAATAGGAGAATGATGGTGTAAATTGTTCTACCAAAGAGTGGCACGTCACCTTTGACGAATGCAGTTTTTGAATCAATGACCCTGTCATTATCTCCGTGCTTGACAGATGTTACTACAAAGTTTCCAGCCCATCCATCTGAACGGGTAATGATCTGACAGTCATCATCTAATGAAGGAGAATTTTCTGCAGCGTAAGCAGATAAGTCTCCATCATAATTTTCTTCCAAGTTGGCGTTAGATGGCATCATTTCAATCATGCTATCTCCAGTCCCTTTCCAAAGATATCCCCTGATTTCAACGGCTTGATTTGTTTCTAAATTGAGAATGCCTTCCATCACGTTCTCATTCGCAGGAATTAGGCCTACAAGGGCCCATTTTCGTGGTATTTCACCATCATCATCAGATTTGTCAGCTAAAGCCTCAGACCATGTTGGTGATTCCCAATCTTTTTCCATGTTTGGAATCGTAACATACAGTTCACCAGGAGCGGTATCCTGAGCATCAGAGAAACTCATTGTTTTAATCATCCAAGAAGTCAATGCTGGATAAGTATCGCTGGGATTATCAAATGTCTTTGTTTGAACCAACCATCCTGACAATTCTACTTTATCCGCATCAGCCCAAGGTGGTGATGCGACACCTGTTGTTGACTGGTAACCTGCCGGGCCAACTCCAAATCCCATTTCACCACAAGCGACTAGGTCTAAGGTTTCATTTTCCTCACTAGGGAAATCAATACCTTGATTTGTGATTGTGCCATTCAAATCATCGAAGTCGAAATCACTGCTATATTCACCTGAACCTGTTCCCCACTCTGTATCAGAACCGCCTAAGCAACCCGCTAAAGCGGGCATCAGAAGCAAGAGAACGAGCAGTGGGGCTATGCGTCGCACGTTGTGCTGAAGACCCCTTTGGTTGAAGACTGTTCGCCTTCCAAATCGTCCGATTCTTCACTATGATTCGACCTTCTATCTCACGAAAAGCCATTCATTGTCGTCAGAGTTACTTGAATCATAGCGATAACCATCCAAATCAAATGATTTCAAATCCTCAGCATCTTGAATTTGATTCTTGATAATGAATCTGGCCATCGCTCCTCTTGCACGCTTTGCTGAGAAACTGATCAGTTTCAATTTCCCATCTCTCATTTCCTTGAATGAAGGTGTTATGACGTTCATATCGAAAGTTGGTCGGGCTACAGATTTGAAATATTCATTTGAGGCGAGATTGATGAGATTTTCATCCCCAGACGTTGCATTACGGCCTTGTAAGAGATTTGAAATTTCATCACCCCAGAATGCGTAGAGGTTTGTGCCATAATCTGTTGTCAATCTTGTCCCCATCTCAAGTCGATGAGGTTGGATGAGGTCTAGAGGGCGTAATAGCCCGTATAGGCCAGACAAGATTCCGAGATGCTGTTGTGCAAAATTCCAATCCGATTCTCCAAAATCATTTGCTTGTAAGCCAGTAAAAGTGTCTCCATCAAACATCAATGCCGCTGGTTTGGCATCAGGACATTCTACATCCTCCGAAAATGATTGATATCTGTCATAGTTCAGTGTCGCCAATTTCTCAGAGATTTTCATTAATTGTCCAATATCAGTCGCGGATTTGTTCTTCATATTGCCAACGAGTTTCGTTGTTTGTGAAATCAGAGAGGGATGTGTGAAATCGAGATTTCGATCCCAACCTGAACAATTCAATTTCTTTGCTGGAGAAATTACTGCATACACGAAATCACCTCGTCCATTGTGTTGTCAGTGTCCATGCCCATCGTTATGACTTTCCATTCCGAGTAGATACTCTAAATCCTCGATGAAATCAGTTGTGCTCCAGTCTGAACCGGTGTAAACAATGCGTTTATTTCCGTCTGTATCAATAATGAAGGTCACAGTATTGTGACCAACTTCGTAAACTTCGTCATCATCTGCAGTTCCTCCTCCGCCATTGTCATGTCCATGCTCACCATTATGCCCCGGCGGAGCTTGATTTTCGACCCACATATATCCTGCAGATTCACAGTCAATTTGTTGAGTGTGGTTGGTTACAGAATGTGTGTTCATGTCATAGCAAACCATATCGCTACCTGGTGTAGGAAGGTAGGATAGATTTGCATTCGATGCAGCCCATGCAACATGGTCAGTATCTTGCATAACCATGACCTCATCTATTCCCACATTTGAATAATCCCAAGATGAATTTGTTTCGTTCCAGATGTAGAGTGCCCAATACCAATTATCGGGACTATTTGCATCCCACTCTGGTGCAACGACACCATTTATTTCTACAGGATAATGGCCAAGGGTGGGGTCATCCTCGGCGTCGAATGAAACATTGTTGCTCGTCATCGTAGTTTCAGTAAGGTTCCAGCCAGTGGCATTCTCTTCGGGCAACATATCATGGTCACCGTCGAGTAATGCGGTGGTGTTATCCGGATACAGAACAGCGACTTGGTGTGACATATCCGATTGATTACTATCATCCCCATGGTCTGAATGGTCTGAATAGATGTGGTCATTGTCGACAAGAAGATGGTATGCATCCCACACCCCTGTTTTGTCATCATTGGTGAAATCTTCAGGGTTGTCACTGGTGAGATGGGTCCAAGTGTACCCTCTGTCTTCAGTCCATTCGAGAAGATGTTCGGATGTGTCTCGCGCAGGGTCAATTGTGACAGAGATGATGGTAAGGTTTTCGACATCGGAAAGTTCTGTCTGAACCGTGTTCAAATTCGCTTCAATCGCCAGACAAACATCCGGGCAATGGGTGTACGTGAAGGCCAAAACGACGACCTTTCCTTCATAATCTGAAAGAGAAATAGTTTGTCCATGTTGGTCGGTCAAGGTGAAATCTGGAGCAGTTGAAGCAGGATTATACTCCTTTCCATGAAAATCATGGTCATCATCATGTTCGTGTCCACCAAGACACCCTGCAAGTGATGAGGCTAGCAAAATCAGACATACACTGACTACGCGCGCGCGCATATGAAAAATCCGGTAGACATCGGTATTTGAAATTCTCCATACAGCACTGAGAAAGTTTGGCGCGGACGGAGAGATTTGAACTCCCGCGGTAAATACCACCGGATTTCAAATCCGGCGCGATACCAGGCTATGCGACGTCCGCTTGGATGGCTCTGGGAGCATCTCGGCAATATGCGTTTCAGAAGAATCAGTAGTAGTTCCCCGGTCGGCACCATGCCGGAAGATCTCCGGCAGCATCTGGATGCGTCAATCCAATGAAGAGTACCATTACGATGATGAAGAAGACAGGGAATAGTGCGGTTGCAGTCAAAATTTGGCTATCCGGGTCTCCTTTAAGGTGCATGAAAATTGCAGCAATTCCATATCCCTTTACCACACCAACAATGATTAGAATCCAGACAACTGTGGTCATACTAACTGTGCCTTTCATTGAGAAAGTCAAGGCGACAGCCACAACCTCAATTGCAGTAAAAATCATCAAAATTGCAAAATTCATGTTGTATGCATCAAAGCCAAATAACGTATGATGATGATCGTGCTCGTCATGATTTTCTTCACTCATTTTCAAACCCCCTAATACAGATAGAATGCTGGGAATACCAATACCCAAACTAAGTCGACAAAGTGCCAGTATAGACCGAAATATTCGATGCTAACTGCATTTGCTGGAGTGTAACCACCTTGGAAGGCCTTGATGACCATGTATACTAGTGCAACGACACCACCTAGAACGTGAACACCGTGTGTTCCCGTTGTAACATAGAATGTAGATGCTGACATTCTTACATCTACGATGTACGTCGTCATGGCTCCATCAGCGCAATGATGTCCATCCCATTCAGAACAGACTTGATACGTGTATTCACTGGCATGTATCGTGAACCCATCATCCAATAAACTTGGAGAGTAGAAGATTGGGTCATCGTGTGGGCCGGCTTCAAAACCAACGAACCATTCAACCATTTTCAGTATGATGAAGAGAGTTGCTAGTAGCAATGTGCACAATAGATACTTGCCAACCTTTCGGTTGCGTTCTGCATCACTGAGACTCTTGTCTTTTGCAGTCTTCAATGCCAAGACAATCGTGTATGAAGAAACAATCAGTGCAAACGTATTGATTGCACCAGGAATTAGAGTATCTGGCATGAAGCCAAGAGCAGCGTGTGCAGTCTCTTGGTGCCAACCACCTTCAGCGATGAAGTAGGAGGCTGGTAGCCAACAGGTTGCACCGTTAACCAACTCTCCAGAAGCAGCTAGAGTCTGGCAATTTGGTATACCAGTACGATATCGGATATATGTACTAAACAAACTGCTGAAGACCATCATTTCAGACATCAAGAACATCCAAAC
This sequence comes from uncultured Candidatus Poseidoniales archaeon, assembly GCA_964441035.1. GTDB lineage: Archaea > Thermoplasmatota > Poseidoniia > Poseidoniales > Thalassarchaeaceae > MGIIb-P. The sequence goes on from CAYYKF010000005.1 coordinate 22,076, forward strand.
AGCAACCTTTCGAACATCGATATTGCGGAACGGTGCCCCTCTTGATTTCGCTTCGTAGTTTCCGTCATGACTCCAATCTTGTCTCCAGAACACGTAAATTCCGGTGAAGAAGATGGCCAATCCAGAAATGAGTAGCCAAATTTCACCGGTGTGAATTGCATATTCCCAAATTCCAGCATCTTCATCCCAAGACTGTGTGAAAACTTTTGAGAATCCTAGAAGGAAGAAACTCGCACCAAAAGCCATCAAAATTGGTGCCCAAGAGTTGTGAGGTGGTCCACCCTGCCCATGTTCCCAATCGTGAGGGCCCCAATGGCTGTGCTGGTGGTCGTGGTGATCATCATGTCCGTAACTCAATACGACACCTCCTCATCTTCACTAATCATCATTCTCTCGAGCATCCTGCCGAAGAATCCAGGTTCATCATCATGTTCATGCAGACTCATGTCGAGTATAGGAGGGTTGTCTGGGTCGTGCGATGGTGTTGGTGGAGGGCTTGATACCATCCATTCCATTGACCAACCACCCCATGGATTATCAGGCGCTTTTGCACCACGTAGCGAACTGCTAATCATGTTGTAAACTAGGATTAGATTGCTTGCAAAGAAACAGAATGCAGCGACTGTAATCATCATATTCCAATCGGCAGCTTCTGGAGGCAAAGCATCGTACATGTCTGTGGTCAAGAAGTAGGTGTGCTGTCTTCGAGGCATACCCCATATTCCAAGGCGGTGCATTGGCCAGAAAATCATGTTGTAAGATATGAATCCAGTAACGAAGTGTAGGATTCCAAGTTTTTCATCCAACATACGTCCAGTGGCTTTAGGGAACCAATAGTAGATACCTGAATAGAGGGCGAATACAATACCTCCAACGAATACATAGTGGAAGTGAGCTACAACGAAGTATGTTTCATGTAGATGCAAATCCATAGCAATTGAAGGGAAATACATGCCCGAAATACCACCCAAGGTGAAGGTGACTAGGAATCCAAGCGCCCAGAGGGTGTGTGTCCGATAGACAAGGCTTCCACCATGCATGGTTTGCAACCAATTGAACACCTTGATACCGGTTGGAACTGCTACTAGCATCGTTGTCAGCATGGTTACGAATCGAAGCGTTGGATCCATGCCGCTTGTGAACATGTGGTGCCCGTACACAATGAATCCAAGGATTCCAATTCCAGCGAGTGCAAACACCATCGATTTGTATCCAAAGACGGTACGTCGTGCACTCGTGGCAATAACCTCAGAAATAATTCCGAAGGCAGGTACTACAACGACGTACACTTCAGGGTGTCCGAAATACCAGAAGAGGTGACTCCACAGCAGCGGGTCTCCTCCAGCAGCTACTTCGTAGAATGTCGTTCCGATTGTTCTGTCAAGGAAAACTTGAATCAATCCAATTCCGAAGGCAGGAATAGAGATGAACAGCATGAGTACGGAGATGAAGATGGACCAACTGAAGAGTGGCATTTGCATCCATCCCATTCCAGGTGCACGCATGGTTGCGAATGTGGTCATAAAGTTCACACCAGCAATCGTTGATGATGCGACCAATAATATCTGACCTGCAACCCACAAGGTTGCACCTGAATGTGCCGTGTTTGATACGATATAAGGGGCGTAACCAGTCCAGCCCACATCAGCAGCTTGCCCTGAAAATATGCCTGTGAAGATGAGCAGTGCAGCGGCTGGGTTGAGCCAGAAAGCAAGCGCATTTAGGCGTGGAAGTGCAAGGTCATGCGCACCGATTTGCAGTGGTACAATCCAGTTTCCTAATCCTGCAATCATAGGCATTGCAGCCAAGAAAATCATCACCGTTCCATGCATCGTGAAGAATTGATTGTATTCATCTGTAGTCAAGAAATCGTTACCAGGACTGGCCAATTGAATTCGGAAGATGAGTGCAAACATACCACCGATTCCAAGGAAAAATAATCCGTTTAGGAAATATAAGGTCCCCACCTTCTTGTGATCTGTGCTGGTTAACCAATCAGAAATCCAAGGCCAGAAATTGTCCCATGTGAATGCATCAGGGTCACGCCTGTAGAATACCCAAAGAAGGCATGATGCAGTGACCACAACCATCAACAAAATGGCACTACCGAGTACAACCAAACCACGAGCCTGTTCAATCGGTTGCTCTCCAATCGTAATCTCAATCTTGTTCCATTGGTCTTCTCCGGAGGCTTTGTGATCTCCGTTCACTGAATTTGTATGAAGAACAAACTTGGCACCACCAGATTCTGGTGCAATCCATTGTACAGTCCAAGTATCTTGGTCATTACCCGAATCTGTATCTGGTGTTGTTGCACCTGTGTGCGTTGCGCTACCATCAGAATTGATCTTGACCAGAGTCTCATCTACCGCTGCTAATGTTCCAGCACTTGCCCACAGGTTGAATCCACCTAGCGCAGTTGCTTCGGGACTGGTTCCCGAGGGTCCTCCTGTGAATGAGACCTCAAGTGTGTAAGTTTCACTAGCGTTGAAGAAATAATTACCAGCATCATCAGTCGGCAATCCTACAAGGCTTGGAACGACATCTGCGCTTGTACCTGCACTATGACAATAGCACCCTTGGTCCTTTACTGTCTGATAAGGAATTCCACTTGGTGAAGAATACGCACTTGGTACGATTAAAAGTGCTAGCAAAATGACACCAATTATTGCGATGGTTTGCGGTTTCCTTAGTGCTCTAAACATCATCTCACCTCATGCGTGTACTTCAACAATCGCGGTCATGTAGCCATGATCATCTCCACAGTATTCTGTGCAAAGCAGCAAATGCGTTCCGATTTCATCCTGACCGGGAGTATAATACATTGCAGTTTCTAAACCCGGTTGAGAATCTTCCTTTATCCCCCAATCCACAAAGAATGGCGCATGCGTCACATCGAGAGATGTTAACAAAAACGTGTATGATTCACCTGCTTTCAGACTGAGCACCGTATTGGTACGACCTTCAACATCCATGGTCGAACTACTATCACAAATATCTGCGGTAAGATTACCACAGTCGAAATTCCAATTCCATTGCGAAGCGGTGATTCGTACCACATGTGCATCCTCATCCTCAGTCCAAACTTCATCGAGGGGACCCCAAGAGATGAATGTGAGATATACAATCAATATGAATGGTACAATTGTCCATGTGAGTTCCATCGTCAGGTTGTCATTTTCTTTTGGAAATACACCTGGTGTGAGGTCGTCAATATTGTTGTCAGAACCATCTTTTGAACGGTATTTGAGCGAGTGATGGAACATCCAAGCGAAAGTGAAAACACCGACAATAATTGCCCACAATGTGAACTCATCAAAGAGGTCCCAGAAGATGTCTCCACCAGCCTTCACAGTAACTCCTCAAGCCCCCCGGCGCGAGGACGCTATATGAGCGTTGTCTGCCCCCCCGTAGGGGGGGCGCGAGTATTGAGTTCAACCGGATTTCTACATATCACTCTTGATAGAAACAATTCGTGTCGATGCCCTAAAGCACTCCCTCTTTATCCGAAAATTGATGGAAGCTTGGGATGTTGATATAATTCAACAAGTAGGAGAAGATACAATTCTATCCATTGAGGTTAAACCAGGAGCTAAAAGAATTGGAATTGAAGGTATCAATCCTTGGCGTAATCGGTTACAGGTAGCAGTCAAGGAAATTCCTCAAAAAGGCGCTGCAAATGAAGCGATTTGCACCCTATTTTCAGAACTACTATCGGTTCCACTTATCTGTATCAAGGTTGAGGCTGGACATAAATCGAAACAGAAAAAACTCAGAATAAGTGAAATGAATCGGACAGTAATTGTCTCTAAATTGAAATCAATATTGGGGGATTAATCATGTCAAAGCGTGAGGGCCTTCCAGAGTGGATTAATGAGAAGCCTCGCAGGAATGGTTCACCCAATAGAGATGCGCGCTATACGATGGCAGGACGTGCTTTGGGCGAAGCACGGTTACGAAATCGCATTCCAGAAGAGGGAGGATGCGGTTGCCCGATATTGGTCGAAGGTCGCAGAGACAAATCCACTCTGAGGAGTATGGGTTTTACTGGTCCGATTGAACTCGTAAATAGAGGCTGGGATCAATCTAAATTGGTAGCATATCTTTACGAGAAATATGGAGACACTAATTCTATTGATGGAAATGCCTCGTTAATCATAATCATGGATTGGGATCGAACTGGTGGTCGCCTACAGCGAAGTTTGGGAGACCGATTGGAAGCCTTTGGAATGAAAATTGATCATTCATCTCGAATGGCATTATTGCGTTCGATGAAACCTGAGGGAAGAACCGTCGAATCATTGAAACCACATTCAGATGTATTGCGTGCATACATAGATGCAGTAGATCTAGAAGGAGTGAAAGATGAATGATTATTCAATTCTTATCGCAATTTGTAGGTTTAGATTTGTTGTTAGGTTCTCACGCATATTATCAAGATCATTCAATCGTGTTGCCAGACTATCTTGTAAGCGAGAAATAAGTATGTTTTTCATTCGCACCCATCGGGGATCTGGCTGCTTCCCTTCTTCGCGCGCGCGCCAATTCGCATCACTCAATTGACTCATCTCACGTGCGATTCGAGCATGCCACGCTTGTTCCGCATTTGCCCTCAATTCGTCAATTAAAGGTCGAATTTTGCGTTTTTCAGCAACGAGTAAACTATCATGAATTGGTTTGATTAAATCACATAAATCTGGTGATTCAGAATCAATATTACCAGATTCAAGTAATGCATATGGATTTGCATCATTATCATCTAGTGGATTTCCTTTTTCATCGAGATACAACCAGCGACGTATTGTGGTTTGAGTTAAACTATTCACGGTCCAATCAATACAAATGCACCAAGCAGCAGATTGTGGCGTTGTATCTTTTCTTGCTGAAATGAGTCGTAGTAGATTGTCTTCAGCACTTTGTTCGCAAAGCCATCTTATCAACGGATGATACGTGGTCAAGAAAATCGTATTTGGTTCAGATCTGGCGACATCGCGGTCAAAGATGACATGGAACCAATGTGGCCCTGAACGATTTGCAGCTTTCTGAATTAAAGCACTCCATCCTACCGTATCACCATCAATTTCCATTGGGTCAATAGTTCGCTGTGCAAGAATTTGAACTGTATTGTCATCAAGGCCCAACATCCAAATACCATCATCTTGAGTTTGGTGAATTTGAGCTATTTCACCAAGTTGATACATCATCCAACGACGTAATTCATCAGCACCAATGCCGAGATAGTTATTCTCTACTTTTTTCCTTAAAGCAGAAATTCCAGGATCGGGTCCTACCCACTCGCGTTCATCTATGGCACGCTCATTGAGCCACATCTCTCTTTTGTCTAACAAAGTCAGTATTGTGGGGTCTTCATCTTCAACATCTTCAGCAGGAATCATTTTTCGCATGGTTTGTTTGCCAATTGGTCTGTCAAGTTCGGTTCTAGCAACCATCCTCATTGCTTGGCCCAGTAAAGGATCAAGCATACCCAATGCATCTTCAAAAATTCTTATTCTGTGGTAGAGGCGATGAAGAATTGCAGCATCAATTGTTCCTTCAACAGCTAAATTCAGAATGTCAATTTGAGGCGCTTTTTGTCCGAACCGATCTAACCGTCCGATTCGTTGTTCAATACGCATTGGATTCCAAGGTAAATCATAATTGACCAATCGATGACAATGTTGCTGGTCTAATCCTTCACTTCCAACTTCACTGGATAACAGTATGTCTATTTCTCCATTTCGAAATTCATCTCGAATTCGATCGCGTTCATCCATATTGGTACGTCCGGTAATCATGGCGCTAAGATATCCATCATTCTCGAGTTTTTGTTGGAGATGTTCCAGTGTTGAATGAAAGTGGCTGAAGAGTAAAACACCCCCCTCTTTACTTTCATCAAGGCTCTTCGATAACCATGCTTGAAATGCATCATATTTCGAATCTACATTTCCAAGAGTTTCGGCAGCATCAATGAGCTCTGATAGGTTCCCTAATCTTCGCAGCATCCTAACTTCAATGTCTTCCAAATCGATGTCTTCCTCAAAATTACCTTCTCCCAAATCATCTAGCTTTTCACGAGCTTGTGTTCGAAGTTGTCTTAGAACATGTCGAGCGAAGGCAGGTAAACTCGATGAGGCCATACGTTCAGGAACGATGAGCGCCCAATCGAAAACTTGTCCATCTGGATGACGCATTTGTATCAGGGTCCGAGCCCATCGTCTAGCGGCCTCATACAACCTCCATTCTTCTGATGTGAGTTGAACATCTAGGGTAATTGCATTGCGTTTAGCTAGATGCCAATCTAGGTCCCGTTTTCGTGTTCGCACGAGTAAATCATTCAAAGGTCTTAGACTACGAACGATGTCAGCCAAAACTTGGCGAGATTTTTCTATATGGTTTGGGTGCCATGCACTTTCATTTAGTACGAGCAACATTGCTTTGGTTAATCGAGGATCTCCCGTAAATCCTGCAGTTTGCTCCAGCGCTTGAAAACGATCGATTGCTCGTGGTAAATTGGGAGTTTTCTGCGAGATTCCAGTTAACACATCATTGAGCATTCTCGTGGGTCTCATCGTGCGATGAAACTGCTCAATTGTGGGCCAACGATCAGGCGCTATTAGACTCAGTTGAACCCAGAGATCCTCTTCACGTAAGTTCACAGGTGTTGCAGTCATCAGTACGCAGTGTTGACTTCGCATTGAAAGAAATTGTATTGCATCATGTAAGCGACTTCTAGGATTACGACAGTGATGAGCCTCATCAACAATTGTCAGCATTATTTCTGGCATAATATTCATTATTTTCTCAAGTGTACTTGCTCTTCTCAATATGCCATGACTGACAATAATAATTCTAGGTTCACCATTTGCAATTCGCTCCATTATCGCTAGCAACCTACGGCCGCTATCTGCAACTATTGCCTCGATATCCCCACGATGATGTAATTCTTGTCTCCACTTTGATTTTAGAGACCCTGGACAAGTGATAATCACAGCACCTTTGGTGCCGATAGCATGCAACCTTCGCAAGATTCGAATTGCAGAAATTGTCTTCCCCAATCCAACTTCATCTGCAATCAATAATCCTCGCCAAGGTGATGCTGCTAATCGGGCTGCTGGAAGGTGTTGATGTGGTTGATCTTCCCACCTTCCAAATGCGTGTAGAGGTGCAAAATCTGAGGTGGGGTGGCATAGATTCAGATTTGTCCAACGTAAATTCGAATCAAGGGTGACAATCGGTGTGAGGCCACCATCATCTCTGGAATTTGATGTGGCCATGTTTGCGTACGGCGGCGACAACGTTCTTGAAGACTCGGCAGGGGACCCCCATCCTTCACGGAAGACTGACACCTTCTTGTTTCACCGTATTGAGGACAACATGTGTTACAGTCCGAATGATACCTTCTGAGGAGAGAATCGTTTTTGAGAGGTCATCAAGATGTGCGCGGTCGCGTACGCGTGCTAGAACCATGGAATCAAATTCTCCAGTTACATCATAAATTCCGTAAACGCGCGAATCATTTGCAATCCGCCTTTGTACCTCCATCAATTGCCCTTTCTCAATTCGTAGACCACAGAGGACGGTCATGTTCCAACCAACCTTCTCCGCATCAATTTGCACCTGATATCCTTGTATTACACCTAATTCTTCCATTCTCTTAACTCGATTTGATACCGTTCCAAGAGCGACTCCAACCTGTTCGGCAATTGACCGAAGTGAAGTTCGAGCATCCGCCAATAGGACGGAAAGGATTCGGCGATCAGTTTCATCAATCATGCCATTGCCACTTGGCGATAGAATTTGAACATATGTCGATGATATCCAGGAAAAAGTGAACAAATGTTCACTCATCTTGCTTTGTGTGTAGGACGAGATCAAGGACCCAATTCCCCATCTCTTCTACTTCAATACTCCATTCTGTGTGGATTTCATTCCCACAGTCGATTTCAATTCCGCGTAGGGGTTTAACTCGAATTTCAAATGTCTTCTCGGTACCTGCAGGTATCTCGATTGATCGAATACCCTTCGAAAGTTTCCAAGGTGGCTCAATTCTCACTTCACGTAGAGTGACATCGCCCCCTCCAGCTCGTAATGTTGCAACGGGGTGTCCTTTTCGAACACTCTTACCATTCAACTGAGGAAGCATGTATTCGCGTTTCCATTCTGCCCTAGCAATAGCGCTTAGACAAAGAAGTATTATTCCGAATCCGATTAGAGTTGAGATACGGTCTCCAGAATCCTTCGGCCCGGTTGGTGGGGGTGGGAAGTCGGAGGAGAGTAAGGCAAAATTTTCCTCAGTTTCATAATCCGATAACAATAATACAAACTTCATTTGATGAAAATCTCTGAGATTTTCAGACATTCCATGCTTTGTCAAATCACCCAGTGGAAATGCTTCTTGATGTATGGTATGTCCTCCAGCAGAATGATTGATTGCAATTGACATTCGATAGAGGCGAACCACAGCATTCTGATTGGGTGCCCTTCCATCTAGTTCGACATCATTTTCAGTAATAATCATCCTTAGAATGAGATTTTCAGTCCTTTCATCCAAGATATGAATACCAATTGTAGCATTTAGAACCGGTCCATCAGAATCTTCGTTCCAATCCAATGTTAAGTTCAACATAGCACTTGCAGATTCAGTTTCGTGCTCAATGATTCCAGTGTCATTTATTCCAAGATCTTCAGCCCTATACATGGCTGCAGGAATCCCCAATCCTTCAGAGACATTTTCATTCCATTCATGCCAAGCAAGTCGAATGGTATCATCCTGAGGAATAGTTTCAGTTTCAGGATTGGTGAAGTGCTCAACAAAAACGGGGATATTCTCTCCTGAATTGGTTGTAATTGTAGATGTGGATTCAGATTGCAATGGAATAAAATTCAATCCCCACCCCACAGCAATGACAAGGAGGAGTGTGATTGCAAATGGAACCCAACTACCACGCCGCATACACACCCCATGGCTCGACAGCGCATGAACATCATGACTCTTCAGATAGACGCCATGATAAGACAAACTTCTCGGCTTCTGGCATCATTAGGCTCAATTTTCCAGCAACCCAAGCAGGATATGACTCAATTGTTCCAGCAATTTCAACATCCAATAGAATGCCTCCATCCCGTTCATTGGCAAGTGTAGGGATTTCTTCCAATAATGTCGATTTACCCGGTTCTTCACCTGCCAACAGTCTCTGAATTAGTGGAATAGAAACACGATGTCGATGCTTGGTCACACGCTGCACAAGTCCTTGCAAGCCTTTAGACAGTAGTCGATTTTTTTGCTTACGAAATTTCCAGGCAGGTTGTCCAGCTTGGGTAACTCGTACTGGATGCCAATGTTTCCCAGGATATTCTCGATGCTTTGCAGTAGTCCTTTTCGATGCCCACATCCATTCAAGAATCTCGCGAGAAGAAACATGCACAAACTGGCCACGTTTCCACAGTGCAAGTCCTTCCAAGTCGACACCCCATTCATTGAGTAATACTTCTTGCTCTTGTAATTCTACAGCCCGCAATTCATTTTCACTCAATGGAGGTGGAGCGATGGATTTTGGTACATGCCCAATGTCTCTAAGTCCGGGACGAGTTGAACGAGCATTGGTTTCATTGTCTTCATTCTGTGAAAAAATTGCAAGGAAAAATCCACTACCATTATTTTCGTCATTCCAAACTCGAATACATCTAGACAATGAATGCCTAAGGTTTTCATCAGAAGGTGGCTTGAAATCTTCGTGAACTTGTTCTAGTGTGTCCGTGTTGTTCATGATTTCAGCATCATGGTTCAGTATTGGCCATTCAGTGAGCCCCCTTCTTGTTTTCAAGCTCGGAAAAACTTCTGCCGTATTGACTTCAACAAGATCTAGCCATGGACATTTTCGGAGTACATTTGCAACTACGGCTTCGTTTTCCAATGGGTCGATTGAACATGTTGAGTACACCATTATCCCACCTGGCCGAAGCAACATCCCTCCTCTTCTGAGAATGTCCGCTTGGAGTTTGTGCATTGATTGACCCGCATTTGGAGTCCATTTTGTCCACACATCAGTATTCTTTCGTGTCGTACCTGTTCCAGTGCAAGGAGCATCGACCAGCACCCGATCAAATCCAGGTTCTGCAACTCTAGGAAAATGTCGACCATCATGTTGTGCGACAACAACATTGACATGTCCAGTTCTATGTATATTGGAAACTAGATTATTCACGCGCCCTGAATTAGGGTCACTTGCAATTAGCAAACCTTCACCCTGTAGCGATTCCGCAATTTGAGTTGATTTAGATCCAGGGGCAGCACATAAATCGAGAACTCGATGTCCTGGTTGAACATTCAATACCTGAACCGGAAGCATTGATGCAGCTTCTTGTAGAGTAATCCGTCCGGATGCATGTAACTTCTGAATACGGATTTTGTATTCTTCATCTTGACATCTACCTTTTTCCCAAGGTAGGGAGAATGCCCCACCTTCTCCAGTATACCACTCAATAGGCTTAGCTCCCATTTTCAAGAGGCATTGTAGCGTCCAATCTTTGTCGGCTCTACGAGGATTCAATCGGATTGTTTCGGGTAATCTAGGGGTGGCGGCATCAAGCCAATCATCTAATTCATTTGGCCTCAGAGCACTGACCAGTTTGGCTAGTTTACTCTGTGCAGCATGAGCACGCCAATCCGAAATCATGCCTGCCATGTTATTGCGAAGAGATGCTTGACTTCAGCGCATCGGCTCCGCCCAACCTTGAACGGCCTCCCTCTCTTTGCGTACTTCATGGCAATAGGTGGCGGTGATGCTGTAAGCCCAACAGCGGCGCTACTAACAATTGCGCTACTGTCAATCCCTCCATTGCTTGCGTTTCATCCATGGTTGCCCTCTCGTTTTTCTCGATTTGTACATTTAATTCCAGTCATTCTGATTGGAGGTGCAGTACTTTTCAGGGTTCAAGCGATGTGGATTGCTGATGGCCACGATACCCAAGTTGTCGGTTGGCTACCTAAGGGCACCGACGGCTTTTCTGCATTAATTCACATCTTTGATGGACCAGCAGGTTTGATGTTGGGATTGTTGTTTGGATTTGCATTGGGAATTGCGATACGCCCCAAGGATTACTTGACTTTACGTCTTCACAGATGGGCTGCATTGTGTTGGCTTGTTTTACTTGGATGGGGCACACCATCCGATGGATTCGCCCGAAATTTGAGTGAAATACCACTATCTGACTTTGCATCAGAAACAGATTGGAAGAATTTGCTTTTCCCGATACTAGGCCTTGGACTATCCTTGGTTGTTCTTCCAACCCTTTCTTTTGCCGAGATTTCAGGTCCGAATTTAATCCCCACGATTCAATTGGTTGCAGCGATTAGTATCTCATTGCTTCTATTAGATTTGAGCACGGGAACAGCAATGTCTGCCGTGATGATATTGCTTCTTGGTGCTATGGCACACATCATCGTTGCATTATGGATTCAAGAAAAACGTGGTCAGGCTCAACGCGGGAAGTGGGGGGGTCTTCTCTTGGTATTCTTTTACAGTTCAATTTTTATCACTGCTGCGACGGGATTCGTCGCAAGCTCAGAGCCCCGACTTACAGGATTTGAAGATGCCATTTGGTCTTCCCGTTTGACAGTTGGTTGGATTCTAGTATGTGGATTAGCTGGAGCTCTTTTACCAACGATTGGATGGGATTCTCGCCCCCGTCCTGAAGTGTGGGGATTCTTATCAGGCCTTCTTATTGCACCTGCCCTCCTTCCTAGAATGGAACTTGTGGAACATTCCTTGATTCCAATCTTATTGCTCAGTGTAACGATGCCTGTGATGGCGTCATTTGTTGAATTTAGACCAGAGTTTTCCGTACTACGACGAATACTGGAATTAAGCCTGATTATTGGCGGACATATCATCGTGTTATTTCTGACTGTAACCGGTGTATTTCCATTGACTCTAATCGTGTTACTAATGCTCCTTCCTATCTGTTGGGTTCATCATCAATCATCCATTTCCAGTCCTGATGAAGAGGAATGAATCGGCCAGCCAAGAAGGGTCGCAAAATGCTATTTTTCACCTTGATTTTATCCCTAAGGGTTATACCTGTACCGTATGCGATGAAGCCCTCGTAGCCCTCAAAGGGTTGCAGGATGGGATGAGAATGACAACCAAGCGGAAGCCGGCACGTAGGTATGCAAGAACAAGTGAAACGAATCGAACGAATGCCGTTCAAACAGCGGCAAAATTGTCTCAACTTACTGAACGCGCGCGTAGAACCGGTGCTGCCCAAGGCCCACTCGCACCAGTCGAAGCTCTCATGACCATTGAAAGTGACACTTGGATTTGGCAAACTGTTGATCGCGATGTACTCGATATGCTCAGTCATCGCCTTGTTCTGCAAACCGAAGACGGACGTAGAAGAGAATTGTTCATGACAAAAGATTTGGATTCTGCAATGGACGCCGCAAGTCGTATTGTTGAATTCAATAATGGTGTGGTATTGATTGAGACACTTGACCCCTAATAGAGGTCTTTAGGTGAATATTGTCGCTTTCGGCGTCTTGAAATACGAAAGGTAGGTCGGCGACACGCATGGCAGTCAAGAAGGACAAGAAATCGAAAGGTCCGAATATCCAGCAAGCCGCTGGATTGATTCGCTATTTCGATGAAGAAAGTGAAGATGCCATTCAGATTTCCAAAGGTAGCATTTACTTCGCTTGCATTTTCGTCTCAACGGTCTTGTATTTGCTCAATCACAACGTCTTGCAGTGGGCATGGGCCCAATTGACTGGCTTCTGAATTATTCTTCTTCAGAAAGGTCCACGAAGGGTATATTGTCATCATCGAGTGCTTCGTGTGTTCGACGGATTTCAGTCGGCAACTCCTCATGAAGAAGGATTTTTTCGCTCAAATCGATATCATCTTCCTCTAATTCAGTCATAGACTCAAGTAAATCATCCCCACTTTCATGTTGTCCAGAAACTTCAGTTCTTGGATCTGCCTCGATAAGGAATTTCTCTGCGCGTGCAAGCGCACGTTCTACTCCGGCAGCAGTTTTGTCGTGTAATGCATCATTTGCCGCATCGCATTCATCACGAAGTTGTGTGATTTTTGATTGTGCTAATTCGATACTCCAACCTGGAGGTGCTTTTTCTGCCAACTGTGGTAACATTTCTTCAAGTGCAATTGCTTTTGATTGCATGTTTTGAATCGTGTTGCTTAGATCTTCTCTACCGCGTTCGATAAGATTCTCCCAAGCAGCCTTATGGTCACTATTGCTGTTACCTGTAACCTTCGCAAAGCGCTTCTTACGTGTTGCTTCCCAAGGATTTCTACCGAGTCCGCTAACCAAGTCAAAAATTAATCGAGCACGACGCTGAAGTGACCCTTCCATTCGAATTGTGTTTAGAAAACAAGAGGCAAAAAGTCCGAAACCCCAGTATGCCTTGCTTTCAATTGTGATTGATAGTTCAGCATCTGAGCATTCAATCTTCCAACGTTGTTGGTCAAATCCGGGTATTTCCACCACACGTGGAGGTTCATGGGCTCCAAATCCTCTCAACAGTGCATCAGCCACATCTCCGAGGAATAGCGAGCCCTGAGCACTAGGAAAATTCGCATGCCTGAGTCTTTCATCCGCATCGATTTTCATTTCAGGATCGCCAGATTTTACTTGAGCATACAAAATTGATTCTCGTGAATCAAGAATACCATCTGCGTCTCCAGTCATGATGCTTCACTACCTAGTCTGTTAACACATGCCATAAAGAACAACTTGATTAGTTTGGCCACCAGTTCCGGTATGGAGCGGAGAACATGGCAGCGAAGAAGCCCTCGGCAAATGAGAAAGCAGTAGACCGATTGACCAGCCTACCGGGAGTTGGAGCAAAGACAGCATTGAAGTTGGTCAAAGCCAACATCAAGACGTCTGCTGCGATTAATCGCGTTGGCATCAAAGGATTGGCTAAAGCGGGTATCACGGGTGCGATGGCAACACGAATTCTTGCGGGAGCCGCCAAATCTGCAGGTGCTAAAGCTGCGACCAAAGCCAAGAAGGCTGCCACCAAAGCGAAGACCGCTGCGAAGGCAGCACCTAAGAAAGCGGCAAAGGCGACAAAGACCATCAAAATGTCAGCCAAGACTGCTGCTGCGAAAGGAACCAGCAAAGTGAAGAAAACCGTGGCTGCAGCCAAGAAGAAAGCTCCCAAAAAGAGGAAGGCTGCTGTGACCAAGAAATCTGCCAAGACAGTCGAAGTCAGTAGCAAGACCCTGAAGACACCTTCACTGAAGGAGATGCTCAAGAAAATCAAGAAGAACGATTAATCTTCAGCGTAATTCAGATTGAAGCACATCATC
>CAYYKF010000006.1:0-2059 GCA_964441035.1 uncultured Candidatus Poseidoniales archaeon
ATTCAACACTGACTCAATAGAAGAATGGACAAATGGGGATAATGTGGTTGGAGTTACTGTATTGCTCTCTTATTCTGAAGATGAAACCAGCCAAGGGCTTGGTTGTGCTTTATCGGGTGGAGACCCTGAACCGGACACAGTAACGGGCACAGTCATACGTGGAGAAAATAATGGTACTGTTTCAGGAACAAATGCAGGAGGTGCAGGGAGTGAGGAAATCAATGTATTTTGGTTTGATGAATTCGTTTCAGAACTATTCAATTCGCCGCTTGTTGAAGGGCTTTCAAAATCCCAAATTGAAGATAAGCTCGATGCCGATGGTGAAGGGCTTGGTGAATACAGACTTGACCTTACTGTTGATGCTCAAGCCGGTGGAGCTGCCGGGTGCCAGCACACAGATGGTGGAGAAAATGTGGAATACAGCATCGAGCTTTTGGTGCTGGATTATGTAATCGAGCCATGGGATGAGGAATCGATATTGATGTCAGAGTGAGGTAGAATACGAGTTTCATTCCTTGAGACTTATACGCCTTCGTGATGCCCGAGCAGTTTGCGGCCTGCTGGCCCCTCCGCATTGGGCGTAGGGAGGACCTGGAGCCGTGGAGCGCGAAGTACATGGCAAGAAAGTCATCCGGAATGCAGCAGGCGAGTATTAGTGAATTCTTTGAAAAGAACAAACACTTTCTGGGCTTCGATACGTTACCACGGTCAATCATTACAGCAGTGAAAGAGTCTGTCGACAACTCATTGGATGCTGCGGAAGAGCATCGGATTCTTCCAGAAATTAAGATACAAATTCGAAAGGTTCGAGGAAAGAAAGATGAGTTGATTATGACAAGTCAGGACAATGGTCCAGGGATTCGTCCTGATGCAATTGACAAGGTATTCGGCTCACTTCTTTTTGGGTCTCGATTCCACACCATTCGACAAACAAGAGGTCAGCAAGGAATTGGAATTACAGGAGTTGTGATGTATAGTCAGCTCACAACAGGAAAGCCAACAAAAGTGACTTCTAAAATCTCAAAGGAAGCAACTGCTGTCACGGTAGACATCGGTTTGGATACCAAGAAGAACAAGGCCATCAAGAGTAATCAGCAACGAATTCATTGGATTGACGAAGAGACGATGCAACCGATTGAACATGGTGTTCGTGTGGAGGCGCGAATGAAGGCAAAGTATCAACGAGGTAAGCAGTCTGTACACCAATATCTCAAAATGACAAGTATCGTCAATCCGCACGCAAGTATTTCTTTCCAAGTCTTCGATGAAGATGGAAAAATGATTGAAAATGAATCTTGGTCGCGGGTCACTGAACAACTACCCCGGCCAGTGAAGGAAATAAAACCACATCCGCAAGGTGTCGAATTGGGAACGCTCCAACGCTTGTTGAGAGATGCAAAGGTACCGAGTGAGGGAAGTGGTGCACGAACACCATTACGCTATTTCCTCAGAAATACATTTTCTGCGCTGAGCAATGCGCGCTGTGAAGAAATTATCCAGAAATCTGGATTGACGCCTGCTGCAAAGCCAAATCGTTTGAAGCCTGACAATATCACTGCTTTACTCAATGCATTTGGACAGGTTCGTATACCAGCTCCCCCTGTTGATTGTCTATCACCAATTGAAGATTTATTGATTAAGAAGGGTCTATCAAAAGCAATCGATTCAAGATTCGTTTCGACCGTCACACGAGATGTACAAGTAGCCAATGGCATTCCATTTCAGATCGAAGTGGGGTTGATATTTGGGGGGGATTTACCTGCGGATCAGCCCATCCAAGTACTGAGATTTGCAAATCGTGTTCCTTTGATGTACCAACAAGGTGGATGTATCCTCACCAAAGCGATGGAATCTGTGAATTGGAAAAGTTATGGATTAGAACACCCGGGTGGCCGAGGAATCCCAAAAGGTCCTGCTGCGGTGCTCATTCATCTAGCAAGTACAAATGTTCAATTTACCAGTGAAGCAAAAGAGGCTGTTGCTGAGAATACGATTGTTTTAGATGAAATCAAAAAAGCGATGCAAGAAGTTGGTAGAGGACTCCGGAATCATTTGAAGA
>CAYYKF010000006.1:2159-35180 GCA_964441035.1 uncultured Candidatus Poseidoniales archaeon
GAAATCAAAAAAGCGATGCAAGAAGTTGGTAGAGGACTCCGGAATCATTTGAAGAAAAGCGCACAAAAGAAAAAGGCACAGGAAAAATTCGAGCTAGTCAATGTTATTCTTCCTGAGATTCATGACAAAACAATTGGCATTCTGAATGAAGAAGCTGTGCCTCTAGAGCCAGTCATCACACGAATCATGAATGCCGTATTCTGTGAAGATGCAATTGAATGGAATAGTGAGTTGAAAATCACTCAGGCCTCAATTCAGATTTTCAATTATACAGCCCGCCCGAGGGCCTACACAATTCTGTCAACATGGCCAGAAAAAGAAGGTGTCGAGATGGTCGTGAATGAAAGGGGAGGGCGACGTGAAGCGCGTGGGCTCTGGGCCTGGAAATTAGAAACTTTAGATCCTGGCCAAAATACAACTGTTGAGTTCTCAGTTGGCGGGTTATCCAAAGGGGATTGGAATGATTTTGATATCTTCTTCCGAGGTGCTGGTGACATCATTGGTGCAACGAAATTGGACGAGGATATTCTTGCTGAAATGTTACGAGAAGAGGAAGCACAATTGAGTCAGGAAGAAGTTGCGGTCGAACCTGAAGTATCAAGTCCAGATTTAGAGATTCAAGAAGTATCACAAGAAATAGATGAAAACAATTCGGAGGAATCATGGCAAAGCACAGACAATCCGAGTGATATATTGTCGTGGACTTCAAGTGAGGAGGAAGAAGAATGAGTATTACAACAAGAAAAACTCGAGAGGAAGTTGTAGAGAATCTGCATGGCGTGGCCAAAGAGATGTACAAACGAATGGTCATGGGTGAACCGCCAAGGATGACCTTACCAGTTAGGACCAAGAATAATATTGGATTTGATAATAAGTTGGGGGTTTACAAATACGGCAAAAAGAGGTCTGTTCGGGATGCAACCAGTTTGGGAAGTGCAAGGCAACTATTGCGTGCATTACACATCATTGAATTCATTGAAGAAATGATTGATGCTGAAAAATCATCCACCCTTCGAGAAATGTATTACATTTCTGAATCTTGGGGGCACGGAAAATTCAGTACACAAAATGAAAGTAACAACCTTGCTGAAGACCTTGAAATTGTGACCAAATGTTTACGAGAAGATTTCAAACTTCGACCAGAAGAAGATGGAGCAAGAATGATTGGAAATATCACACTAAATGAACTAAATCGGCGTGGGGAATGGATGAAAATCAATGCACGTGACGACGTAGGCGATTCAGGTTACGGTGTTCCATACAATGTTGAGTCTGAAAAAATTAAGTTGATAGAACATGATGTTAATTTCATCATGGCAATTGAGACAGGTGGTATGTTCGACCGGCTCGTTGAAAATGGATTTGATGAAGAATTCGGATGTGGACTTCTACATCTGAAAGGACAACCTGCAAGATCTACTCGTCGAATTCTCAAACGCATGAACGAAGAATGGGATTTACCAGTCATTGTTTTCCTTGACGGTGATCCTTGGTCATTCAGAATTTTTGCAAGCATCGCATATGGTGCAATTAAGACTGCACACATCTCCGAATATCTTGCAACTCCTTCTGCGCAATATCTTGGTATTACTGCAGATGATATCGAGGCATATGATTTGCCGAGTGATAAATTGTCTAGTAAGGATGTGGAGGCACTGAAGGCTGAACTTAGTGATCCTCGATTTGCAGATGGTTGGTGGCAAGAGCAAATTCAGATGATGTTGTCACTTGGTAAAAAAGCGGAGCAGCAATCTCTGGCGAAATATGGATTAGATTTCGTAACAGACACATATCTGCCCGAAAAATTGGGTGAAATTGGGCTCGGCAAGTGAGCGGAACTCAGATGAAGAACTTCGGAGTTGGCGAATCGTGATGCAGAATCGGTGGCCCAAACGTTTGCTCATCAGCAGCGCGGTTCTACTCCTCATTTCTTCAATAGTCATTTGGACAAATTGGGATGATTTTGTTTCTGCAATGGATCCTGAAAATAACAATGTAGCACGAGTGGAAGGGGGTGAAGAGGAATCTGTTGAACTAAGTGATGGACGGACATATATTGCCTATCGATTGGATTCTTCAGCAACAAACCTCACAATCATTGAAAGTCAGACTGGAGCTGAGGTTGGACGAAGTTCACCAGGAATACTACAAGGTGATAGATTTGGAGAAGATGACAAAATTTACACTGCAGTCGGAGTTTACAATCCAGACGCTGATGGTCTTCATCTTGTCCAGAATCATGACCCCGAATTTGTTCTTTGGCTAGTAGATAGTGAGAAGCTTACAGGGGATAATTCAGCACTACTCATGCTTGAAGGGGGGTGCTTTGGAATTATCTGTGGTGTCTGCTTGATTCCTATTGCTGGAATTCTTTGGCTCACGAGCAGAAAGACTGCGCAGGCCCCTGGACTGGTCATGGAAACTGCGGATGGGAAACAGATTCCTCTTGCAGTGAGTGATAGTGAAATTCAACAGCGTGTACCCACAACTGACGAAGTGTGGGCAAGCGTCCACGGGGGTATTCCGATTGATCTCTCTATGAGTGCCATTCCCGTTGAGGAGGATGTGCCGCCTCCATTTGCAGATCGACCCGATAATGATGTACATCTACCTCGAGCAATTGATGAAATCGAACAAATCGAGGAAAGTATTACTGAGGAATCAGATAATGATTCAGAAAATGTGGAACAAGGTTGGAAATCGTGGGATGAAGGGTGAATCATCCGAGGATTGATATGACTCCGTTGGCTAGTTAACGTTGGGTTGTACAGTGGTGACTGACTTCGATACCGCGTTATCGATATTGGAAAATGGCATCCGTCGCGCAATATTGGAGCGGCTTGTGCGCGAACCACACTACCCTTTACAATTGGCTGAATTGCTTGAAGTTTCACAACAAGCAATAATGAAACATCTCAAAGTCTTGGAAAAAACTGGCTTTGTCAGTAGTGAAAAAGTACCGAGTGAGAAAGGTGGGCCCCCGAAACGAATCTATGCAGTAACTCAATCATTCTCCTTGCGACTCGATTTGGGGCCTGATTTATTTCGAACTGAACATCGCCAGTTACCCGAGGGCGGTCCGATTCGTCTTTCTGGTAAACTCCCTCGGGACGCGTTGAACATTGTTGAAAAAGTGGGTACCAGGCGTAATTTACCAATGGCCGAAGCCATGGGATTACTATCTGAATTGAATAATGAATTAGATCGTCTTGATGCAGAAAGAGATGCATTGATTGCTCTCCATCAACAAATTAAGCACAAAGCAAGCAGAACTGTCGATGATGAATTCGAGCAATATGAAGAAAGGCAACTTGCTCACGCTCTTTTGGAAACTCCCCGTAGACCGGTTGATTTGGACCGTTTTTGCGCTGGCCTGCAAATACAACCTCAAAGAGCTGAGGAGATGATGAACTCACTTCGCAGCCTCATGATGAGGCAAATTGGAAACGAAATGGGAGCAGTCATTGCTGCCACCGACGACAGTTTGTTGCCGTGGTGGCTGGCAAAGTAACTTATCCTGGATGTATAATTCTGAAATCAGAATCGAAGATCCTCTTCGTAAGTGATGATGCTAGATTGGGCATCCACGCGTGCTAGTGCATCTCGGCGACGTGCAATCATAACCATTCCTGCAACACCGAGTAGAGCAATGGTGAGTAGTAAAATCATTGTAGGAACAGACCATTCGCTAGCAACTTCCATTACAACGTCGAAGAAGCCATTATTGCTTGACAATTCACCAACATCTCGGCGATTATTGGCCTCATTGGCTTCAATGATTAGATTACCAGGGTCCACAATTACAGTGAGGTCATGTGTACCTGCCTTAACGGGATATAGCAGTGTAATCTCAACTGCATCTGCATCGCCTGAACCACTATCATCTGGAGGCATTAGTGCACCTATTACTTGCCGATAAGCAATGTTTTCATCCTCACAAATATTCTTTCGGAGGTTGCTAGAGGATTCATCTTCACAAAGTACGATATTGATGTCAATAGCATGGACATTTCCACGATTGATTACCTTGACTTTGATTGCTATCATTTCCCCTACTGCTGCTTCATCATCTACGGCCACTACCTCGATAATCTCAAGGTCTGGTGCACGGAGACGGATTCGGAGAACTTGTTCGTTAGTATCACAATTGCTTCCCAAGTTATCAGGTTGGCCGTCATTGTTTTCATCGACTGTGCAACTATCCGACCAACTGGTGGTCTCATCAGCATCGCCATCCGGTGAACTGCCATAATTCGACATTACTTTGATACCAATCTCTCTGTTTGCAAGAGCTGCGGTTGGACTGATTTCTATGATGACCATCAACTGTACAGTGGTGTATGCGTCCATCTCTGCAAGACTCCACGTTCCATCCCCATGTTTGACGCAGCCTTCCGCTGGTGCTGCTTGGTCAGGAACGATAGTGACGCAGGGAATTTCACGAGGGAATTCAGTATTGAAATCTTCAACCATTGCATAACGAATGTTCCATGTGTCGAGAGCACCCATTCCGGGTCTGTCATCCCATGTATCGCCACTCTTTGTGTGATTGTGTATCGTTGGAATATCCGGGACATTTCCATTATTCGTCACATTGAGTAAATATCGTACAGTGCGCCCTGGTGCTGTGGTTTTTACCTGGCTTTCAACTGCCTCATCAAGGAAAATTTGCATGTCGTGATATTCTCGAACTGTAAGAGTGTAAGTAATCGAGTCACGTTCGGTTGTACCCTCATAACTTTCCTCGCTGTGTACCTTGAATACAACGTGATAGGTGCCGGCAACAATCTGATCTGGAATGTGGATTGTGACAGGTACAATATGACTAGACAAGTTCGCTTCTGCATTCTCTACAGTATCGCGTTCAAGTTGATGGGGTGGGAAATCAATTCCCTCGATATCCCATAACAATTGATTACCTTCTGAGTCTGATATCTGCGACAGTCTCAAATCGTAACGATCTGGTCCATTACCTGTGTTCAAAGTCTCTATATTAACGATTAAATCGTCTGCTGGGGAGACTGTGTAGGATGTATCATCTGTACTCATGTCAAGGCCATACACATGCCGAACATTTGTTGAAAGGATTGTTGAATCTGAAACCTTGTATGAATTTGCAAGATGTGCCCTCACAGTAATTGGTTCACCTAGGCCGGCGGGTGCATTTCTTGGCGCACATACCGTTGCATTCACTTGGTATGGATGTTCTTCTGGCCACCATCTAGGGACACCTGGATCGTATCGTTCAGCGGGTTCATAGCCATCAGGAGCATTGAAGAAATCTAGAACCACAGTCCAATGATCCCCTTGCCATGCATACTCTGTTGGATACATCGAAGTAATCTCATCATCCTCGGAGTCATACTGAGTTGGTGCACCTGGGGTAGAGAAAATCAAGTTACCTGGCCCGAAATTCTTTGTTACCAATATGGGGTATGTGTGACACTCGCCAGGGAATACATGTTCCGATGTGTCATATATTTGGAAAACGATGTTTCCAGTAGAACGTATACTAACGTTTACCCACAATTCGAGAATATCATATGTACCCTTGTCAACGCTCTTGACTGGTTCACCCATCGACCAACCTTTCAGATATAATGCGAATGTCCCGATACTATTGTTATTCATTGGAACTGCAATCTCCAAATTCTTAGTGACTGATTGTCCTGGGTCAAGGCTAACCATCTGAGGGAATGTGATTTGCCAACCAAAAGGCATCAACCATTCTGCTTGCCCTTGAAGTGTGGTAGGGTCATAGAAAGCAAATGAGTCGAAAACGTTACCAGTATTCGTAATTGTAATCGAGAAAATTGCTGTTTGACCTTGCTCAATATCGGATTGATAATGACTTGTTTCAAGCTCTATTCCATGTTTGACATCCATCAATGTTAATGTCAATCTATCGCTACGTATAGCCGGATCTTTGTAAGAGACTGCACTGACTGTAATCTGTCCAAGTTCATCGTGGTTTGCCTGATATATCGATGGGGCGCGTACTCGCAAATAAACACGTACTGACTCACCGCCCATCAAGAAAATTGGAGTTTCTGGGAAAATTGCGGTGTGATTGTCCGAGAAGAATAAATTCGCAGTCCAATTAACAGGTACGCCTGACAGGTTCACAGAAAATGTATCTGAAACTAGGTCTATCGGTCCTGGTGTTGTATTATTGATGGTCATGTTGTACATTGTTTGTTCACCGGGTTCGATCACATGGTAGTATGTTTCTCCATCTGCCAATTCAATGTCAACTTGTCCCGTAAGCACGTGTGTGTAACAAAGTGTGTACGCACCATTGTTTGAATTGTCATTGCATTTATTCGTATCCGACCATGCTATATGCGCACCACTCCCTAAATCATTAGCAAATGCTGGTGGTTGAGATATCTCGGGATTGCGGCCATTGTTGGGACCTAGTTTGTCACTATTCCATTCTGTGATATCTACACGCTCCCATGGGTCAAGGACGGCGGCTGCAATACTATTTAGCGGCCAATCCGCCTTGTCATTGGTGTGATTCAAACGGGTATATTGGATTGATTCGCCTTGTGAGATGTTTGAGTTCTCTAACCATGAAAGATGAACGTTGTTTTGATCGTCTGTAATAATCTGAGGCATGTATGATGATGCGCTGTAGTAATTATTCGGGTTGAGATTTCCAAGGCCTTCGACATGTGATATTCTCGTATCTACAATTTTCTTTATCCCATAGGTTGGCAATCCACCTTCTACTCCATCCCAATTTGCAGCCCCGCGAAGACGTAGGCGGGAATAATACACCTCGTAATTATCATCCTTATTGAATCCATAATCGCGGGTATCCATCCAAGCAATATGGGTGTCACCACTGTTATCAATGCTAAGTGATGGGTGTAGGCTAAACGCGTCATCAAGTGTCACACGGGTGTCATTAACCACCACAAGATGGCCATATCCATTGGTATCTTGGCTTGGCCCTAAATCCTCAGTGTATCTGTTGCCTGACTCATCAGTACCAGACATTCCGTAAGACCATCCAGGAGCTGGATTTTGTAACTTCGCGTAGGGGTCAAGGACTGTCATGTAAATCTCGCGACTGTTGTTGGTTGCAAGGAATACCATCGCTTCGACTAGGGTCTGCATGTTGTTTGATCCTGAGGCTGGGAAAGCGTAAACTTGGCCGCCTGCATCTGTGTTTCTAGTCGTTGAGCCCTGACACGTTCTTGGGTTCATGTTGACTTGTCCGTTTGGACATTGAGCTAAGTCCTTCATGTGGCTAGATACCTGCTGATTTGCTCCCCACGAAGAACCATACAGTCCCACAGGGATTACGCCTGCTTCGACACATGCGTCATGTGCTTCATTGATACTTGCAATATCGTCTGATTGTTGGGGAGGGTCGCCACCCTTTGGCCCCTCGTCACTGATTGGAATCACAATTTTTGTTGCATTTGGATTCCACTTGTGGTCATGAGTTGTTGGTGGGTTACCGGGGACGTTGCCCTGTGCATCAATCCAGGAATAACAAGCCCAAGTAGAACCTGGGCCCCAATCTTCTCCCTGATAACCGCCACTCTGTGCACCACCATTGTAGATGGTACTGTGCAATTTGATTAAGCCGCCCGAATCATCGCCGCTGTCAAGGTGATTTGAACGCGGGTTCTCGTGATGCGGTGGATTGGCACATGCTCCGGAGTTGGCTGCAGATGGGAAGAAACCGCCAAGGGCGTAAAGTGTTTCGAAAACTGTGATGTTTGCATCTTGTAGCATTGGCTTGATACCTGAGAAAGCCCCTCCATTGGACCATTGTCCACCATAGAATACGACACACATATCTGCCCATTCGGAGTACATCGAGCCCGAGGTGTCGATTGGTGCCACAATCTCTACTTTACCGCCACGGGTATCATCCCAAGCAATTTGCACAAAATCATCCGCATCAATCGCAATATCGGGGTGTCCTTTGTGACCAATGATTGGCGTTAATAGAGTAGAGTCAATTGCCGTGATAGCAATTCCTGCAGCAATATCTATCTCAAGGAATTTGTAGTAAATCTGTGGTTGTTGGAAATATTTGTCGTGGCGATCATACGAATCCTCCCATACAATGTGGGCATTATCAAGACTGTCAACCGCAATTGCGGGATAATCTCGATTCTGTTGGCGTACTACCACGTCGGTGTCGTCAATGATGCTAATTGCATTATCATCAGATGCTGAGCCATCCATCGCAGCCAAGGAAGGGTCGAGTAAGGTGTATAGGATGGTGTGTTGATTTGCCTTGTCTGCCCAAGTAACATGAATTCGGTCTTCTGAATCGACATCAATGTCTGGGTGCCAAGCACGGTGAGCGCCGGGGTTTGAAATCTGAGTCGCATCAATTACTGTTTGTGCCCTTGCATCCATCATAGTGTAATACAGATGCTGTGTATTCCTGCTCCAAACAATGTGGATATTTCCTTCGCTATCGGCAACCATTGATGCCATGCGTTCATTCAAAGCTCCTCCATCAACCACTTGGACGGCGTCGGTAATGACGACTGTTGCGCCTTGAGCAGTAGGTGGTGTATATCCTACGGCTAGTGTGCTCATCAAGAAGATTAGCACCATCGTGATGCTTCCGTGCTTGCTATTATTCATTTCTCTCAACCCCCAGAGATACTCTCCAGTGTCTTTGCAACGAATTTTACTCCTACTTAATCCAACCCCTCTGCGGTCAGATGGATGGGGTACTGCGAGGTGATTTGGATTTGTCCTCACATGGGCGCGCGCACAGGCGCTCGTTACCGCTAATATCAAACCCAATCAGAAGGATCGAAGCCGGTGCCAAATCCACCAGTTTCGTCTGTTTCAACCTCGGATGCTGAAGTCGGTGATTTCTCATCTTGCTTAGGTGGGCCGCCACCTTTGGCCCAATCATCTACGGGGCCTGGCCGGCCAATTCCTGGGCCGTATGAAAATTTAATCTCATGGATTATCGACAATTTTGAAAGCCACAAACGACGAAGGGTTTGCATAATCTCGTTTTGTGTAACTCCATCAAACCAAATGGGCATGGAGAGGTTGAATGCTTGTAATGGGCCGGGTTTATCCTTTCCATGACCTACGTGCAAAACCCAATCGACGTTTGCACGGGTAAGATTTAACCGAGTTTCGTGCAACCATTCTTCCCAACCTTCACCATCGGTATCAGAGTGTTTTTTCATCTCATCTTGTTGCCCTGAATCGACTTGCGTAACAGATGAGACAACAATCAAATTCCTCTTTTTTGGGGAGAGTATGTTGAAAACGTGTCCGTGCTTAGTTGGTGGGTATCTCACCAAAAAATGAAAATCCGCTCTGGGGTCTTCTCGAGTTTTGATTTCCAAACCTTCTGAAGTCAACCATTCACGGATTTTGGTCTCCATATCCTCGCTCGCCATGTTCCTTCGCCTCTGTTGTCCTATTTCAGCGCAGCGAGTAAATCCCTTACACTTGCACCCGCATTAATGCCTTGTTTGGTTTTTGAGAAACGAAGTAGTCTGCGAGCATCTCTAGATTGAACATGCAAGTCCCAAGCATACATTGCAATTCGATTTGAAATGTGGAAAGCCACTGGTGAAATAATGAGTATTGCAAGAGTTGCAATAATTCCAAGTGACAATGCATTCATCATGAATAATGCGACAAGGAGAGCAGGTATTGGCCATACTAACAACGGACCAAGTAGTGCAGCAAGGACATGATATGTCGTGCGGGCGTCAAGTCCCTCATCGGTCTTATCACCGAGAACTTTTGCTGCAAATATCATCAAACCACTAGAAATTGTGGTCAGTGGTCCTGCTATTATAGCCAATAGAATTGCTGGAAGGAACGCAAAACGTTCCGTCATCTTTGGATGTTGAAGGCCCGTCGCGGAAAGTGCCCTACCATCGAGGCCTGCATCGTTCAAATCGCTAGCAATTTTCGTTGCTGACGGGATTATGTCGTTCAAGATTGAATCGTTCTCTCGGATACGATTGCGAATCTCTCTAGCTGCTAACACCTCTTCTCTCCAACTTTTCAGTGAGGTCCCATTCGCAAGGCTCTGTAAGTGTCCAATAAGGTGCCATGTCCTGTGCTCATTCCAAGATTCTGCATCTGGAGTCATGGGTGTTAAGCGGTCTTGAACACAATCACGTAAGGCATTGACCGATTCTGCTTCGGCTTCTACCCAATCTCCTTCAAGCAGTTTCTTTCTATCCTCCTCTGAATGAATAAATTCAGAGAGGTGAATTGGTAACCCATACTCAATCCACGCATCTGTCCGATAAAACCAAGATGTGCGGTAATGCAATCCTACCGGTAGTAAATGCGGTTCAGGTAAACCCCTCTCTTTAGCGATTGAATTGGCGGCAATGACAGATCGCATTGGTCCGGTTCGTAATCTCTTCATCTTGGAATCTTCATGAGATGTCCCTTCAGGAAACAACGCTGATGCGTGACCATTAGCGATACATTCTGCAAGAGTCAGCATGGTTTTTCCATTAATGTTCCCTGCGTCTTCTGATGATGCGCCTCCTCTGGCGAGTTCCGCTTGACGAATTACGGGCTGCGTACCCATTGTCGATGCGATGGGTCCAATGAGTGGTCGAGTAATCAAATCGTGTCGGCCACCGAAAACCAATCGCTTTGATTGAGTCACTGCAATGCACATGGGATCAATCAACCCGTTGGTATGCCAAGCAACAGTCAACATCCCTGCTTCTTCCGATATATTCTCAATACCAGTTATCTCGATGGAACGAAACTGGCCACGAAATGCTCGACGTGCAAAACCCATCATGAAATCATAAAACCAACCAACGCCGGGGTGATCGCCTGGATTTTTTGCTACTCTTCTGGCTGAATTAATTTTAGCGAGGTTGACCCGGGCTGCTACTTTGGAAAGCTGGGGAAGGGCCTCTCCATGGTGATCAAGGGCACCATCTTCCCCGTGCTGTATTTCTTTGACTGATTCCTCATCCATTTGAATCACCGGAGTGGCATCAATGAGATTGGAGGCGTTCAGACAATTCGGCTAATGATGTGAAATCGGGTTCAATTGTTCCGGGAAGGGGTGCTTCTGGCCAACAAGCAAGAAGGGTGTGCCCTCCATCTCCTTCGTTCCTAGGAATGACGTGTATGTGAACATGTGGTACTTCTTGGCCTGCAATTGGGCCATCATGAATACCAACTGAAAAATCAATAGTTTCATACTCAATTGAAAGGCGGCGTTGAACTTCAGCAACTCCATCCATCAAAGCACTCCGGCTTTCTTGAGTTAGGTCTGAGATGCGTTGCGCTTGTTCCTTAGGAACTACGAGAGTGTGTCCCTCCCGACGAGGAAAAATGTCCAAGAAAGCGTACCACAAATCGCCTTCTGCTACTCGAGAAGAGGGGATTTCGCCACGGATTATCTTCGTGAAGAGTGTGTCCTCTACCATGGTCGTGCGAAAAGGGCTGCCATCATTAATACAACTCAGGACGATTCATGATTGAATTGTATAGTCGCAAGGCGGTGTAAGGTTCCCCCAAATTGGCCAGGGTCATGGCTACCGGCAACAATTATTCCATCTATGGACACGGCAGAAAGTATTCGGAAATTATCGTCGGATGGAATTACCTTGGGCGTCCAATCTCCTTGGTGGTATACCAGTACTGTGAATTGATTTTGAACTATATTTTCTGGAAATTGATTTTCAATTTGATACGAAATTACCAGCATGTCTTCATCGCCATCTTGATCCCAATCGATCATAACGGTGTCATAAACACCCCATGTTCGAATTAAATCATGATAAGTGAAATTCGCTGTACCATCATTCTCTAACCAACCTACACCGTGTAACTCGTTCGGATTGATTCCTTCAGGGATGTCAAAATCGAAAGTGTCGCCATTGGTGAATACAATATCCATATCCCCATCTGAATCTAAATCTCGAAGATGCAATCCACTCATCCCATACCAATAATCGGTAGCGTTGTAGAGAGTCGTGGCCTGAAAATTACCTTGGCCATCATTCCAGTATAACATTACATCTTCTGAATTCTGTGAGATTGATGCTATGATATCCATGTCTCCATCTGAATCAATATCTATGGGATATGCATGGATTCCACCTGGTCTGGCGTCTATAACATGCATTGTCCAGTTGCCGTCTCCTAATTGCTCCAACCATGAAATGGATCCTTCTTCGTGTCCAAATTCGCAAATTGTGAGGTCTAGATCTTCGTCTCCATCCAAATCGGCAGGTTCTGCACAAACCGTTCTTCCGAGTCCATCTATCAATACACTCGTCGTATTTCCTTGAACGGTGAGAATACGACCACTTTTTTCGTTAGAAGGGTATAGGATTCCGATATCTGAAATTATCAATTCAGATTGGCCATCAGCATCCAAATCTGCCACGGATGCTCTGACTGGTGCACCTAAATCTTCAATCACGTTTTCTGCACACTGAGTAGAAATACACGAGGTTTCAATCCATCCAATCTGTCCTTCGAGTGGTTCGGTGAAAACCACTTCCTCAATACCATCTCCATCGATGTCCAAAGTACGAACATTTGCCGTAACTGGAAATGCATAATCTCCTTCAATCAAAGGATGAAATGTAGCCTTTTCAACCGGGTCCTCTCTTGAAGGGTTCTCACTCCCTATACAACCCGAGAGCAGTAGGACAAAACACAGTGTCGCAAAGAGGTGTTGTGCCCGCATGTTTAGGCCACCACAAGGGGATGCTTCTCAGTTACGGAGAGGGTGGTTGCTAACTTCTCCTCCTAACATTACCCTCGAATGATGATTCTGAGAGGTGTCTTGTTCGGGAAAGTCACTACGGGTGTGAGAACCTCGGGATTCCTTTCTTGCCAGTGCTGCAGCTACAGATGCTTCGGCGATGTCGAGCAAACCTTTGGTCCTACGTAGAGAAATCAATTCTGTGTTCATAATTCCTGTTGAGTCAGTGATTCCAGATGGAGTGTTACGCAATTCTCCAATCGCTGAAGCCGCAGCTTTGAGGCCTTCAGCGTCGCGATTTGTGCTCATGTGGGCTTTCATTGTGGACGAAAGTGCACTGAGAATTGTTCCTGCAGTGGCGCCCCCGTTACCTGCGGATGACAAAATCTGATCATGCATATGGTGTGCCTCAGAAAGTGCTGTTGAAATTGCACTTGAGCCAGAGAATTTGGAATTCAGCGCATGATTTGCTGAAGATGTGCCCGCAGATGTGCCTTCTGAAATTGCCGCCAAAATCTGGTCTCCACTGTTTGCTGAGGCTCCGTGCAAACCGGAACAAGCCGTATCTCCGGCAGCATGCAGACCTGGTACGATATTATTTTCCGAATCAATAACTTGTCCTGAGGAATTGGTTGGAATTCCACCAATCGTATGGGTGACGGTCGGCATAAGGGGTATGAGTTCTGTGAATGCATCTATTCCACACCGACTCTGAAGGGCTGCACGAGTTCTTTCAAACCATACACGTTCTGGTCGAGGTATTGCAGTTAAATCAAGGGAGGCCCCGCCCGCTGCGAGGATTGATTGAGCTAGAGCATCGGGTCCATCTTCATGCGTGAGGGGTGTACCGTCTGCACCGTTGACAGTGCCTCCTGCCCCAAGCAAATCGAGAGGGAGGAGGAGGTTTACATTAGCAACTGTCAGTGGATGCATTGAGTTGAATTCCATATTGGCCAAAGGTAAATCATTGCGTAATGTCAAACTAGCAGCATTACCCATTCCAATTCCATCTCCATTCCAAGCGCCTTCATAGCCACCGTCTGCAAGAATAATTGATTTGGATTGAATGGCGAATATTTCACCACGCTGAATATCCATTGCCACTAAACCTCGGGCACCACCTTCAGTTAACACCAAGTCCAATACCTCGATGTCGCTTCGTCTTGGTATCCGTCGCTTGATGCATTGTTCTTCTAAAATATGAATCAATTCATGAACGGTGGAATCTCCAGTACTTGCCGTTCGTGCTGTACTTTGACCTGGCAATTTACCTAGATGGGGCAATCCATTTCCATCTCGACGAAGGATGAGGCCCCAACGTTCTAATTCAGCGAGATGTTCTAATGAAGAAGCAAGTGTTGATTCAATTATATCTGATTCACAAATATTTCCACCGACACGCATCGTGTCTTCGAAATATGCTGATTGAGTAGGCTCACTCATAGGTGCTGAAAATCCACAATTTAGTGCAGACTCAGAAGAAGAAGAAAGTGCTTGAGAGCACAAAACTGTAACCGATGCTCCTGCATCGGCTGCTGCAATTGCTGCACGTAGTGCAGCCACTCCACTACCTACAACGACTACATCCCACGCTTCCATGGTTTCACCAGACAAGTGTCGGCAACAATGGGGGCATCATAAACGCACCCCTTTGGTGGCATCCAAAGTAAGGATGTAGATGAAATATTATTCAGTTCGAATCTGGGCTTGTGAACGCCATCTTTGTGCTAAGCTGCGCGCTTGCTCCATACGCCTGCGCATGGACTCTCCACGGCCCGATCTTGGATGGACTTGCGTCCAAAGGGTATCCGAACGAATTGTGAGACCGTCGATATGACGTAACGTCAATCCGACCGGGCGTCTGCCTTCAATTCCATCCGCCCATGCAACGCCAAGCCAGAGAATATGTGCAGCGTCAAGCAACCTAGATTGCCATGCGACGACGTCAAAATCCCCATCAGCCCACAATTGTAACGGTTCCATCGGTGGTGCGAGGGATTTTGGGGTGAGTCTGAAAATTTGCCGAGAAGGTTGACCGTCGGGGATGTGAACCTCTAATTCAACCGGTGATTCAGTAACGCCTAGATTACTGACCATGACAAATAAATCTCCTCGTGATTCGCCACAAGTGAGGGGTAAACTGGAGTCCATTCTCCAAGATTGAGCCGCTAAAGATTGGGAATGATCCATTAGGTCGAATTGTAAGCGATCTAATAGATGGAAAAAGCCTCGTTGCCATGCGCGCGTGTGCCCCATCAAACGCGAAAGTTCATGCAGATCAAGATGGGTGTTTTCAAACAAAAATTTACTCAAGATTTCTGGATTGACTAATGCTTCCATTTCACTGAGTAATTGTGGTCTGTCAAGCATGTTTTGACCTTCCAAGTGAAGCAGGTGGAGGATTCTTTCCGTTGCTTCCGATGGATTGATATTTTCTTGAAGCACCCCTATTAGGTCTTGTTTCCATAGTTGAAATCGTTCAGCACTTTCCGGATCGAGGTGGGCAGTTAGTATCTCTGTCAAGGTGTCTTTGAGGTGGCTTTCGTGTTGGCTTGGGGCATGATACGCTAGGAAAGGTAATCGGAAGGAAAATGGGGGTGATTTTCTTTCAATGATTATTGTATGAGCAAGTGCAATACTTGCGGCGAGTATACTTGAGACCAATAGAATCCCTCTCGTTTCTTCTTCGGGAGGGAAAAGGTCTGAGAGCCAGAGAAGAAGGGCAAAACCAAGTTGATTTGAAATACGCATGAATTCATGCAAACGTGCTTCTGTCAGCGCATTCAGAATCCTTTCAGCACCACTATTCTGGAGAACTCGGCCACTACGACGTTTTCCGAGTTGGTCTTGACCGACCCAGAGCATGTAATGACTCGATGCTACTGAAGGGATTAGGAAACAAAAACTCGCAAACCCGGCACACAATGCCACCATTGAAACATCTGTATCTTTTGGAAATGACATTACAATGATTGTAGAAAGTATGAGAAAATATGGAGTCAGTGTTCGAGCAATTTGTAGAATCCAAGTGTCGGCGAATCGACCCCAATATCTGCGGGATTTTTCACGGCGTTGCAATCTGGCTTCGATGATGTCAACCAATCCACCTTCTACCTCAAAACCCCCGCCATATGGTCGTGGCAAACCCGCATCTGCATCATCTGGTAGCATCGGAACAATCACCGGGGTACGTTAGGAGGTCATCAGGGTGTTGTTCAGGTCTGCCGCAACGGTCTTGAATAGAGGCTAAGAGGCTCCGATGGGCGCGTAGCATAGTTGGATAATGCACCGGCCTCCTAAGCCGGGGATCGTGGGTTCAAATCCTACCGCGCTCGTTTAACTCATTACCAGCCCGTGTCGCTGCCCCGCTGCTGCCACCTTGTACAAGAAATTCTCAATTTGTATTCTGGAATGCATTGAGCGACGTAAATTGATATCGCAATCTGCCAATGCACCAAGCATTTCCTCTCGTAAAGCTGGTGCAAGCATCAAGCGATTTGCAACTAATTCTGTGTGGATTTGGTGAATAATATCTTCTGCATCAAGAGCATTGGCACCCATCAATTCATCCAACATCCCCATGGCTCCTTCAAGTGTTTTCACATTTCTACCTCGTTGCTTTTCCCATCGCCACTCAACAACACGTCCTCTCAAAGCAAGTTCAATCATCTGTCGGGCATGTGGCAAAGTACTCGCCGTAACTACGTCATACAAATTACTGCGTTGGTCAACCAAGTTTCGGCGTGAGAGTAATTCAAGAGTGAAGAGTGCTTTACGCAAATTTCCGCTCGAGATATGTGCTATGTCTTCTGGCAATCCTTGGGCGCAATGTATGCCTTCCAAACTGGCTATCTTTTTGATTGTTGAAACAATTTGCCTTTCCTCTATAGGTGGAATACGGATGTGTAACATACGGCTCCTCAAGGCATCAATAATCCGACTGGGGGCGCGAGCAGTGAAGATAAAGCGCGTTGTGTTTGATTCCGATTCCATCATTCGGCGAAGATATGGTTGACGTCTGTCACCAAGGTGATCTGCATCTTCTATTACGATTAATCGACTAACAGCTAAACGGCCA
Source organism: uncultured Candidatus Poseidoniales archaeon (assembly GCA_964441035.1). Lineage (GTDB taxonomy): Archaea > Thermoplasmatota > Poseidoniia > Poseidoniales > Thalassarchaeaceae > MGIIb-P. The sequence continues at coordinate 18,953 of CAYYKF010000006.1, forward strand.
TCCAAAAATTCTGTTTCTTCACCACAAGGGGGAGTGTCAAATCCATCTTGCCACATATTTCTATCAAACGCATCCAAACTTGTTCTACCAGCTAGCGTATCACTGGAGCCGAGGCCACTCGGTCGAAGAAATTCTTCAAACGTTTTCATTGCGCCTGCTTGTCGTGCCAAATCGCGGGCTTGGAGTACGTGACAAGTTGCTTTCCAACTTGAACCGAGTACTTGGCGTGCAATTAGGCGCCAAGTAGCTGTTTTCCCAACTCCTGCTGGTCCAGTAATCAATACATGTGGTAAATTCCCTGATAGGCTAATCCGTGCAAATTGCTCACGAAGATTGCTGGGGATTGCTAGACTGTCAAAGCGCTTAGGCGCGTGTGTAGACAACCAAGAAGCCATCGCTGAGTGTGGGTAGGGCGCGGTCTTTCAACACGCCGCTCAAACAGCATCGATTGTCTTGTGGCCTTGGCGTCGTGGCTTGACGAAAATGCGGAAGCCGCATGATTTGCATGAGATTCCTGTTTCTGTGTTCATGAATTCCTCTCGATGACCACATCGCAGACACTTGTATTCGACCCTCTTCGACATTGATGCGGGCGACCTACCCCTCCCATTTGAAGCCGTCGCTATTATCAATTAGTATTCGCTGATGGTATTTTGACATACATCTATGAAATTTTGAAAAATTTCCTTGCCGTATTCTGAATCATTTACCTCTGGATGAAACTGAAGTCCAAAGCGGTCGCCTTCTCTGTTTTCCATTCCCTGTACGCGACAAGATTTGCTACTAGCAGTAATAAAAAAATCTTCAGGAACCACATCAACTTCATCATTATGGCTCTCCCATACCGTTTGTTCATCGGGTGTGCCAAGAAACAATTTGCCACCACCATCAACCAGTTTTATTTGTGCGGCACCAAATTCAGGGGTGTGGGCCTCTGTTGCGCTACCGCCATAATAACCTGCCATGAACTGATGTCCAGCACAAATCCCAAGAATGGGCATATTAAGGGCGAGATATGCACCACAATTTCCTAACTCCCCAGTTAACCCCACTCTGGCCGCACCTCCCGAGAGTATTATGCCGTCTAATTTCCGAAGATCTTCGACTGGAGTTGTATTGGCAATAATTTGGGTGTCTACCCCCAAATAACGTAACATCCGCCATTCTCGATGGGTCCATTGTCCGCCGTTGTCTACAACGTCAATGACCAGTGGCCGGTCGGTCATACTGATTTCTCAAACTCGACGCTCAATCAAGGTGACGCTTTCAAAGGTCCGCTAATTCACTAAGATACAATATACGCATGCTATGTTCAAATGCCGCAGCGTTGCCCCATGCGTCCAAAATATTTGCACCGAGGGCGTACAACCCATGTCCCCTTGCGACAAACAATTTATTCCCTGTTTGTTTCAGTGCTTCCGTAATCTCAACAAGGTATCCTTCCATGTCATTATATTGCACATCAACAATCGTTGCGCGGCCAAATTCTGTTTTGCCATCATGATCCTTAGGAACCAGCGCATAGCGGTCTTTCTCCAAACTCATTGTCGTGGTGTATGGCGCATGGACGTGGATGCAAGCACCCAATCCTTCGTGTTCCAACGAAGCAATCGCAAGCGCCACTGAATGTATTTGCCAATCTTCACCGGCTCCGACCGGTCCGGACTCGCCAAGATTACCTGTCACGATGTCTGCTTCGTTGAGTTGACCCAATGCACAATCTCTACGCGAGATATGAACCAATCCAGGGTGTGATGTTGACAACGTACTCATGGACCCCGCTGTTCCATGAACGAGTCTCTCTCTGTGTAATTGGCGTCCAAGGGCTGAAAACATTCCAACAACTTCGCCTGGAACGACGAAACCATCGCCAACTATAGGTGGCATTGGTGGGTTTTCGACGTCTTGAATTACTTCTGCAGCTACAGACATGCCCTGCTTAAGTTCTGCATTTTCCTCGCGTAGGCGCTCCAATTCGACCTTCTCATCGCCGTCGATCGTTTTTTTGGCCTCAACTGCCATTTCTTCTCCGGCGCTTACGACTACTGAGGATCCTGTTTGCATCGTCTGTGCTCCAGATGGGGCAGAGGGGGGTCCAGAGGATAGAGATGCAGATGAAGGAGGTCCTCCACCATACATCGTCGGGCCGCCCGTGCTGCGTCCAGCAGAGATTGATGGGGGTCCTGTAGATGGGGCTCGCGGTGGCCCAGCAGGAGGTCCGCTCGGTGGTGATTGAGGTGGACCACCAGTCACTTTTGCCAGCATTTCATTGGACTCTGCTCCGTCCTCTAATTCGTCTTCCGCCATCCTCGCACCCACCCAGCGGATGACGTGCCGATTAAATACAGGTCCGCTGTCGCCAAGTCGCTTAGCCCCTGTAGTGTAGTGGCCTATCATGGAGCCCTGTCGAGGCTCCGACCCGGGTTCAAATCCCGGCGGGGGCGCCAATTGTGCTAGTCTAGCAATCGAGTAGCAGGTGAAGATTTCTCAATGATTCATCCGAATCTCAAATCTACATAACAATTGAGTGACTGAATATGAGCGGCGGATTGAGAATTCTAATTCTGAAACCATTGGGAATATATTGCGTATTTCCTCCTCCGTAGCAGAGATGTTGCTTTCTTCTACGACAATCCACCCTCGGAGCAAAGTAGGAGTGGAGTCTCTGAGCAAGGGGATGACTGATGGGAGGTGAGATAGTGTGCTATGGGGAATATTGATGAGCAATACATCAAAACTTCCTCTTAATTCGGTAACTGTTGAGAGTGAAAGGGCATCCATACAATGAACGTCAACATTGTTGTATTCACTCAAGTTTTCTTTCATTAAATCAACTGCATCTGGATTGAGGTCGCTACCCCAAGCATGCTCAATGAGGTCTTCTTCAGCCAGCAATGGCACCAATGCTGGGCCCACTCCGGCATAGGGGTCACAAATTCTCAGTTTGCGCCCTAATTTATTACGCAACGCGTGACAACTGGTGATTGTATCTTCTCTTTCCTTTGAGAGCCTAGCAGAGAAATATGCTTTCGTTGGATCGACCCAATACTTGTGACCCGATTCCTTTACCTGAGTCCGACAATCTAGATTGTCGTCGAAATGGAGATTGACGGAGGCGGTGGTTCTCTCTGCAAGTGGAATGAGATTGCGTACACGATATTCGCCTGAAACCCCCTCATCCTTCAGCACCATACGGATGCGTGTGTGTTGGGCCAGCATTGCTTGAGCTATTTCTAATTCATATCTCAATACTTCTTCTGGAATTTTCACCAAGATAATGTCGCCAAGAATCTCGTGCCGCATTGGCCAGTATTCTGCAAAATTAACTACTGTCTCTGCATCGATGTATGTGTTCAGGTGATCCCTATACGAACGGGGGGGGTTGCTGGGTTGGTCTGCCTCAATGATTGGAAAATTGAATAATTTAGATACACGGTCGAGGATGTCCGAGTCATCAATAATCGGAATCAATCGACGTGTTTCATCTGATGGATCTGTGATGATGCGAGCACCTTTGGGCGTACACTTCTGCTCCCTCAAAGATGACAATATCTTCGCCGTATCTGCACTCGGCACGCTCAAATGACGCATGTCACTCGACGTGCCCACTGGCGCCTCGCGCTTGACGATGACGGATGTAATGATATGCGAGATAGTGGTCTTTGGCTAATTGGTATTGGTCCTGGGTGTTTAGAGAACATGTCAACGCGTGCGCTTGCAGAAGCGAGTTCTTCCGATTACCGGTTTTTGGAAGGATATACTTCGTTGCTTCCGGCTGAGTCGTTAGAAAAATTAGAGAATTTGATTGGGAGTTGGAGTCTTCGAATGCGTTCCTCGATTGAAAAACCTGATGAACTTCTAGAATTGGCAAAATCATCCAAAGTTGCACTGCTAATCATCGGTGACCCGTTGCAAGCAACGACGCATGTTGATTTACAACTCCGTTGCAAGGAGGTTGGTGTTCGATGTGAGGTTGTACATGGTATTTCGATTACCACGATTGTCACTGGTGCTGTTGGACTCCAATCCTATCGTTTCGGTAGGCAGTGCACTTTTGCTTATCCTTACGGAGATTATCTGCCTACAAGCCCACTAGAGATTATTCTGTCAAACAAAGAAAATGATCTTCATACGCTAGCATTACTGGATTTAGATCCAACGGGATCTGGTGAAGGGGAACAAAAACCCATGCAGCCTTCCAAGGCAATCGATGTGCTTCGAAAGATGGCTGCTCACCTAGATGTCGACATAGAAGGGTGGACAATTGTTCTATGCTCCGATATGGGAACTGGTGATGGACAAATTATAGCTGGAACTCCTAGACAGATAGAGGGTATTTCTGATGGGCGCATTCATTGTCTCGTCATTCCAGCCAATTTACATGATGTTGAAGCCGCTGCCCTTGAGCGATGGAGTTTCTGATTGATGAGCCGGAGGCGTCAAGCGTTTGATGTGGCTGCGGTGGGTGGGATAACCATGGCCGGACCAAGTAAAGTGGAGTTTCCCGGCAAGAAGAAACAGCAACGAATGCGTGCACGTGGGACGAAGCGTGCTTCGGCTGGAGTTCTAAAAAAACTTGAGAAGAATTTGTCCGAATTACTTGATGACCCTGCTGCAATATTGCCAATGGCAGAATATGTAGTCCGGCGTATGAGGAAGGATCCTGTTCAACGATCTCTCAGAGAATGTGCAAGAGTCATTGCGAAGAAGAATGATCGCAGATGGTTGGGTAAAAGGATGGTTAAGAGAAGTGGGGATGGTGTGGCACGGGCATTGGCCGGTTCGCTGCATGCTGCTCACGACGATGAGCGAAGCATGGTTGCGGTCTTTGAGCATCCTGTCTTTGGTACCGCCTCTTTCGTTAGGAGAGGTGTTGCAAAACCTACCCAGTTAGTTTCTTTCCAAAATCATTCACACCCTTCACAACGTTTGTTGGTATGGGAGGAACATGCTAGGTCTGGTTGGTGGTTTTTCTCGATTGATTCTGGTATCATATGCACTGGCTTACAACCTGACCCGCCAGACGAATGGTTGGCCATGGGATTGGATGAGGGGCCCATTCAATTTACGGCAGATAATGGAAATTATCATTCGCCGAAATCTGAAGAGGATGACAATCATCTCCAATTCAAAATTGGCCAGAATACTGTAATCCTTGCAGAAGAAGATTTGGAAGATGTGAGTGATGATGAGTCCTTTATCCAAAGTATAGCCCTGCGAATGTTACCTCCAAAATTATCTTCGTTTGCAACTGTTGATTGGAATTGGCGGCCGGATGGTTGGCCCGAAGGTAAAGAATTGCCGAAATCTGCTAACGACAGAGTGGATGAGGTGTTGGATGCATGGATGGAGCTTGCAATACCTGATGCGAAATTGACTTCTTCCTTACGTAAAGCACTCTGTTACAACCTAGATGATGGGTGTGTCATTGGAGAGCGGTGGTGGCCCATGGATGAAATGGGTTCCATGATTGAAACGATGTCTGGCTCTGCTCCTGAAAAGGAGGCGCTTCACCTCATTCTTGAAGAGGCTCTTGAAGAGAATGGGTTGTACATAGGTGGGGATGGAGCATTTACAGAACTCGATGATGATGTTGTTCGCATGGAAGAAAAATCATGCCATGCAAATCTAATCGCATTGTGGCCTGCTTGGGGAGATTTGGTTCTGGAAGAAATGTACGGTATTACTGGTGAGGCTGCAGAAGAAATTATCGAAAAACAGGTCAAAAAGAAGCAAGGGTTTGGAGCGTTCTTGAAAAAAATGGATGCACAACGAGCCGAACATGTATTGCTATCGAGGTTTCCTTGGAAGGAGGGGGATCTCGACGGGCTTTGTGGGAGGGCAGACTTGCTGGTTAGAAAGGCCCGAATTGATGGGGTGGGGAGCACTATTTCCATGGCAAAAAAAGGGCAAAATGCAGCTGAAAAAGCACTTGGTTGGGCTTGGATTAACGTACATGATAGAGCAGAATCTGAAGGTTGGCATTTCGACTCTGATTCGCGTGACAAGGGTGGTGATTGGGTGCCAGCAGTTGAAACTCTCTGGACAACGAGTGAAGATGTTGCAACTGGTGGCGATGTCTCGGCATATGTCGATGCGATGAAACATCTCAGAAAAGTCACTGGCACAATGAGTGAATTACCTGATGTCTAAACTGCATCAAGTGCTCTCTGTAAGTCTCGCCATAAATCCTCAGAGTCTTCGATTCCTACAGACAAGCGTATGAGGCCTGGCGTCACTCCAACTTCCAGCCTGCGGGCTTCTGGTGTGGCGGCATGTGTCATGCTCCAAGGATGGTTGATTAGACTTTCAACCCCTCCGAGGCTCTCAGCTGTAGCAAATAATTTGGAGGCAGATGCAAACCTACGGGCGCCCGCCTCTCCTCCTTCCACTTCCATCGAAAGCATACCACCATAGCGGCGCATTTGATTAGATGCAATGTCATGTCCGCGATGCCCTTCTAATCCTGGGTAGAGGAGCCTAGTTACCTTAGGATGATTTGCTAAATTTTCAACAAGGTTTTCGGCATTATCACAATGTCTTTCCATACGTAAAGCGAGCGTTCGGATTCCTCTTATCGTTAAAAAGCAATCAAGTGGAGAGGGGACTGCACCAAGCGTATTCTGGAGGAATTTAATTTGTTCATCGAGTAATGGGTCTCGAGTCACCACTGCTCCACCAATCAAATCTGAATGCCCAGCGATATACTTGGTTGTTGAATGGACAACAATATCTGCACCCAATTGTAACGGTCTTTGCAACACAGGGCTTGCAAATGTGTTGTCAACCACTACAATCCACCCTCTTTCATGTGCCTCCTTAGACAATGCCGATATATCGTGAATGTTGAGGAGGGGGTTGGTTGGCGTTTCTAACCAAAGCATGCGTGTGTTTTCTTGTGCACATGCAGCCAAATCTCCAACACCAAGTTCACTGTATGTTGTTTCGACACCGAATTTTGATAACACTTGATCAAATAATCTAGCAGTGCCCCCATACAAGTCAGATGCCGCAACGATGTGACTGTCTGATTCCAATAATTGGGTAACTGTTGTGATTGCAGCCATGCCACTTGCAAAGGCACTGCCATAAGCTGGCTCATCTGGAGATTCCAATTCTGCAATGGCTGCTTCTAGAACTTCGCGTGTTGGGTTTTGGCTACGAGAATATTCGTAACCTGTGTGGTCTGCGAAATCATGTTGTACGTAGGTTGATGTTTGGAAAATTGGCACCTGAACTGCACCAGTTTTTTCGTCGGGATCTGCAGAAGCATGGACTGAACGGGTTGATTCACCACATTCATTACTCATCCAATCACTCCCAATTCTCTGGTTCAAATCCATTGTCACGAAGCCATGGGTCGTTGTAAAGTTTCGAAAGGTATGGGTTGCCTGCGTCGGGAAGAATGACGACAACTTTGGCAGACTCTCCGCGGGCGTCGGCCTCTTCTGCTAACTCAATGGCAACATGAAGGGCGGCACCTGCTGAGCCGCCACAAAACAAGCCTTCAGTTCTGGCTAATGCTCGTGTAATTTTGAAACATATCTCATCATCGACTTGGCGGATTTCATCAATATGGGTGAAATCTGTGGCGGATGGTATGAAGTCCTCTCCGAATCCTTCAACCAAGTAGCTGTGAGGTTCGCCCATCGTCCCTTTCTCAAAATATTCTTTTAGAATTGATCCCACTGGATCGACACCAATAATTTTGGGGGCTGGTTTGCCTTCTTTTTCTGCTGCGTCGTGAAGGGCTGTGGCACATCCCGTGATTGTTCCGCCTGTTCCCATCGTAGCAACAAAATGCGTAATGCCGCCTGCAGTTTGTCGCCAAATTTCTGGACCGGTCGAGAGTACATGTGCTAGTGGATTAGCCTGATGCGAATACTGGTCCGGATAATACGCTCCGGGAATCTCGCGTGCCAATCTTGCGGCCACTTCGTAGTATGAACGAGGATCTTCTTTCTCGACTGCAGTAGGACATACATGAACCTCGGCACCAATCGCTCGGAGAAGGTCAATCTTCTCCTGTGCCATCTTGTCTGGCATTGTGAAGATGCAATGATATCCTCTCTGAGCTGCAACCATGGCCAATCCAATGCCCGTGTTTCCACTCGTGGCCTCGATAATTGTCCCTCCTGGTTTCAACAACCCATTGGCTTCACCATCCAATACCATTTGGAGACCTATTCGATCTTTGATGGACCCGCCTGGATTACATCGTTCCAATTTGACCCAAACTTCAGAACCCTGAAGGTGTGATGTGATTCTATTCAAGCGAATCAGTGGTGTATTACCAATAGCATCAACTGCATCTGCATACGCGCCGGCTGGCAATTCCATATCATGGCGCTCATGCCAATTTGATATGATGATTCGCACTGAGCGAACTGCATCAATTATGTATTCGGGAAGCGAAATGTCGCTAACTCTATTCTCGATTGAGGGTGGATTGGGCCCATACGTAGTAGTCAACATTTGCTGTAACTGGCCATGAGATAATTTGTGGTGTCTCGTAAGGGTGTGCTGACGCAATCGCTTCTCTCAATACTGCTTCATAGATTTCATCGGTTTTGAATTGAAGGAGCCATTCATTTTCTGATTGTAATTTACCTTCCCAACGATACACCGAGCGAATTCTTTGAATTTGGATACATGCAGAACCCTGCTCTAGAAGTTCATGTGCGAAATTGCCTACTTCTGCCTCGTTCCATGTTCCAGGCAATGTTGTCTGAACAATATGCAAGGGATGTCCCATGTTATTGCGAGAGGCTTCATTCTCTTTGAATGGAGCGCCCCAACGCTTGAAGGCTGTATTGTATTGCATCGATTCGGTGAAAGCAATGGATTGGGATTCTCCAATCGACTCCGGTCCGATTCCAGTATCGGGTGGTCACTATGATGTCATCGTAGTTGGTGGTGGTCCCGGGGGTAGTGCAACCGCCGCATACATGGCGATGGCTGGTCACAATGTACTGCTGCTAGAGAAGGCAATATGGCCCAGAGACAAAACTTGTGGAGATGCTGTTGGTGGAAAATCATTGAAACATGTAGAAGAAATTGGTGTGAAGGCTGTGTTGGAAGCTACACCCCACTTCCGTGTTGACGGAATTGTTTTCTCTTCACCTAATGGAAATGAGGTTTGTATTGCGTTACCTGAAGAAGAGGTAGAAAACCGAGAGGCTGGATACAGTTTACCTCGACGTCAATTTGATACTATTATGTTCCGAAATGCGACAGAAAAAGTTCTGTCTGCTGGTGGAGTTGTAATTCAAAATTTCACAGTAACTGAAATCCATTTAGAGGAGATGGAAATTGTTGGTGTTTCAGGCGTCGTTGGTGGTAAGCGCAGTGGAAATGATGTATTGCGCTTTAGTGCTCCATTAACTGTAGGTGCTGGGGGATATAATTGCCCTGTTGCTAGAATGATTACTGAAGTACATGGAGAGCCCATGGTTGACAAAGATCACTACTGTGGCGCCTACCGAGAGTATTGGACTAATGTTGGTGGTTGTGATGATTGGAAGGGGCCAATTGAAATTCATTTCATTGATGAAATCATACCTGGATATTTTTGGATTTTTCCGGTCGGAGATGGTATCGTCAATGTAGGAATTGGAATGGTAATATCTGAGATGGATAAGCAAAAGGTCAAACTTCGAGGATTGCAAGACTGGGTCATTAAGAAACATCCGAAATTCAGTAAACGATTTGAACATTCAGAGATGATAAAAGGTAGTGGAAAAGGATGGCAGTTGCCCTTTGGGAGTCCGCGAAAGAAGGCGCCCTCATATCAACCAAGAAGGTCAGCTATGGCTGGTGCAGTGTGTGTAGGAGATGCTGCTTCATTGGTTGACGGATTTACTGGAGAAGGAATTGGAAATGCACTACTATCATCAAAATTAGCTTCAACTGTATTCGACATCGAAAAACATCGTGACGGATTCACAGAAGATTCTGCAATTGAATATCAACAATTGCTGTGGGATAAACTCTCTGCGGAATTAACTAACTCATACAAGTTACAACGTTTAGTCAGGAAAAAGCGTTTAATGAATTTCTTTATTGGTAAGGCTTCTCGCAAGGTTGAATTGCAGCGTGCCCTAACGGACATGATTGCGTCTAAGGAGGCGCAGGGACAATTCCATTCGAAATGGTGGTTATTCAAGACACTCTTATTCTAGGTGATATTATGGACGAGTCATTATCCGATATTGACGCTGTATTCCTTGATTTGGATGGGACAATTTATCTTGGTAACGAATTGATTCCTGGTGCCTTAGCGTTCCTTTCACGGTGTGATGAACGGGGTGTCAAACGGTTCTTCCTGTCCAATAATAGCAGCCGATCTGTGAATCAATATGTGGCTAAATTACAGGGTCTTGGCATCCCAGCCAATAGTGAGGATGTGTTATTATCTACTCACGATTTACTTTCATGGTTATCAGCTAATGAAATATCTGAGACGTGGTTGGTCGGCACAGAGGGGATGCGGGAAATGATGGAAAATTCTGGTGTTTCAACCGCGTCAGATAATCCTCAGTATGTCGTGCTTGGGTATGATACTGAAATTACATATGAGAAAATTGCAACCGCTTCAATCCATTTACACAAAGGTGTTCCAATGGTTGCTAGCCATCCCGACATGGTTTGTCCCTCACCGGATGGGGGTTTGCCAGATACAGGAGCATACATGGCGATGTTTGAAGCCACGACCGGTGTTCGTCCTGTCCACATATGTGGTAAGCCAGAACCAGGGATGATTTTGCACAAAATTGAGGCATTAGACCTGATTCCCGAGCGTTGTGCGATGGTGGGGGACCGGCTGTACACCGATATGGCAATGGCAACTCGGGCCGGGGTGCAAGGTGTCTTAGTTCTCAGCGGTGAGGCGAATTCTGAAGATGTTGTTGCATTGTCTAGTGGGGCTGAGCAAATGCCAACACTTGTTGTCGAATCTGTTGACTCTTTGTTGCGATAGCGGCTGAGATAAAATGGTCAGGAAAACGTCCCCTAGATGTTTTCTGTTAGCGGCGACTTCAAGTGCTCATTGGAAAATTCGGCGGTTGTGAGTGCCACCCCTCCTCTTGCTGGAGCGCCTGCCTGTGACATCAATGCCTTGCCACAGGTAGAGGATTGGCCATTACTTCCAACGCACGAACTGCATCTTGAACGATTGGAGCGTTTTGGAGTAATTGAGTTGGAGTGTGTGAGGCAGGCGATGAGGGTCTGCCCTCGAGGGGTTCATGCATTGCCATTCCCTCTTGAAGATGAATTGCCGAATTTTGAAAGTTCTAGTTTGCGGATGCCTTGGTGGACCGCAAACACGCCGAGGTCTTTGCTTCCTGGTTTGTTTGAAACAAGTCAAATCCTGCAATTACTACAAGTCGATGCTGGTAACAGTGTCCTATTGATGGGGGCTCGTGGAAATTGGTGGACTGAGTTACTGATGCATATTGGGGCAGGAAACATTGTGGTTCTTGAACCGAATTTAGACCGAAGGACTGCCTTGATTGAAAGGTGGTTGAACCTAAGATTGGATATGATGGCTCAAGCATTTGGTTGCGAAGTTGATTTCATCGGTCTTGAAGACTTAGATGTTCATGAGCCTGAAGATGGATTTGATCGTATTATATCGACAGGGATGTTTCCTTCTTTGCCGCTCAATCTAATGGCACGCATGAATGTAGATGGTTTTGCCGTAATGCCTGTAGAAAATGATGGTCGGTCTATGTTGCAACTGGTTCAACACCATGGTGAAGGTGAATTGATGGCGCAATGGATTGCATGTTGGGATGTTGATACTTGGTCTGATGAGGTGCTAATTGGACTTGAAATTGGATCTGGATTGGAAGATGAGGAGGAGGAGGAATTCGATCGAATTTCCATTGAGGATGCGTGGGTTAAATCAAATGAGGTTCCCACACGAGATCGATTTGGTCCTGCACGGATGCTTGACATGGTCGAACGTGTGTGGTTCTCAATCGATCCGGTTCATATGGGGCTTTCAGATTACATTGAAGGTGGATTACGAGAGAAATTGGCAGATGACTTGTTCCGAATGGGGCACGTTCTAATTCAAATGGGCATTCATGAACTTGCTTCTGAACATCAGGGTGAGGCGTTTCGTTTGGCGCCGACGGCTGAATCTGCAACGTTCCTTGGTTGGGCACTTTCCGAAATGGAGGATTCTTGGGGCTCACTAGGGTGGTGTCGTAAAGCCATCGAATGTGATGCTAGGCTCGGTAATCCTTGGAACGACATTGGGGCCATTTTGATGCGACTAGAACAACCTAGTGCTGCAATTCCTTGGTTGGCCGCGGCAACGAGGGCACAACGATATGATGCGCCTGGTCATCCTTGGTCTAATCTTGCGCGCGCACATGAAGCACTAGGCAACCGTATGGCTTCCTATGATGCAGCCCGAACTGCACTAGAATATCTCCCCGATGATGAAAATTGTATCAGGATCATGGATGATCTTGAAGATGTTCTACTTTAGTGGTTTTCATTCACTGGATGGTTGGGGCGTAATCAGCAAGTTACTGCCGTCTCGATGAATAATAGGTAACTGAAATGTTGCAGACGAAGGTAACACGTGAACAACACAAACGTTACCACAAGCCGGTGCAAGGTAATCTTCGCCAGTTTCTGTCATTACTAGTCGAAGACCGTGCCCTGCTGGGATGATTGCATCAATCGCTTGGAATTCCATCATCATCGTAACTTGAATGCCTGGGATGACGGTGGTTGCATCATATCCACCCTCATGATATCGAATATCCATGGTTGCATGGCCAATTCTCATGCCTGTCTCTGCATCCTGCATTTCGACAAAGACTTGTCCTCCATCATAGGTTGGAATTGCGGGCATATGCAGTCTAGCAAGGCCTGCGATTTGTGTATCAAAGGTTGAGTTGAGTGCGGGACAAGTGACGATGGTTGTCTGTACGTTACCTCCAACCACTGGGAATCCAGAAACGAATGCTTCCTCGACTTCGCAAGCATCCATGGCTACATCGTGCCATTCAACATCTTGTGGTGGCCATGTCTCTTCAATGCGCCATTCACCGTCGTTGCGCTGGACTTGTGCGTGAAGTGCGGGCTTTGGACCGATTCCTTTGAGATAGTACTCCATCCACTCAAACAAATCCTGTGCCCAATCCCAACGGGTCATGTTGTGGATGGCTTCCCCTCCGTAACCTGGATCCTGGTTGTTGTGCTTAGTCCATTGGTCAGGATAGTTGTGCTCCCATTGCCCAATCATACCTGCTACTTCGTACCCGTTGTCGATGTATTCTTGATACCAATTGGTGCCTGGTGGGCCGCCGAAGACTTGGTGGGGGTCGACGTTCCAATCTTGGAGGCCCTGTACCCAGTAGATGCTACCATTGTACTTTCCAAGTGCCTTATCGATATGGCTTCGCTCATCATAGTAGTTGTCCATGTATGGGTCCATCTCTCCGCCAACGTAACGCGTCGGACCGGCAAGAAATCCTTCAAGAACGTCGGCACACATGTTGTCGAGATCGTCGTCATCATAGTCTAGAATGCTGCCACCGTAATTCGAGTGCATAACTTGACTGCGGGCTTCCGCACTACCGTTTTTGTAAAGAAGTGGGCCGAGGGCAGTCGTACCGGAGATTGGTACAATCGTCTTCAAGTGTGAGCTGCCTTGTGCAGCAGCCTCCCATGCAGTTGCCCCTTCGTAGGACTTGCCATAGATAGCTACATTTCCGTTGCTCCAATCTTGTTGCCCTAGCCATTCCACTGCAGTGTGAATACTGAGGCCTTCTCCATCTCCTCGATAGTCAAAACAGCCAGTGCTCTCTTCGGTGGCAAACACTGCAACTTGAGCAAATGCATATCCGTGTGGAATGAAATTATCGTAGATGAATTCGCCTCGTCCGCCACCAACAACGTTTGTTGGTGAAGATTCATCGCCTGGTTGGCCGTATGAGAAATATGGGCTAACGACTGCAATTACTGGTACCTTTTCGCCTTCATTGGTGTTTGAAGGTAACCAAAATGAGAGGTGTACTTCAGCAGAATTGGGGCCACCTTCCCAGACCCCTGTAGTGTCAACATCGATGGTGGCTTCTTGCACTTCAAGTGCGTGGTGTGGGCCGGGATTCAGCAAGAAAGAGTGTGTGTGACTAGTGTTCCATTCTAGGGTGTGGCGATTCAAAATATCTGGGTAATATGATTCTGTATCGGCAGTATCACTTGAATCTGGGCCGAAGCAACCCGCCAAGGGGGTGATGAGAAGTAAGAAGGTGAGTCCCCATGCGTGTGTACGCCGCCCCATGGGCGGCGATGGGTGTTTCCGGCTTCAATCTGACGTGGGCAAATTGTGAGGTGATGTGGGGGTTTCTGTAAGATTTCTTGAAATATCGATGGCTGCACCGAGGGGTATGTCACGTTCAAAGCCTGAAGGAAATGAGCGTGTGCCCCTCAAGAATCGAATCAGTCGGATATTGCTACCACAATTCATTCGTAAGCGTATTTTCTCTTTCATGTTCAATTCCATCAAACATGATCGGATGCGGCCTGAGCCTGGTGTTCCAATTAGAGAGTTGCAATCGCAGCACATCTCCAACCTAGAAGTTCTTGAAAATCGATCGGTGCTCTTAGAAAAAATGCCTACTGGTTCAGTCTGTGCTGAAGTTGGGGTGGACCGTGGCGATTTCAGTCGCCAGATTTTGGATGTTGTCAAACCTGAGAAGCTCTATCTCATCGACCTTTGGGGTGATGCAAGATACAACGATGATGTCATGAATGAAGTCAAAACAAAATTGTGTGCGGAGATTGAATCTGGACAAGTAGAAATTTGTCGGGGATATTCGCATGAGGTGTTGGCTGAATTTGACGATGGTTTGCTAGATTGGGCCTACATCGATACGGATCACACCTATCTGACCACAAAGAAAGAATTGGATGTGTGTGCTTCGAAGGTGAAATCTGGTGGGATTATTGCTGGACATGACTACGTCATGGGTACTTGGAATGCGTGGGTTCGATATGGTGTCATCGAAGCGGTCAACGAATTCTGTGTTGACCATAGTTGGGAGATGATTTATCGGACCACTGAGATGAAAACTGCATCGAGCTTTGCATTGCGAAAATTGTAGTGATTACGTGCCTGCAGTGTAATCTGAATGATAGGCAATTTGTTCGGGTGTGAGTGTATCGATTTCAAATCCGAGCGTTGCCAATTTTGTTGAAGCCAAACCCTGGTCCTGCTCTAAAGTGATGTCGTGAACGATTGGGTCCAAATCGCGACCTTCGGCCGCAAGGCGGCAAAGGGCGAGATATTGGTTTGCGAAGCTCATGTCCATGACTTCTGAGGGGTGGCCTTCGGCTGCTGCGAGATTTACCAATCGACCGCGTGCAAGTAAAAAGATGCACCGGCCGTCTTGCATTGTAAATTCCTCATTGTCCGCACGAATCGTGCGGACGCTTGTGGCTTGGGCCTCTAGGTGTTCGATGTTTATCTCACAATCATAGTGGCCCGTGTTGGAGATGATTGCTCCTTCTTTCATTGAGGCGAAATGGCGATCAACGATGACATCCTTCATCCCTGTTGCTGTACAGAATATGTCGCCAAGGGGTGCTGCTTCATCCATTGGCATGACGCGGAATCCGTCCATCACTGCTCGAAGTGCAGGAAGTGGATCTACCTCTGTGATGATGACATTTGCACCCATACCACTGGCGCGCATGGCTAAGCCACGGCCGCAGTGACCGTATCCTGCAATGACGAATGTCTTTCCGGCAACCAGCACAGATGTGGCACGGATAATGCCGTCTAGAGTGGATTGGCCGGTACCATATACGTTGTCGAAGTCCCACTTAGTGATTGCATCGTTGACTGCAATAACAGGGTAGCGCAAGTCTCCTGCATCGCCCATCGCACGAAGTCGGTGGACTCCTGTGGTTGTCTCTTCGGTTCCCCCAATGACGCCCGCCGCATAATCAGACATTGCACCGTGGACGCGAACGATAAGGTCGGCTCCATCATCAAGAGTCAATGTTGGATTGGCCTCAATGGTTCGGTCGATGCACCAATAAAAATCCTCAACGCTTTGACCGTGCCAAGCATAGATTGCGTAACCCTCACGAGCGAGCCATGCTGCAACGTCATCTTGAGTTGACAATGGGTTACATCCTGACCAGGATACTGTGGCTCCTGCGGCTTCGATGGTTTCAATCAATACTGCAGTTTCCTTGG
>CAYYKF010000007.1:0-33610 GCA_964441035.1 uncultured Candidatus Poseidoniales archaeon
TCCAGAACCGATTGCAGAAGCGGCTGCTACACGTGGGTTGTACGTCGTCCCATTGAAGGGAGGAATTCGAATTGGACTTTGCTCGATACCCACCCACCAAGTTGAGAGAGCTGCTGAAATATTGTCCAAATCATGGCGCATTAACAGTTGAGAAGGATTATCTTAGAGCACGAAGTGAGGATTTCATGGCACAGACCTTCTCTTGCATGAAGTGCAGCAACGCAACATACACGACCGATACCATCAGAACAACCGGATCTGGGTTTTCCCGATTCTTCAATATACAGAATCGAAAATTCCTGATTGTTACATGTGACAAATGTGGCTTTTCTGAGATGTATCGCCAATTCCCTGGTGGGAAGATGGGTACAGCCCTTGATTTCATCATGGGATGATGAGGCTGAAATATGCAACCGGACCCCAGTGAAAAAGTCTGGGAAAAACCCGTTACAGAAACCCTTAGCGGAACGCCTGGTTCGATTGTCTATGGCCATCCGGCTGGACTAGAAATTAAAGAGTGGCACCCGATTGACAAAACAACATGGCCAATGTTGATTTTACTCTCAATGATTACATTCGGAATGTGGACTTTTTACTGGTATTATACTCAACTCAAGGGATTGAGATGTTTATCCCCTGGTAACCAAATCCAAGAACGATTGTTACTTTACACATTGCTGTTTTCAATTGGTGCAGTCGTCATTGATATCCTTGGAATTGTTGTTTGGTTCATGACTGGAGATATGTTACTTGGTGCAGGAATTCGGATTTTTGCAGGTGTTGTTGGAATACTAGGTGCGTTGTTCATCATAATTTTGGCCTTTCAGATTAAGGCTGCACTCGAGGAAATCATTGGCAAACCCCTTAGCGGCATTTGGACATTCATCTTCAGGGAACTTTACTTGGCGAAAGTCATCAATGACCACAATATTGGAGATGATCCAGGTAAGCCAGCATGGTATGGTAACCATTAGGTGTGGCTATCAACATATGATAGCATTGAAGTTCCTGCCATCTCAGCGGAAGTTGTGAACCACCTTCGAACCAATCTGTTCATTGCCGCATGGGCACTGATTCTCTTCGCAGTTGCAATTACTGCTGGTCTACCTGGCCCTAGTGGTTTGACCATTGCTGCGCCATCGGGACTGATTGGATGTGGAATGCTAATTTGGGCGATAGGGATGAGAGAAGAACCCAAACCAATGTCTGACACTGAAATTTCAAGATGGGCTCCTGATGCAGAAGTACTCTCGCCCGGGGCAGGTGGTTCTGTTATGTTTAGAGTCGATACTACCCTTGATTCTCCCATTCGAACAAGCATTCTATGCGGTGCATGTGGACATCTTGAATGGATGGACGGGAAGCGACCAAGCAGTTATTCATGCGTCGCGTGTGGTCGTTGGTTGTGGGATGAGGAGGAGGAGTAGATGTATCCTGCAGGCGCCGTTATAATCATGCGATATGTGAATGCTGTCCTATGGATTGTCGGGCTCGTCGGTTGTGTGATGTTTTACTTCAACGCGTGGCCAATTGAAAGTTGGGAAGGATGGGCGATGGCTGCTCCATTGGGCTTTCTAATGGGATACCTTATCATCTTCGATTTGGTTCCAATGGTCCTTTTTGGTACCTTAAACTCAATTCAAGAACGTGTAGGATACGAAGAGAAATACGAAGATTCTGATGATTTAGCTCCAAGGACGAGATCTTATCAGAAAAACGAATGAACGCCCTACGGGCGTTCGGTAATCGTCAAGTGGTAATGCAGTCTCGCAACATCGAGGGAGTACCGTGGATTTGTCAAACAATGAGATACGGATGCTCAAGGCTCTGCGTTCAGATTCGGACAAAATTTGGGGGCTTGATGAATTACTCTCCGCCTGTCAATGGGATGACCAAGTTCACGTCGCTGGTTCTGGTTTGGCATTGGCTGAGAAGGAATTGGTTGATATCAGCGAAACTGATACTACTGTCTGGAATCTTGGTCCCGAAGGCAAGGCAGCACTAGAAAATGGATTGTTAGAAAGGCGACTTTGGGATTGGTTGTGCTCACAATCTGAAGATGCAAGGTCCATGAAAGACCTACAATCGAGTGGGGTTGCAAGTAAACAGGAAACTGGAGTTGGAGTCGGTTTGCTGAAAGGTCTTGGTTGCGAATTGGCACAAGGCGCATTTGTTCTACCCGATTCCTCTGATTCGGTTGAAGTGACATTGACTGCACGTTCATCCTTCATAGAACAGTGTTCAAAGGGTGCCAACGAAAATGACCTCGATTCAGATATGATTGCACACTTCCGGAAAAGGAAGGGGCTCATCGAATCTACAGACTCTACAGCACGAACATGGCAAATAACAGAAAAAGGTTCCAGCATTTCCGATTCTGAACTAGAAGAGCGGTTGCAGGTTGTACAAATTACACCTGAATTACTACAAGGGGAGGATTGGCGACAAGCCGATTTCAAATCCTATGATGTCAACCTAGAGGCTCCAACGCCACATGGAGGTAGAGCCCATCCAATGCAGGCTCTAATCGAGCGTATTCGTAGCATCTTTCTCGAGATGGGATTTGACGAAATTGATGGTGATTTTGTTCAAACCGCAGGGTGGAATATGGATGCGTTGTTTATCCCTCAAGACCACCCAGCAAGAGAGATGCAAGATACGTTTTATCTGACCAACCCAGAAAAAATTCCCATTGAGAAAAAGTATCTGGATGATTGGACTTTGATACACGAACATGGCGGACAGACCGGCTCAAGTGGATGGGGTGGTCAATTTTCCAATGAAGAAAGTCAGAAAGGCCTACTGCGAACACATACAACGGTCAATACCATTCGATATCTCGCAGAGACTCCGGATGTACCATGCAGGGTTTTCGGCATCGGTAGAGTCTTTCGAAAAGAGACGCTTGACCGTACCCATCTCCCTGAATTTCATCAAATCGAGGGGATCATCATGGAACCAGGTGCAAGTTTGCCTATGCTCGTGACTACCCTCAAGACATTCTATGAAAAGATGGGCTATCCTGAAGTCCGTGTTCGTCCAGCTTACTTCCCTTACACCGAGCCTTCTCTAGAGGTTGAAGTCAAATGGCGAGGAGAATGGCTTGAACTTGGAGGTGCGGGTATCTTCCGACCAGAAGTGACCGAGCCCTTGGGTTGTAAATGGCCGGTCTGTGCTTGGGGCATGGGGCTTGAGCGATTGGCAATGCTCGTGCTCGGGCTTGATGACATTCGCCAACTGTACATCTCAGACCTTGAATGGTTGCGCAACCAGCCACTTTTGTAGTCAATGCGTTCTGACAACATTGATTATGGAGATTTTAAGTCCAAAATTGATGATTTCAAACAAAGTACGTGCGATTTGTCTGGCTGCCCTCATGATATTGATGGCTTCAAGTCAATTGACGATGCAAGTCAATCAATCAGATGAAGAAGTGGATTTTCTTGAAACTGATTCAGCAGAAAACATCCAATATGTGCAAAATTCCGACCCGATGAGCACAATTGACGATGCCGCTCTGTTCAATGGTCAAGTGAGTTCTACCATTTATGGATACAATGATCATTGGCCAGGCTATACTTCATATCAATTGAATGATTCCATTGCAACCGGAGTTGGAGGAGGAGATGGATTTCATTGGTGGAAAACACCAGTCTTAGGAAATCAATTTACAGTCAATTATTCATTGGATGATATCTATCATCCTGAATACAGCAATACGAGTTGGGAGATTGCCTACAACGCCCAATTGAGGATTACAGTCATCACTAATTCTGGAACATGTGTTGACACTTACCTACAGGGTATGAACGATGCTTCCAGTTCTTGCTACACCCCTCAATCTGGCGGCATGGCATATATCCGAATCTCAACATTCTGGGGTACCGATGAGACAGAAGTTGCTTTCAATTACACCTTGGAGGTAGCTGAATTCATTCCATCACCTCCACCACCAACACCGGACCCTGGATATCACTGTGATAGTGATTGGAGTTATCCAGGAGTGTGTGATTCAGAAACCTATTCTCCGGTCACTTTGAGCGAAGGAGAAACTGGTTCAGGTACAATTGAAGTTTGGTGGAACAAGCCAAGTCAACCAAGTGATTACTATGATTATTATGACTACGTTAGTCTCACTGATGGATTGCCAAATACGCATCGAATGAATATGACCACAATACGAACCAGTGATGGTCCATTTTTATCACCATATAATTCGAAACTCACAGATTGTCATTCTGGATCTACCCAATTGAGTTCTCTAACTTATTCTTCGTATCTTGATTGCCTGTTGATAGATAATGCACACGATGACCCCGTGGTTCAAATTAGTGGCACATTTGAAACTTGGAATGAAAGTCAAAACGGTAAGCAGATAGGTTGGTCAGTCTCATATGTATTGACTGAAATTCGACCGATTGAAGACGAAATTTATGGGGACCTCAACGGTGTAAAGATGATTGGGGAAGGGACCACTCACTATGGTTCGCTCGACAGTACCCCAAACCCCCAAGGGGGCTTCTATGATTGGACATGTTGTGACGAATGGGGTAACTCTGAATATGTTTGGATAGGGGGGGTAATGGATGGTTCTGACACTTATGACCTCAGTCTAGAACACGGTTACGAAGTTGAATTCCGAATCAATTCAGATGCAGATATTGCAATTGAAATCCCTAATGGAGAAACTTGCAATGATGGCACTGTAACTACCATACAAATTCAAGCAGGCATGCCACTTTCATTGGAGTGTACTTCTGTATCCATCCACGATTACTTCCGAGTCAGCCTGATAACGACTGACGAAACAAATGGTACTGCCAACTATTCAATTACATCTTTGGTCAAGAATCAAGAACTGCACCTCAATGCATATACTGCGCAAAACGTGTTGGTTGACGATATTGGAAGTGGAAAGGATGCTCCAGCAGTCAACGAATATGGGTCTGGGTCTGAAAATTCTCTATTGTTGCCTCTAGGTACCTCGACTGGTGGATTTACCCACTTCACAGATTTACGTGACACTTTCAACATCGAAATCCCACCAGATGAAGGGCGTCTGGTGTTCATAAAAGCGGATGAAATGATGATTGACGGAGGTTCACCGGGTTATGGTTGGATTACAGAGGGCGATTTGGTTTATCGAGTCTATCAAAACACAGGTTCAGAAACAATCGTCCAGAATTTAGAAATCAGACCAAATGACAATCAAGCATTATTTAGAAATTCAGATACCTCTTCTCTAGGTTACTACATTTATTGGAATTGGAATGATGCATATATTGAACAAGGGTACACCATATCTGTACATGAATTTGACATTGACGTTGAGACCACATCCCTGTATAACTTCTTGAACTCTAACAGGCCACAATATCTGGGAGATGTTGGAAATATCAACATCCCTGAATATCCTGGTTATGAACCCTCTAACCCACTAGAAGATTGGAATCTAGATATGGGCTCTTACTCATCTCAAACAATTTCGATACCATTGGAATTTGACCCAACCAAGGCATTGAAAATCACCGCCACACAAGCATCTGACCAACCAATTGGTTTGTACATTAGTGGTACAACAAGCATGAATACACATAATGAGGTGAATCTGGCCAAATATTACGATGGAAAAGTTGACCTGGACAATATGTACAGTTACAATTTGGACAAAACATGGTCACACATTCAATTGAGTGGACTCGATGGAAGTAGGATTACCATCTCAACTGAGGACATTTCTGCACCTTCAACCAGAGAAAGCGATACTTGGATGGCCTCTCCGGGATTGATGGAGGGCACCTTAGGAACGAGTAGTGACGAAGGATTGGATACGTCAGACTATTGGACTTTCACGATAATGGAAGACATCTACTACGAATTCACCCTAGAGACGGATGAGGAATTGCAGGCATATATTTCCGGCGCGCCATGGTCGAATGACCAGCATGTGTATACTGGTTGTTGGCCAGGAAATGATTGGGGCACTGATACTGAATATGAATCGACGAATATCAGTTTCAACGTTCTTTGGAGTGGTGGTATGGGAGATTATGATATTCGATATACTCGAGATGGTGATTGCTCGTACCTTAACCATGGATTTTCTGGTTCTGCTTCTTCATCGATAGCATCACCAGGGGAAGACATCTTTTTCCCAATTTATGATGAGGTTACAGACGAAGATTACGAGCTTGAAATCGTTGATGTGTTTGGAGATGTCGTCGATGAAATGAACATCCAAAATATTGACTCTTACAATATTCGTGCAAGTATTCCAAGCAATATCGAAATTGGGGGTTACGATATTCGATTGACATATGATGGATTGGTCGTAGATACAATGCAAATTAACATTGTTGCACATGGTGACATTTTCTCCCAACCGACTACGGGTTATGGAACGGGCGCTCTAGGGCCCGGTGAATCGCCAGCGTGGTCAATAGATGTCGCCTCGTATGGAGAAGATACGCCAGGAGAGTGGGATTTCCTAATCGCTGAGACTTGGATGAGAGAGATCGATGGAACACCCATCGATCTCGACACCAACCTCGCAACAGCGCCAGGTTCAGCCGTAGAGGATGATTTTGTTCGAACGGACCTTGGGAGAGGTATTGTTGAAACGGTTCTTCCTTCGCAACCTCGGCCTGGAGCCAAAATCTATCAGACGTGTAGCCTAGAATCAACTGAAAATTCATTGGTTTGGATTCCCGATGATACATTCGTGACTAGCGAATGGGTTGTTTCGCACATCGACCTTACCCTCAGTAATCCAATTGGAACTTCAACACCTGAACAAATCTACTACGATGATGTTGGCTATGTTAGTCAATTCACGACCTCATCGGAGAATCCGTCGAATGATATCTTCTACACAGTCAATGCCCGTGTGAATGGTATACCAATAGAAGGTGTTGCTGGAATGGCGAATCTACGCAGCACCACAAGATCTGACGTGTTACAAGCACAGCAATTTGTAACTGACGAATGGGGACAGGCAAGTTTGATGTTCGACTATTCAACGCTGTCTACAGGAAATTACACCGTTGTGTTAGACGTGTTTGAAGAATGGGATGAATGGATGGATGACATTCGCCATATCTCCATATTTTCGATTCAATCCAATTGGCAGGATGATGGATTTGAGATTGAAACCGACGAACGAGATTTTGATTTAATTGCAAATATCCGAAGAAATACACTTGTTGCAGGTGAGAGCATAGAAGTTGATTGGACAATTGAATCTGATCAAGAATTGAGTGACTTGAGTTGGACTTTGGTTGACAGTGCAAGTCGAGTATTGCTTTCAGAAACAACGTTGCAAAGTGGAAGCGAAGGGTTGCTTGAAATTGCAATTCCCGATTCACTTGACATTTCGTTGCAGTCAACGTTTTACATCTGTGCAAGAGGAGTGTACGGCTCATTTGATTGCGAATGGTTCCAAATCCAAAATATTGCAGCACAGTCGAACTTGGTTGTCAACATCCAACCAGATTTAGCGAGACCTGGAGACATATTGACAATTGATTTGGAATTGGATAGTGAAATCGAGTACATCTTTTGGGATTGGACACTCACTGAGCAAGGTAATCCAATTGCAGAAGGAAACGGCTGGGAATCTGCAAATGCAGCGGAATTCGAAATTGAGTTGGAACGTCGAAATTTACAGAATCTAAATCTTCGAATCGATGTGATTGATGGCAATGGTAGAACGTATGTTAGTTCACAATCAATTGAATTGCGTGATTTAGTTGAATTGACTATACAATCTTCATTTAGCACCAATGCAGGAGAAACGCTCTCTGTATCTTGGGAAATTGATAGCCCATCGTTAACTCTAGCAGACAAGGGAAGCAATATTGCTGTCATGCTAACCAACATTGGAACTCAAGAAGATGCCTACCAATATTCAGAATTGGTTGACGATTTCAAAGGTAATATTGGAGTTGATATTCCAAGCGATATACGACCAGGAACATATCTCTTGACTGTCGATGTTGAAACTGCCGATGGAAGAATTCTCACCTCTCAAAGTGTTATCGATATCGATGAACCCCAATCCAAGAACATGTTCCTCGGAATGGAAATTCCTGCATGGTCGAGCATGTGGAATGGATTTGCAATACTGTTCTTGATTGGGAACCTGATTGCGATTTGGACTGTAATATACAAGCGAAGGGACGAAGATTCGTCTACGACCCTCTTTTCACAAGATGAAGAATTTTCTGATTTTGATGAACAAGAAACGGAAAATTATGAGGATGATTTCAGTCAAGATTCAAGCGAAGATTACTCCTATGAATCAGCAGAGTATGCTCAGAGTACTGAATCACTGCAGACGCCTACTGAATCACTTCTGACACCTACATTTTCATTGACGGGTGAAGTACACGATGATGGATTTGAATGGTTGATGTATCCAGAAGATTCAGGCTGCTGGTGGTATCGCCGAGAAGTGGGTACTGAATGGATTCGCCTTTGATTCAGATTAATCGTCTGAATTGTTGGATGGTTTTACTGACTGTCTAATTTGTGCTATCATTAGTATTGCAAAGACTGATGCTGCAATCAAAGTGATGAGAATACTAGACGAAATTGGGCTGGCCGACATCACGCGGTAAAGTACGGTTGAATCCTCGTCGAAAACGGTGACGTAAAGATATCCATCTGTACCTTGACCCCACGCAGTGATACGTTCGTGTTCACCGATTTTCTGATCCAATATAATCTCATTATTCTCATCTAATTCAACCATGTGAATGAAATCCCCATAGAAATCACCGTACAGCATCTTACCATACAGATGTCCATCATATCGATCGGGACCTATTGGAAGATACTCGCGCCCAACCCAAATTGAGGATGCTCCAAAATCGTGCAGATAGGCATGAATTGGATCTGTGAGGCCTGTACAATTTGTTGAGCAAGGACCCTCAACGAGAGACCAACCAAAATTTTGCCCGGGTTCAGTGACGAGGTTGATTTCCTCATATGTCAGCCATCCTACATCCCCCACCCATAAGCGGCCTTGTGAGTCGAGGGATGCTGTCCACGGTGAACGTATTCCGTATGCGTAAATGTCCTCATCAACGCCCTCAACTCCGATGAATGGATTTCCTGGTGATGGTTGATGTCCGCTACCGTTCGCATCTCGGTTGGGGACAATCCGAATGATACTACCCAATGGATTGCTCATGTTCTGAGAGTTATCATCGACGTGTTTGTCTCCGACTGGAACCCAAAGGTTTCCTTCATCATCCATGTTTAATGTTCCAATGGAATGCCAAGGTCTCACTGCACGGAAATCTCCTGTACGGAAAATTTCAGATTGCGTAGTTGATACACTATCGTAGTCCTCTCCGTCAAAATGGTAGCGGGAAATGACCATCTCGTACATATTAGGACAATATGAGAAGAAAATGAGGCCATTTTCGGCGTAGTTTGTATCAAATGCGATTGAAACGGCACATTGCAAGCCGAAAACAACATCGGGCAAATCAAATCCGCCCAGATACTCAATGTCGTCGCCAACGATTTCGTAATGCATCACTTCTCCGCGTTGATTGATTGTGAAAAATTCGTTACTATCTGGCAGAAATTCAAATCCTGTAATCTCATTTGTGGCATCTTCCAAGGGCATTGGCTTGAATCCAAGATAGAAATCTGATTCTGAAGTGGCAGCCACCAAAGGCAATGTGCTCACGGACATCAGAATTGAAACCATGAAAAGAGAGATTTTGATACGGCTCTCTTCACCCATGATGTGGCGACTTAAGGAACGAACATAGTGATTGTCCAACACGCAGATGGTGGACGCTGGGGGATTTGAACCCCCGGCCTTCTGGTTGCAAACCAGACGATCTTCCAGCTGATCTAAGCGCCCCTAGGCTGGTCGAAGTGAAGGCCGTTCTTCAGTTCGACGGTGCTTCGCCCAACTGGGCAAGCAACGCTTCAAGGATTCTCAGAAGACCACGTAAGGTCACTTCAGATACACCTGCGACTTCGCAAATCTCAGATTGTGTTCGCGAATGACCACGGTTCATTGCTGCTTTATACAGCATGACACCGGCCACTCCAGCCGGCTTCTTACCTTGCCATTCCATAGATTCAGATACTCGATTCCAAAGATAGTTGGCTTCGCCAAGAACGTGTGCTGGCAAACCCAATTTGCTGTGGAATACATCTAGATATTCGGCAGGTCCAGTGATGTGATGGGTTCCCAATCTGCGAGATACTAATCGAATAGTACGTTTGAGCTCCTTCGACGCAGCCTCGCTAGTCATGTCAAATTGCTCTCCTATCTCTTCGATTTTACGTGGTAAACTTGCTTCACGTGCGGCAAGATAGACACAGGCAGCGGCTACACCTCGAATACTGCGACCGGTGACGATACCCATTTCTGCAGCCTTACGATACAATGCGGCCGCCTCTTCCACAAGACGAGGAGGGAGATTTCCACGATCACGGATGAATTGCATGGCTTTTGTCAGGTTCCGCGCGCGAGAACTTCGATTCTTACTTCTCTCATCTATGATTGCACGACGGCGCCAATCTCGAGCATCTCGTGATTTAATACCATGGCGGCGAGCCGCAGCACTGGTCAAATCACCCCTAGAGATACTAGTATTGAGGCCCTTGTCTGAAAGTGACTGGCGCGTAGGAGCACCTACTCGCGAGCGGTCATTACCGTCAGAGTGGTTGGTCCACTCGGCACCTGGGTCAATGGCCTTCTCCTCTGCCACATTACCACAAGAAACGCAATATGTTTCACCACGACTTTGATCTTCATCCCATTCGGTCTCACCACATTCTCTGCATGGTTGAGTTTGACTCACAGTTCGACGTGCTGCTCGAGCCGCACCGAAGGTCTGATTTTTTTCGCCAATAGGCGCGGCTTCAGATTCAGTATGTTCCATTCCCATATTAGTTAACCCCAGGTTAGTATATATTCTCAGTCCCTTATAAACATTTGCTATCCCATATTTTCACATTATCAGCCCGCAGGAGTCCGTTTGGTTCGGAATTTTACCCACATATGCTCCTTTCCTCGTTTACACTTATTTATTGCCTTAATAGGACTTAATGATGTCCCCTAGATGTATCAAAAATGGTGCAAAAAGAGGCGGGAAGTCCTGAGGCATGTTCAAGTGAGTCCCGCGTCGCGGTCCAATCATGCCCGCCACTGTGGTGCTAGGCGCACAATGGGGTGATGAGGGCAAAGGCAAGATGGTTGATCAACTTGCCAGCGAGGCACAATGGGTCGCTCGCTTCCAAGGGGGGAACAATGCGGGTCATACGATTGTCATCGGTGATACAACGCTGAAACTCAATCATCTTCCTAGTGGAATCACTTATTCTGAATGTAATCTGGTTCTTGGAGATGGGATGGTCATTGACCCCTGGACATTGGAGAAGGAGTTAGATGATTGGTTCCAATTGATGCGCGAACGACCTGAAGGCACAAGGCTTTGGATTAGTGAGAGAGCACATGTGAATTTGCCATTCCATCGCCGTATAGATGGCACTGACACGAAGATTGGTACCACCAAGCGTGGTATTGGTCCAACTTACGGGGATAAGATTGAGCGTGTTGGTGTCAGATTTTGCGATATTCCATCACGTATGTCGGATTCCGACTGGCTTGAATACACAGCAGAGAGGATGAATGCTCGTCTTGACCGATATGGTATCAAAGACACCAGTCCTTCTGAAGACGATCCAATAGGATGGAAGACGCCTTCCCCACAGAAGAGTCTGCATGGAGAGATTACGCCACAAAAACTGGCTCTAGACCTCTCGTGGATTTGGCAGCGCTTTGGAGCAGCGGTTGCTCCCACTGGCCTAATGCTCGACATGGCATTACAACAGGGTCAAAACGTGCTCCTTGAAGGAGCACAGGGTTGCCTTTTGGATATCGACCAAGGGACTTTTCCATTCGTTACATCTTCCGTTACCAGTCGTGGCAATGCAACTCATGGGGCTGGGATTCATCCTGGCCACGTCACATCTACCTATGGAGTGGTCAAAGCGTATACTACTAGGGTAGGAGAAGGGCCATTCCCTACCGAGTTATATGATGGCAAAGAGATGCTGGATTCTAATGGAAAGCATATGGCAGATATCGGGCATGAATTCGGGACAACGACTGGACGACCACGTCGCTGTGGATGGCTCGACCTTGTTGTATTAAGGCACGCAAATCGAATGAATGGATTTGATGGTGTTACGCTAACAAAACTC
Source organism: uncultured Candidatus Poseidoniales archaeon (assembly GCA_964441035.1). Lineage (GTDB taxonomy): Archaea > Thermoplasmatota > Poseidoniia > Poseidoniales > Thalassarchaeaceae > MGIIb-P. The sequence continues at coordinate 12,238 of CAYYKF010000007.1, forward strand.
GATGTATTAGGTGGGATAGAAGAATTAAGAATTTGCATCGGGTATACGATTGATGATGAACCATGTCACGAAGTGCCAGCTGAAATAGGGCGACTCGCAAAATGTAGGCCTGTGTACGAAACAGTGCCTGGATTCCCTGCATTCTCGCTAGATGAATGGTTGGAAATTGCCAACGAGGCTTCTAGAGAAGGAACCGGTTTTGCAGCACTACCCGAAAATGCGCGTAAGTATGTAGAGAAAATAGAGGCATTGTCAGGCATATCAATCATTAGTGTTGGAGTTGGACCCGACCGAAATGCCACGATAGAGCGGGCTTGAACGAATTAAGTACAAGAGAGGATTGGGGATTTTGATGGGCTTCAAGAAGAAGGCGCGCAAAGCACGTCAAGCCAGTGGAGAAGATGATGAGCGTAAGAGCCGACGCAAGGAGAAACCGGAAGGTGAGAAACCGTGCGCCATCAAAAATTGTGAAAACTGGGCTGACAAGAGTCATGGTGGCCGTAGTATAGCGTATGACAATCTGTTAGAGGTTTGGAAAGATGGAGACCTCAGATCAAAGAACCGCAGACTTTCAATCTGCAAACCTTGTTACCGCCATTACAAGAAAGAAAAGAAAGATGATGAAAGTTTGACTTGGTAACACTTTCACTTTGTGGGCCCCGGGCCCCCCCACGAAACCCTTGATGACCTCTCGCGTTGAGTATTACATATGTCTGCGGTAACGGACCCAGTCGTACGTAGTCTTGTATTACAGCAAGGTTTGCTGAATGCGCACATTTCTGGTGACCTTTGTTGGTGGCCTATGAATGGAGAGGCGGTAATTGCGCATCTACCTGACCCTGCAACTGTTTTGTTGGGAATGGAGGTTAAATCTGGTGACATTTCACATGTGGCAATTGGAGATGTCAAGGGCGCGATTACCATTCTAAGTTTACCAGATTTACATCATGTAAGTGCAAGTGTTCCACATCAGGCGGCAATCACATCGATGGCCTTTGAGATCAATAATGAGAACCAAGTTCGATTGATTTCTGCAGATGCAGATGGCAATGTGCACATCACAGGAGAGGGGTTACCTCGAAAAGGGATTCAAATGAGGCGAGTGGGGAGAAGAATTACTTCAATTCGAATTCAAAAAGGAGAGATTATATTGATGTCAGGTTGGTTGCGAATGAGGTTCAAAAGATTGGGGGAATTCAACCTTGTAGAAGAACAACAACCCAGAAGATTCACTCAAACCAAATTCGCCGTTCTCAATCAAACTCCCACGCCGGTTGAGGCGTGAGCCAATGGCATGTCTCTGCAGGTTTTGGCCACCCTTCAGGAAGTGCACCTTTTCGTTCGATACGGTCACGCACTGACTCAATATGTTTCATGAGGACTGATTCGCAATTGTCTGAACCGACTACAGCTGCCCCTCTACCACAGATTAGCATCTCTGGCACTAACTTCTGAACACGTTCCAAACTAGATAACAATTCATTGAGAGCACCTGTTGGAAAATCTGCCCTAGCAGGATGTTCTGCTGCTGGTATCAAGTCCCCACATATGACTGCGGATTTTGAAGGGAGATAGAATACACTTGAATCCGTCGTGTGACCAGGACAATGCAAAACATGAATTTGTACATCTCCCAAAGATATTACATCACCATCTAGCAATGGTATTGATTCAATTGTAGGCATGTCTGAGTCGTAGCGACTGGCCCAAGTTGTGAACAAATCTCCACCCGAAAGAGGTGCTACAGCATCCTCATGAATTCTTATCGATGCCCCGAATTCTTCTGCAAGATAAGGTGCTGCTGCACAAGTATCAAAATGCCGATGTGTGAGCAAAATGGTGGTCACTGGAGCTCTGCCTTCAAGATGGGGCTTCAATCGTTCTAAGAGATTGGTTTGGTACCATGTAGTCCCAGGGTCGATGATGCAGGTTGCATCGCTACCTGAAATCATGATACAGGATGAATCATGATGAATACCTGGCAATCGCTCTAGACGCATGTGAACACTGCCTACGAACAATGACTGAGCCATGACCATGACGGTCTGGCGACCTTCTATCAGGTGTACAATTCCCAAGCCGATTAAATAGGGGGAGTAGGTCGGCGGCAACATGGCACGCTTTCCTGAAGCTGAAGCTAGATTACTAGCGGTCAGAATATGCATGAAGTGCAATGCCCGCAATGGCTTGCGCGCGAAGCGATGCAGGAAATGCAGTTACAAGGGCCTTCGATTAAAGAATCGTGAAACGAAAGTTTGATTCTGGCTCTGCCCTTTTCTTTGATTTCTACTCGGGTGAGGCTATTGCGTTCCGGTGTGTTTACAGCATGAGGCGTGTCATCGTCACTCATGCGGGGCGAGTTGGTCAACGAGGATGAGGCCGTAAGCCCTGTTATTGCCACGGTTCTTTTGATGGCAATTACAGTTCTATTGGCGAGCGCGGTATATCTCATGGTCAGTGATGCAGTTGGTGCCCCAGAGAAAGGTAGACCATATGCCAAAGTTAGTGCTCAATCGCTGGACAATGGATTCCAAGTTGTTCGAATTACAGATTTATCTACCGAATTGTATACTTCACAAGTCTCTTTCTCAGTTCAGCCACCAATTGGTTCCAATGATTCCCAAATCTCGGGGACCGTGAACGACGCGGATGTATATGGTGCGATTGGAGGTACCATTACATTCCATGATAGAGATGCATCCTATACTGTGAATCGCGGAGATTATTTCATCATCAATACCACCCTTTCTGGATCAGGTAGTGGAGATTGGTCGTTTGAAATTCGTTCTACTTCTTCCTCTAGCACAATCCTTCTTGCATCCGTGCCTCTTCCTGCGACGGAATGATGTGTGAAACCATACTCGGACCGACGTGGAACGATTCGAGGACTATTCATCTGACCTCAGCAAATCTGAGGTAACTCCAACAATTGCCGCTATTGAAGTAAAGCCATGGACTCATTGTGGGCCAGTGACATGGAGGCTACCTCCCTCAAAGAGTCACCTCATCAGATGGTTGCTAATGACTTCACAAGGACCTGAAAATGATTCTTTCAAACTTACTGGCGTAATCGGAGCTGGTGCAGACGCAATTGCAATGCGCGAGGCATTGTCTACATTGGGAGTAGAAATTTCAGATTCGGAGGATTCTTGGATTGTTAGGGCTGTTGGAAATAATGGGTTCAAGAAATCCAATAATGGAATAGATTGTGCAAACTCTGGCACAGCGATGAGATTGTTAACAATCGCTGTTGCACGAATTGGAGAACCGATTCTCCTTGATGGGGATAACAGCCTAAGACGAAGAGGGAATCCTGAATTCTGGCAACAACTCAAGAATGTTGGAATTGAAATTACACATTCGGAAAATGAAGATGGTTTACCAATAATTATCAGAGGACCTATGAAATCAGGAGTAATTACTCTAGATGTAAACAAAACAAGTCAACATCTCTCTGCATTATTGCTATCGATGCCTGCACTTAATGGAGGAGAAATTCGAATTGAAAAGGTCGGAGATTTGGTAAGTCGTAGACATGCAGAATTATCTTTTGAAATCGCAAGAATGTGTGGCTCTTCAAATGCTATAGATGAAGACACTTTGGACCATTTTATTTGTCAGCCGCCAACAGAAGTTAGTATACCTCTAGATGCAAGCCACATCGCTTTTGCAAAATTGTTTGAAACAATTCACGGAATAAGCACCAACATTCCAGAAATTGAAAAGAAAGACGCGATTGGTTCCGAAATATTGTTTGAGATTGATTTGACAAGACACTGTGAAGTTAATCTCAGAGATGCAAATGATTTGATTACACCACTTTCTGCAGCGATGGCAATTGGTGGAGGTGGGACGATTTGTGGGGCATCTCATGCCCAATACAAGGAATCTCCTCGGATTACTAGTACTGTGAAACTACTCGCTTCATTTGGTTTAGAGGCTAAGATTCATGCTGATGGGTTGGACATAAGGGGTGGACAAGTCCCTGTTGCTCCAACACAATTGGTCTCGACGTATGACGACCATCGAATACAAATGACTGCAATAATTCTAGCAACCAAAACTGGAGGGATGATAGATGGGGTCGAACTACACAATGTTTCAGATCCAAAATTTTTGGAGAACCTTACCAGTTATGGAATTAGTCTGAGAGAAGCTCACGATAATCGTCATCCATGACGCCCGAAATGGCCATCCAATCGATTTAGAGACATCCGTAGTACCGTTGGGCGCCCGTGTACACATGCCCAAGGATTTTCCACAGTACGCATATCTGAAATTAATCGCCTCATTTCTGGCAACGATAATTTCTGATTCGCTTTAACTGCACCACGACAAGATTTCATGAAGGCGACCTCATCGGATAGGGATTCAACAGTATCAAGGCGATTGGCGCCCGATTCAAGTTCACTCAATACATCGTCAATGAATCCTTCAATTCGGTCACTACCAAGCAAAATTAGTGGGATTGCAGTTGCTGATACATCATCATCTATCTCAAAACCAAATCCAATCTCAATCAACCGACTCATGTGGCCACGGAGGATTTCCAATTTAGATGCTGACAAACTGAGCGGCAATGGTGACATCAAACTTTGACTCCGCCAAGAGGCCATATCATTCCTGAGTCTTTGGTAACGAATCCGCTCATGCAATGCATGTTGATCGATAATAAACAGCTCATTCTTGCCCTGAGCAAGGACATAAGAATCCGCAAATTGAGCCAATGGGACCATTTCTGGTATGTCTGTGACCTCAACATCTAGAGGACTAGAATGTGGTTCATTTAGAGGTGAGATACTCTCCTCGCCAGTGCACCAGCGATGCAAATCTCGTTCCGCGCTAGACAAGGCCGGAGACATTTTGTCGATGCCTAAGTCTGGAAGTGTGGGTTGAGTCAGTGGAGACTCACTTACAATCACTTCTGCTTTCTTCGTTTCATTTTCTGGAACTCCGGCATAGGTAATTCTGGATTGCGCAGGTTTGGCCCAGGCTGGAAGCGGGGCTGGTTCTGATGTCGGGCTATCAATTGTGCTTTCAATCGATTCAATCGGGCTAGAATCTGGCGTCATTGAACCAGTGGGAATCGACAGCAGGGTGTGTTTAATGGACCTTTCAAGTCGCTCCAATACCCGCCATGAATGTTTGAGACGTACTTCTCTCTTCGTAGGATGAACGTTAACATCAACTTCATCGGGAGGGAGGTCAAGACTAACCACACAAATTGGGTGTCTTCCCACCATCAATCGTGTGTGATAACCACGACGAATTGCTTGAGTAAAGGGTGATGATGCAACAGGCCGACCATTGATAATAACGTGGATTTCATCCTTTTTGGAACGAGTCAAATCAGGAGGTGAAATCCACCCGGACCATCTTTCATCACCTGGTGCATTGGAGTCATCCTCAGAAGACGATAATGGAATCAAACGCTCTGCGGGAGCACCTAGCAAATCGAACAAGCGTTCCTCAATACCTGCACCAGGTGGAGCATCCAGAACATTGCGGCCGTCGACTGTTACTGCGAAACCTACTTCCGGATTGCATAGGGCTTGAGAAACTACGATTTCAACGATGGCTGCTGATTCTGCCGAAGGCTTCTTCTGGAACGATAAGCGTGCTGGGAGATTGGCAAAAATATCTCGAACTTCAATTAGAGTTCCTGGAGCGATACCAACCATCTCCTGCGCTTGCTTTGCACCACAATCTACCTCTATTTTCACTCCATCATTACCCTCGGGGCGACTTGACACACTAAGATGGCTGACCATTCCTATGCTAGCCAACGCTTCACCTCTGAATCCAAGAGTATGTATTGCTGCCAAGTCCTTGAAGTCTGACAATTTGCTTGTAGCGTGTCTGGTGACTGCAAGTTCAAGTTCCTCAGAAGGTATACCTGTGCCATCATCGATGATTGCAATTCGATCAAAACCACCTCTCTCTATTTCAACACGGATTCTGGTAGAATTAGCATCAATGCTATTTTCAACCAATTCTTTAACCACTTGCGCTGGCCTCTCAACGACTTCTCCTGCTGCAATATGGCCAATTGTATCATCATCCAATTGTTGGATTGGACGCCGATTATTTGTCGTCAGAACCACACTCATTCCTCCAACCACTCATGCGTTCCACGGACAATTCCTCGTATTTCGTAGAGTAAATCGATTGCATCTCTTGGACTCATTAAATCCGGGTCCGCTTCAGATAGACGCTGAATAATCATCCGTTCAGTCATAGACAAAGGTACTTCCTTTGGCTGAGATTCAATTACTCCTTTTTCCTCATCTCTTTCCTCTCCTAATTTGTCAGGAAGGAGCCAACCGAAGAGGCTTGATTGGCCTGAATCTCGAGCGATGGGGCCCCCCTCTCCTGCTCTAGCACCTGTTGCTTGACTCTCAAGGAAAATCAGTAGATCTCGAGCTCTTGAAACTACATTTGCAGGTAAGCCGGCTAAAGACGCCACCTGTACACCGTAGGAATCATCACAAGGACCTTCTGCGACAGTGTGAAGGAACGCAATCTCACCACCTGAATCCGCAACTTGGACATGTATGTTGACCAAACTTGGAATGTTTTCTTCAAGGCCTACTAACTGGTGGTAGTGTGTGGCAAAGAGCGTGCGGCAGCCTATTCTCTTCGCAATATCTTCAGTTACCGACCACGCTATTGCCAACCCATCAAATGTAGAGGTGCCTCTTCCAATCTCATCTAAAAGAACCAAGGAATTTGGTGTTGCACGTCGTAGAATATGTGCAACCTCAATCATTTCCATCATGAACGTTGAACGACCTCGACGAAGATCATCGTGGGCACCAACACGTGTGAACACTCTATCCACGAGGCCGATTCTTGCTCTTGTTGCTGGGACATATGAGCCAGCCTGCGCTAAGATTGCAATCAATGCATTTGTTCTGAGATAAGTCGACTTGCCGCCCATGTTAGGTCCAGTTAGAAGCAAGAAACGCCTTTTTGCATCAAAACGCACATCATTTGGAACGAAACGACCATCGGATTCCAATACCGGATGGCGCGCGCCTGAAATGTCCAAGCGAGTATCTTCCACGATTTCTGGACGGCTCCAAGATCGCAAACGAGCATGATGTGCAAAAGATGCGAGAACATCTACTGTTGAAACTTTGCGAGCGATGGTGGAGAGGATGGGTGTGGTAGACTTGACAGTGTCGCGCAACGTGCAGAAAAGACGATACTCGATTTCATTCGCCCGACTGTCTGCATTCAAAATGACGTCTTCCCATTCCTTCAATTCTTCTGTCACATAACGCTCAGCATTCGTCATCGTCTGGCGCCGAATCCAATCCTCTGGGACCTTATCAAGATGGGTTTTTGTGACTTCTATGAAATATCCAAATTGGCGATTGAACCGAACCTTCAAACTAGGAATTTCTAAGCGCTCACGTTCAGATTTTTCAAGATCTGAGAGCCATGTTGTTCCTTTGTTGGCTTTGTTCCTCAAATCGTCGAGTTTGTTGTCATAACCTTCACGAAACATTTTCCCTTCACGAATCAAGGCTGGTTGCTCATCAAGAAGTGCATCGAGAATATTTTCTTTCAATGATTCCAAATCTGTGAGTTCTTCTGCACATTCGTTCAGCATCGTGTTTTCTGATTCAGTTAGCAGTGCTTGGAGTGTAGGCATTCTCGAAAGACAATCAGCGATTGCCAACAAATCCCTTCCATTGACTCGGTTATAGGCAAGGCGCGTAGATAAGCGCTCTAAATCCCTCATCGCCTTTAGTGTGGCTCGAATCTCCCTTAATCTTCGATTCGCATTGACAAGACTTGCAACTGCTGCATGCCGTTCAGATATTGAAGAGGAATCCATTAGGGGCCTTAGCAACCATTCTTTGAGCAATCTACGGCCCATCCAAGTCTGGGTAGAATCAATAGAATGCATCAGGCTACCTGTCTTCTCTCCAGACAATGTGTGGGTTAACTCTAGATTACGCAGGGTTGTTTGATCAAGTAACATGTGGCTTGAATCTGCACCGAGGTTTATCTCACGCAGGGGAACTGAATCAACCAAATGAAGCTTCGAAAGATATGCTGTCGCTAGACCTGCAGCCTCCATTGCTTGAGGTCTGCTGTCTAAATCAAGACTACCGAGATCACTCAGTTCCAGTACATTCCGCAGTGCTTGCAATCGCCCCTTACTTGGAAGGTCGTGAATACTTAGAAGCAAACCATCGATGTCTTGTAAAATACGTATTACATCATCATGCTTGGCATCTTTGCTGGTCATCACGACCTCTCTTGGAGCCCAACGAAGCAATTCATCACGCATCCTCTCAAAACGACCAGAGCCTTCGTACTCAGTTGAAGAGGCCCTTCCACTGGATGGATCGATAACTGCTATTCCTAGTGTATCACCCTTCATGACCACAGAAGCAAGGAGGGCACTACCATCTTCACCAATCAACTCTTCTTCGTAAAGAGAACCGGGCGTGTAAACGCGGGTAACAACTCTGCGCAGTATCTTTTCTCCAGGACGCAATTCATCAGCCTGTTCACAGAGTGTGACCTTGTATCCTTCCCGCAACATCCTTTGCAAGTAGGTTTCAACTGAATGCCAAGGAACACCTGCCATCGGAACTGGATTATCGCTCTTCTTGTCACGGCTCGTCAATGTGATTCCAAGGACTTCGGAAGCGAGGACTGCGTCCTCGTAGAACATCTCATAAAAATCACCCATACGGAAAAATAGGACTGTGTCAGAATGTTCGGCCTTAATCTCAGCATACTGATCAAGCATGCTAGGTCCTTTCGTCAGTCAATCACCTCCTGTCGCCCTATTCGCAGACGGAACGCTCTGTCAAGTTCATCGACAGCCTAAGAACAACACGGACGTTCACGTAGTGAACGTTGAAAATGAAATCTAGATTGATATCAGAAGATTTCGTGTCTCCTAAGCAAGGTGTGTGCACCGAATCCTGCAAAGACAAGGAAAACAAGGAATAGAATGAAATCGCCTAAAATCTGTAAACTCTGCAACAATGAATGCTGCGCAGATGGGTCTATTGTCACTCGTTCAGAACCGTCTGAAGCGATTAGAACAACCGAGTCTCCTGCCGTAAATGCCTTAGCAATATCGTCACCCATACCATCAGGTAGAAGTATCGTGCGAGAAGATGAATCACCCATTCCAAATGTGAGTACGGTGCTATCATCACTTAACCACAATCCACCATCTTGATCCATTGTCATCGTGTCGGAACCTGTTGAACCAGGGATGCGATGGACGGAATGGTCAACTTGAATCCCATAAACGGTGTCGCCCCCTGCAACAATTGCGATGAAGGCATCTGACCAAGGCCCATCCTCAATGGATAATATGGTGTGAAATGGTGCGCCTGCCCCAAGGTGCAGCAAATCTAGATGGGGTGCTGACTCGGGAATCACCGAACCGGCAATTAGAACCTCTGCGGTTGGTCCATCTGCCGGGTTCCCTGCTGAAAGGTCATATCCAATTATCAAAGCACCTCCACTCACCACTTCTACATCTGTGAGAATGATGCTTTCTAGCGGAGCTAGTGTGCTATTACTCACCTCTAGCAAATCCCAAGTCATTGCTCCCCGGATTCCATTTTCGAACTCAACTATCATCCATCCTGAATACAAATCCCCATCTATAGACACGATGTCTGGTGGGCTTTCGACCCACTCAAGAGATCGTGTAATTAGCGTGTCTGAACCGGGGATGATTTGACCAAACCAACCATCCTCTCCCCCTATAATCCAAGAGGATACTGAACCCCCAATTGCAGTGGGATTACAACCACATTCGAAGTCGTTCCAAGACCCATCGCTACTCCTGAGTTGTAGTACTGGACCTGAATCGGACTCGACCAATGCCAAGGCATGAGTTCCATCCGCGCCCCATTGCATGTCAAGCACCTCTCCATCTAGACTCGTTTCGGTTGAAGATACGCCTGGTAATATCTGTGCTTGATGTATCCAAAGGCAACCCAGCATCACGAATATTGCGAACGCCCCCATCGCTACCCAAGGCCTCTCATCCGGCGAATCTAGGAAGGAGAACATGCGGGACAATAATTCTGACACGACCCCTATGGGACCGACGAAGTTGAAGAACATGCCTGATAATCAGATACCTCTGCCACCGAAGGTGGCCGAGCACTGTTAAATACGGAATTCGGGTCGCCGGCCCTGCGAGGGAATGCAATGGCACGTAAACCAGCCAAAATGTATCGGCGTCTCAAAGGTCAGGCCTATACGCGCCGAAAGTATACTGGAGGTGTTCCCAACAATCGAATCATGCGATTCCACATGGGCAACAGAAAAGCATCCGAGGCTGATGAATTTCCGGTTATATTGGAATTGACCGTGGATGAATCATGTCAAATTCGCCATACTGCTTTAGAAGCAGCTCGACAGGTCTCGAATGCGACCATTCGCGCTGCGGCTGGGCCCGAAGGATATGCACTCCGAATCAAGGTATATCCACACCACATTCTTCGTGAAAACAAACAGGCAACTGGAGCCGGTGCAGATCGTGTGTCTCAAGGTATGCGCTGCTCCTTTGGAAAGAATGTGGGTACTGCTGCGCGCTGCAAGCGGGGAACATCGGTCATCACAATCTCAACACAACCAGATTATTTCTTACCTGCAAAAGATGCGATGCGCAAGGCTAGCATGAAATTCCCAAGCCCATGCACTACACGAGTAGTAAAAGGGCATGAGCATCTCAAAGGATTGGTCTGAGGAGGGCGTGTCCCATGGAGGACAATGTCAAATTGCTTCGAAAGAGTGTCATCGATGCACCTGTCGTGATGAAAGGAGAATATGCTTACTTCGTTCATCCACTTACAGATGGAGTGCCAAGACAGAGTGCTAACTTACTTGAGGCTGCTCGTGATTTAATTTCACAGAAAGTAAACTGGGATGATGTAGATTTGATATTGGGTATAGAAGCGATGGGGCTTCCTCTTGCGTCTGCTCTTTCCATTTCGAGTGGTAAACCTTTGATAATCGCTAGAAAGCGAGCATATGGGCTCGCAGGAGAAACTGCAATTAATCAGAGCACAGGATATTCAAAAGGTGAGTTATATCTGAATGATATCCAACCAAATGAGAGAATTCTAGTTGTTGATGATGTTGTCAGTACCGGTGGAACCATCGAACCAATTCTACAGACCCTCGAAAGCATCGGAGCACATGTTGAAGGTGTGCATATCATCTTTGAGAAAGGAGATGGGTTAGAGTTTTTACGTAATAAATACGGTTGGAAACTATCGAGTTTGGTTAGATTAAGAATGGATGGAGATAAGGTCATTCTTCTGGATTAGGTGAATCATATGGACATGGAGCGTCATGACTTCGAACTGGATGAATTGATCCAACGTATCAAGGCCAATGATAACCGACTTGTAGCACTCCAAGTTCCAGAAGGATTGAAGATGCAAGCTTTGGATATGATGGATGCTATAGAAGAAGAAACTACGGCGAAAATCATCCTCGCCGCAGACCCTTGCTATGGTGCCTGTGATTTGGTGCATGACAAGATGCAGCGGATGGGTGTAGAACTGGTTGCCCACATGGGTCATTCTCAAATGAACATTGACTCCGGTATGCCGACCCAATTCATCAACGTCACATATGACGGAGATCCTGCCATTGACCCAGTCATCCCTATTTTGTTAGAACATCGAGCGATGGCAGAAAACCGACTTACTGCAGCCAATAATACTGATGGCAGAAGCGAGGATGAGGCGAAAGATATGTTTCTTGACGCTGTAGGTCGAGTATTACCACTAACGGGTACAAAGTTAGGATTGGTTGGGAGCATTCAGCACCTACACCTAATATTCGACTACAAAGAGCGTCTTGAGGCTGCTGGCTTTGAGGTTGAAGTCCCAGTTGGAGGGGACAGACTGACTTTTCCTGGCCAGGTTTTGGGTTGCAACTATTCAGGGGACCAAGAGGATATTGGACACTATTTGTTCCTTGGAAGTGGGGATTTCCACCCCATCGGTTTAGTATTGCATACTGGCAAACCTCTGGCGATGTTGGATCCATATTCGGGCGATGCTGAAGAAATGTCGTTTGAAAGAATTGAGAGAATCCTTCGCCAGCGATTTGGACTTATCATGTCATGCGATAATGCTCAGTCATTTGGAATTCTGATTGGAGAGAAGCCAGGACAAATGCGAAGAACACTGGCCCTTAGAATGAAGCGTATTCTTGAAAAACATGGAAAAAAGGGATATTTGCTAGCCTTGGAGCACATCGGTCCAGAGCTAATCGATTTCTATCCTGTTGATGCATTCGTCAACACCGCCTGTCCACGAATTGCAATTGATGATTCGGTAAGATATGCAAAGCCGCTAATCACACCGTTTGAACTTGAAGTGGCCCTAGGAGAGAAAAAATGGGAAACTGGATATCAATTCGATGAGATTCCTTAAGCAATCGAGCGCCGCCCTCTTATGTTGGCTGGATTGAATGTGTTGGAAGTTTTGATTCTCTTGCTCTTGATATTGTCTTGAACCTCGCGCGGAGATGCGCGTACATCACGCCATAGGGGCCCGTGCACGTGTAACAGTCCATATCTTCAAGAACAGCCAACTATGGGAGGCAGCGATGGCTGAATACCTGAATCGGATTGGCGCGGGACTCATCTTGCTTGATGCAGCCCCACTTTCTTATGATTGGGTGCCGCCAGAAGTTGTTGGTCGGGAAGAAGAACAGAGTGCTCTTGCCTCAATGTTCACATCAATTGCCACGCCCGGTATGTCTTGCAGAGCGATTATTACGGGCAACGTCGGTTCTGGGAAAACAGTTCTCAGTCGGGCTTTTGCTGATGACCTATCGAGGCATCTATCAACTGCACGTACAATCATTCCTGTTCATGTCAACTGTCGAAATCACCCTACCACTGCACAAGTTCTACAAAGAGTTGCTAAATCACTAGATGATAGGTGGCCCGAACGAGGATTTTCGTCGAGCGAAGTGATTCAGGGTATACGTCGTAACCTAAGAACTAGGAATCAGCATATGTTATTGATATTGGATGAAGTAGATCATCTGCTGCGTCGAGATGATGGTGATTTGTTGTACCAACTTCTCCGGATTGATGAAGGAAGAGACGAAAGTGGTACTTTGTCTCTAATTTTAATCAGCCAAGAACAGGTCCTTGACCGATTAGAAGCAGCCATTATCTCTAGATTTGGACAATCAAATCATCTTGCTCTAAAACCATATTCGGCCAATCAACTCACCGCGATTGCCTCACAGCGCGCTGCATTAGCAACTCGACATGGTGCCGTTTCCGAGGAAATTCTCACGTTAATCGGGCAATCTTCAGCAGATTCCGGAGATGCACGTGTCGCGATAGAACTCCTAGAATCAAGTGTCATGCAAGCAGAGAAAGGTGGATGTCGAGAAGTCGAAGCAAAGCATGTTCAGAAACGGACTGCGATGAGAGTTAATACTGTTGAACCCAGCATTGTCGACCAACTTCCTGAACACGAGAAGCTCGTACTATTGGCCATTTGTAGGAGATTGCGGCGAGATCCTGAGATTACAACGGGAGATGCTGAGCAACTTTACAAGGTCGTGTGTGAGGAATTTAATGCGAAACCACGTAGCCATACAACTTTCTGGAAGCATCTGAAATCTCTCGAAAATAGAGGTTTGATGGAATCAAGAATGGCCACTGCAAAGGCTGGTCGAGGTAGAACGCAATATATCACGATGCCAGACACTCTTCCAAGCACGATTGAGAGTCGATTAGAAAATGCTTTGAAGCACTGAAATTAGACAATTCACTGACTTCGCCTACGGCGAGTCGGCCGAACCGCTCTTATAGGGGGCGACTGTCGCCGAGGCGCACGAGGATTGTCAATGGCACAACGAGCAGAACAGGTCTTCAAGGCCGTCATCAATGATACTGACCCAAAGAATGGAGGACAATCATATTCGATTGACGTCAGCGGTTCAAACTACAACCACTTCCTCGGCAAGAAAATCGGTGACACTGTAGACGGACTTTTCGTAGGAAGCGGAGATGTCACCCTCAGTGGATTCAAACTACAAATCACTGGTGGATCAGACTTGACTGGGACACCGATGCGTCCTGATTTGGATGGTGGGAACAGGAAGAAGGTTCTTGTTTCTCCAGGTACTGGATACAAGGGCCATAAAATTGTGAAGAAGAAGGGAGAAAGATATCGATACACCTACGATGGAATTCGTAAACGCCGAGTGTTCCGAGGTAATGTCATATCTGCTGCAACCCGCCAAATCAATCTCAAAGTTGTCGATGCTGGCAACAAATCCCTAGCAGACATCTTCGCAGAAGGTGGCGACGCTGCGGGCGACGCCGATGCGGAGTGATTAGGGAAGTGATGCGTCTGGCCAAAAAGACCCAATTGCCCGGACAACCGGAAGTCAATATTGGCCTTGTTGGTCACGTCGACCATGGAAAGACAACACTAACTCAGGCATTGTCTGGAACATGGACGGATACACATTCTGAAGAACGGAAGAGAGGTATCAGTATCAAACTAGGATATGCAGATACTGCATTTTACAGAACCAAGAAAGGGGAGGCATATGCTAGTGGAAAACGTCCAGGTGGTGGAGAAAATGCTGACAAAGAATTACTGAGAGTAGTTTCATTTGTCGACGCCCCAGGCCACGAGACTCTGATGGCTGTTATGATTTCAGGGTCGTCCATCATGGATGGAGCGCTCCTCCTCATTGCTGCAAATGAAGAATGTCCACAACCTCAAACAAGAGAACATCTCATGGCATTGGAGATTGCAGGTATCGATAATGTCGTAGTAGTGCAGAACAAGGTTGACATCGTCAGTCGAGAACGCGCAATTGAATCATACAACGAAATCAAGGATTTCCTATCAGGAACGATTGCAGAAAGTGCCCCAATCATCCCAGTCAGTGCTCACCACGATGTTAATTTGGATATCCTCATAGATGCGATTGAAGAGACAATTCCTACACCAGATATTGGTAAGAAAGAAGACGGGTTGATGTATGTCGCTCGTTCTTTTGACATCAACAGACCTGGTGCGCGACCTTCAAAATTACGTGGTGGAATCATTGGGGGTTCAGTGGTCACCGGTGAATTCAACGTAGGAGATGAAATTGTAATTGCACCTGGTCGAAAAATCGAAGATGGTAACAAATCTCGTTGGGAACCCATTCACACTACCATCAGTAGTGTGCAGGGAGGAGGACTAGATCTTGACTCAGTTCATGCTGGAGGTTTGTGCGGTGTTGCGACTCCGCTTGACCCCGTTCATACGAAATCAGACAACTTATCTGGACAAGTAATGGCAAGAACTGGAGAGTTACCACCTGTATGGGAAAATCTGGATATCGAATTGAATCTCTTGACTGAAATGGTTGCATCCGGAGAAGGTGACCCTGAGAAGGTTAGGCCGCTACAGCCCGGTGAAATGTTGATGCTTAATTCTGCAACTGCTACCAGCGTTGGTGTTGTCTCTTCAGTGAAAGGAAAAGCCTCATCTCTCTCATTGCGACTTCCAATTTGTGCACCTGATGGAAGCAGAATCACACTCTCTAGAAGAATCGGAAGCCGATGGCGATTGATTGGCCACGGAGTTATCAAGGGGTGATTCGGTGACTGGTGTCATCGTCGATGCCTGCGGGTGGGTTGCGGTTGTAGACGCCCGAATCAATATTGATCTTGAACTAGAAAATAAAATTGGCCCTGTAGAATTGAAAGTAACCGAGGCAGTTCTTACTGAGTTGAAGAGTTTAGCAGAACGTGAATCGAAGACAATACTAATCGAACTATTGCAATCAAGGGCCGAAATCGTTCACGGTAATGGTGAACATACCGATGATGAACTCCTAGATTTGGCAACAACAAATGGTTGGCCAGTATTGACTGTTGATAAAGAACTGAAATCTCGCTTACACCAAGCGAATGCATCGGTAATTGAAATTCACGGTTTCAAAGCACTCAGATTGATTGAATAATTGGTGGGAAAATGGACAAAATAGATTTGAAGGAAAAATTGTCAATGTTTTCAGACCATTGGTCTCCTAAGGTTGTCGCTGAGATGAACGATTATCAAATTAAACTGGTAAAAATCGAAGGTGATTTTGTTTGGCACAATCACGAAGATACCGACGAACTCTTTTTCGTCATCGAAGGCAATATGGAGATTGAGTTTGAGGATAAGACTGTCGAATTAAATGAGGGTGAAATGTATGTGGTCCCAAAAGGAGTCAATCACAAACCCCGTGCTCAAAATGAGTGCAAAGTCATGCTCATAGAACCACGTGGTGTAGTCAACACTGGTGATTCTGAAGGTGATTTGACAGCACCAAATGATGTTTGGATTTAATATTAGCAGCAACCCTTAGATCTCATAGGAGCTGCAATAAATTCCACTCTATCGATATCTTGGATGTTGATCAAAGTTTCAACTATTTTTCTAATGACTCGAACTTTTCCATTCAACTGCATTGTATCTACACAAGTATGGCTTTCAGTAAGGCAATTGTGATGATATGAATGAACAGTAATTGAATGTGCATGTCTTATTTCCATTAACTTGTTTTCAACACCGTGCTGATAATAGATGACCATTGTTCCCTCAATTTTTTCATCCCCGTCCATGGCACTCAAATCACCTCTTCTTGTAGCCTCAGTAAAGTGAACTGTAGCGTCACGTAGAAACATACTGCGATTCTTATACCCGGATTCCGAAATTAATTGATCTAATTGTGCTGCGAATTCTTTGTCTGCACTAAATGAGAAAATTACACTCATGAAATTGGCAAATGGTGTGAATTAATAATACTTCTTAAATATATAATAATTTACGGGCCGCCATGACCATGCCTCCAATTGCATATGCAGCAGCAGCACTGGTTATCGCCCTAGTATGTGGATTAGCACCAATATTTGCCGGGTCTAAAAAAAACAAGGAGCGACTAAAACAACTTACTGGAATTGCAGCAGGGATAATAGTCGCTTCAGCGATGCTTGTTGTTATTCCTGAGGGGTATGAATTAGCAACGGCCGAGGAACATGGCTCAGATGAACACGAATCGGAGGACAAATTGGCTGGTTCGGTGGCTCTAGTAGTACTGGAAGTCGGTGATGGAGACATTTCAGCATCTGAAGGAATCGAAGAAATTGAAGAACTACTTGGAGGGCATGGGCATGAAGAAGATTCACATGGTGATGAAACAACTGAAGATGGGCTGTCTGAAAACATCGAGCATGTGATTGAAGAAGTTGAATCTGAAGAAATCAATGCATCAACTGGAATCGAAGAGATTGCAGAATTAATCACATCACATTCCCACGAAAGTCATGAGGAAGGAGAGAGTCATGAAGAACACGTAAGCGGACTACTATTGGGGGGCGCGATAATGGCTGGTTTCCTATTGATGTTTGTTCTAGAAGGCTCAGGAATTGGTCATGCAATTCATGAAGAACACCATGACCACGAAAATGATCATGGTCATGGACATGTTCACCATGCGACCGCAGGAGGTCTGTTGGTGCTTGGACTAACCTTGCATGCTGCAACAGATGGACTAGCCATTGGTGCAGCAGCAGCAACCGGAGATATTGCTCTTACCATCACAGTACTAATCGCTGTACTCATTCACAAAGGACCTGCCGCATTCAGCTTAGGTGTATTCTCAGTACACGAAAGAGCCGAACGGAAGGATTCAATTCGTGACGTGGTGATATTTTCTCTTGCCACACCTGTGATGATTATGGTCTCCTTTTACGCACTTTCTGGTTTGGAAACGCACATCATTGGACTTGCAATGCTATTCTCCGCAGGAACCTTCCTGTATATCGCTACAGTCGATACACTACCAGATATTCACAACCCTGAAACTGGTCGTAAGGCTCTGATGCATGTTCTGATTGGTGTAGCAATATTGGTGGTTTTGCTATTGATTGGGGATTCTTTGGATTTGGGGCATTCACATTAATACAGTTCTAATAACTAGTGAATTGTACTCAATCAAGAGGATGAGATATCGGCATACCATTGCTATCAGTCATATTCAAACACCATCGTAGAGTTTTGATGACTCCTCGAAGGGCTGTGATATTTCGAATGGCTTCAGCATTCGACTTCTGACTCATCTTCGCACTGCGGAAGTGGCGCTCCCACAGTTCCTTACGCTCCTCTGCTTCTCTCAGCATTTCACGTAACTCTTCTTCACTACGTCTTACGCTCTGCAACATACTCATCGTCGGCGGCGGCAATCAACACCCTTTTTGAACCTAGTGACTGAACGCTGTAGGTAGTTATGGTAGAGTGAATTTTTCATCGTCGCCATGTCCATCAAGCAACCCGATTTTCACTGCGCAGTCGATCCAAGCATGTGCATAGTTGATTGCACCGAAAGACCTGACCAAGTCACCTTTCTCTCTGAACCATTCCGCATCTGAAGCATACGCATCAGCCATTTCCATCATGATGCGTAGGCGTTCTGATTCAGCAGACCCCTCTGCATGAAGCGGGGTTGCTTTTCCACGTGCTAATCGAGTTAATTCAAGATACTTAGAGATTAGAGTCTCTGTGACTTCGATGTTCGGTTCACTCATTGGAACCCTCCCTCTTGGAGATTAAACGATGAACATCCTCTGCCCTACCCAATGATTCGTATAATTCGATTGCACGACTAAGCATGCCATTGTCTTCCGCATCTCTCGCTGCTTCAAAGATAACTTGTCGCTGCTCCCAATCCAAACGACGAATTTCTCCAGAGGCGATTTCCTCAAAGAGGAGGCGCCTACGGCTTGCCAAGTGTGGAGCAATCCACATTCTGACAAGGCCATCTCGGGTTGATGTCAGCATTCGATCAACCCGATTAGATACAAGTAAATCACCTGCAGAATGTCTCTTTGAGTCATCACCCAGTGGCAGTTGAATGAGGTCACAAGAAACATCCAATGCCCACCAACCCTCTCCTGTCCAAGCAGCATCCAAAGGAATCAATCCATCCCCTGGAATTCTATCTAGGCGGTCCCATCCGAAAGGATTTGGAACGCCTTCGTAAAGTGTCCCATCTATCTTCTGAACAATTAAGCGACCATCCTGTAATCGGGATACCCAAGACCATTTCGTGGTTTCAATTTGACGCTGAGCATCATCCCCTCCTAAGCGAAGAACACGCAACCTTCCTTCTCCATCGTGCGCAAGTAAAAGCTCTCTATCAAGCCAACCAACCATCTTCAACAAAGGACCTGGCCGAAGTCTTCGAATCCCTCTTCCTCTTCGGTTGAAAAGGTGAATATGATCGCCTCTATCGGCCAAAATCCACCCGCCACCAGGTCTGACCACTACATCCCTAAAACCACCAGACACTGAGCGACCTTCGCCGATAAGTTCGCCAGTCGAAAGATCTAGTAGGAAAAATCCAGAACCCGCTAATACAGCTAGATTTGTTCCATCATGTTCGAGTCGATACACATCAAATGAAAATTCTCTGCGCCATACAAAATCACCATCTGTATTTAGGCGCCGAACAATGCTTCCTGCTGCAATAAGGCAATCTTCTCCAACGCAGCACAGTGCCCCAACCCTGCCCTCTACTTGGTGGCTCCATGAAATCTCCCAATCATCTACCATGTTCAAGCCTCCATGTGCCCACCAGACAGGTGGGCTTTCGCAGCGTCAGATAAGCGGAAAAGCCGAGAGCGACCTTTCTTTCGAACCATCAATATTCCTGCTTTTTGCAATCCATTGAAGATTTGTGAAAGGCGTGGCCTGCCAACCGAAAGATGGGCTTGTAGTGCCTGATCGGAAGGTGAAACTTCGCGAGCAGTGGCTGCTTCTACAATCAATATCTCTCGTTCATCCAAATTTGAGATACGTTCAATGTCCAAAGGAGGAGGGATTTCAGTTAATCTGGAAGGAGGGCGTTGTGCCCTTAGTGTGTCACCAATAGAGCGGGCCACCTCTGGATTCATGACTGGTTGAGGGGAATAGGCGGGTGTCTCTAAATCTTCAGGCATTGACTCTGGGAGTTCATCTGCGACCCAATATGCGGTCTCATCAGAATCTATGGAAGGTTCAACATTTTGGATGTTCAAGGATTTGTCGGGTTTCGCATTCAAAGGGCCACTCGATGGTGTCCGTGCCAATGCATCATCAAGACCTTGTTCTCTCATCGCGGAGCGATGCCGCTCTTTCAATCCACCAAAAGGTCTGACTGGGCTATGTGGAGGTTCGGTTCCAGATTCCATTTCTAGTACTGCGCCCCCTCCCCCTAATGCAGTAGACATGTCAGGCTCCTCAATCTCCTCTAATTCAAGTGAGGGGAATCCTGGGATTTCTTCTTCGGAGTCTAATTCTTCTTCAGTGATTTCAGTAAATTCCTCTTCTTCATCATCTACATCTTCGAAATCGTCGATTTCACGGATCTCCCAATCAAATTCTTCTTCCTCATCCTCAATCTCTTCTTCGTCATCATCAAAGATTTCCGCATTCTCTTCATAGGATTCCTCAGTAACATCAATTGGTTCATCTTCTGCATCAAGGGGAACCACTTCTGATATTTCTGGAGCCATTCGCTGTCTAGCATCGTTTTCTGCAGGTGGTAAAGCTGGAACTATGTCCATTGATTCAAGGGTTTCTTGACGTCTAGAAAAGGGCGTGGAAACTCCTCTAGCGCTGTCCACTAAGTCTCTAAGATGGCGAATCAAGTTTGAAGGCCGGCCTCCTGTCAAAGAAATTGTCTCTGAGATGAATGAATCATCGACTGCCCACGTCTCATTACTGACCTTCTGCATCCTAGAATCTATGAGGGTCTGAATATCACCAGAGGCAAAGTCTGCAAGGGGTTCTGTAACGTGATATGATTCGCGCAAATCTTCAGACCAAGCACTCAATTGTGCTGGAGTCAATGCAATGACAACCAATGCACGCAGACGTGCTAAGACTGGTGTCAGACGCTCAAAAACTTGAGCCAAATCCGCACCATTAGTGCCTGGAAAATCAAACGAAATGAGTGGTAAATCTCCGGTCCGACCTTCTAATGAAGCAACCAATTGCTCTACCAATGTGCTGGTAACACCAGGAACATCATATCCTGCAATTAGACAATATAACTCATTCAGGAGAGTTTCAGCAGGATTTTTTTCAGGATACATGGACAAATGATGTACATTTGGTGTCAAAACACCTAAAGAATGCAGGATTGAGGTGCGTCCAGTACCACGTTCTCCAAGCAAAATCATCAATCTGGGACCACCAAAACGCAAATGATGGCTCAAATTTGTCATCAAATGTGATCTTCCGACCAACATTTCTGCATCTTCTGCCTCAACTGGACGTGTGGAGAACGGATTTGCCCGCAT
>CAYYKF010000008.1:0-20077 GCA_964441035.1 uncultured Candidatus Poseidoniales archaeon
GATCCTTGTATCCCACTTCAGCAGCATTTCGACATAGCGATGAGGCTTGATCAAGACTGACTCCTTTGGCCTGTAATTCAAGTATTCTCATTTCTAATACATCTAGTGAGCGACCGAATCGTTTGCGTTCTGCTCGGTCATCATCTCCACTGAACAAGTCATACATCGTAGAAATGAGGGCAACACCAAGCAATATGGTGCCGAGAAGCAGAGTGTTTCCACTTGGAATATCCGAGAGTAGAATTGCAGCACCAATTGTGAATCCCCCAAGTGTCATAATACCACGGAATCTGTGTGCATCAAGGCCACCTTGGAGCATGTGACGTGAACCGTACAAGCAAGCACCAGCGACGATGAACATCAGGCCGTGACCAACTTGAACTGAACCAGTCGTTGAGACGACTGGAATCCCGAGAATTGCCAACGCAGGCCAAGCGAGTGAACTCGACGCGCCTAGGCGCCCGCGCGCACGCGCGTCCGGCTCTGCTAAATCTTGCAACAACAGAGCAGCGCCTAGAAGCAAGCCAACTGCACCGATTCTGTCGAATAATTCTGCATCACCCTCTAGTGCTGGCCACATATACCAAGCTGCAGAAATAATGGTAGCGAAAGCACAGAATAGAGCTAGATTTGTGATTCGATTACGCTGTTTAATTATCTCAGCATCTACCTGAGCGGGAAGTGAGTCCCAAACCTCCATGTTCCTCGCAAGAACAACCGCCCTAAGAGGGGTGCGTTCATTTGGGCATGAAATTATGGTCTATGGCACTCTCGGAGTATTTGGGATTGAAATGAAAGTTATTCGAGTTGTCATCGGAGGAATACTCCTATTCGCTGTATTGATTGGCGGTTGGGTGGGGTATGAAGGATCTGGAAATACTGAATTGGATGTACCCTCGTGTACGTCTGATGAATTACAACAATTAAGTGGAGGAACTGTAGATTTCTGTGATAAATCAGTGATGATGGATGAATCCATACCAATTCCAAAAGCACTTCGCATCATTATCGATATCGAAGTCACTGCTGAATGGGATAAACCCGATGCTTGGATAGGTATTGTATCAGCAGATCAGGCGGAGAAATGTACAGATAGTGGTGATGGATATCTCATCTGTGACACTACAGACTTGGAATTCTACGCCGGCGGGCCGGATACGAACGGTTCCATAGAATGGGAAGTTGTAGAAGGAAATTACCGCTTTGTTGCAGGAAGTTCAGTTGAAACAAGTGGGTCAACAACTGAAATCGACTACACCTATTCTCTACAGTTAACCAATCCAGTCGTTTGGACCTTAGCAGCAATCGGAGCGTTACTGGTTCTGACTGGATTGAAGGATTGATTAGGATTCTTTCGGGCCCTTTCGCTGCCTGTTTGCGACATACCACAATACACCTAATCCGCCCAATATTGGGACGAAAAGTAAGAACCAGTGTATGGGAGCCATTTCTTGCTCGATTCTAATACCCGTGTCATGTTCAATCGTTGTTCCATTTTGAATTTCCAGCCGTATTGTCACTTCTCCGGAACCCCATTCTTCTACAGGTAATCGGTGCGTCATTTCCGCAGGGCCATCAGGAGAGGCTTCGACTCCGACCAAATCAACAGTACAATAGTCAAGATAACAAATCCTGAATTGGAAGAAGCCCTGACCTGCATTCTCAACAGTTACATCTAGAGCGCCAGCGTCTCCTGGCCCTCCATCTCCAACTTTTACAACATCAATGACACTGTATATTGCAGCGATTGGAGGTTCAACCACAAACGCAGACGAATGAGACCCCATATTGCCCGAAGAGTCTGTGGCATTCACCACGAGCACGTGTCGACCGGCTGGAAGTGCTGGGAGTGAAAAGTGCTCGACTTCAGCCCAGTTGGTTCCAACATCCAATGTTTCACCATTGAGTGTTACATCCCATGTCAACAGGGTGATTGCATCAATATCATCCCATGATTGTGAAAGATTCACATCAACATTAGCGCCTCCTTCAATCGGGTGATTCAATTCACCATAGTATTGGCCATTAACACTGAGTGCAGGACGAGGGTGGGGGGCGGTTCGATCTGAAATGATTACATTCCAATCTTGTGTATTGATATTACCTGCAGCATCTGACAAATTCAATTGAAGATGATATACTGTTAGTGGTCTTTGTAAATGCCTTTCTTCGATAGACAAGTGTTGACCATTGATGTGGGAGCCTTGAATGAAAATATCATTCCAAGCCATCTGACCGTATGCAGTATGGGTCCATCCAACCGTTTTGTTTGAAGTCCATACTATCTGTACCGTAGAACCGGATTCATCAGTTGCCAATACCGAGCCACTGAGGACTGCTTGCGATGGAATAATGAATTCGGTTTGCCCGTATTGAACATCAACAGGATTTTCATCATCTGGATGTAAATATTGCATATTGAGAGTCCGAGTTGGAATGATACCATCTACGTAGAGTTCTTGTGAATAATTGGAGTTCAAGCCTTGTGAATCGGTGCACTCAAGGGTTAGATTCACCAGCATCCCCATTGGGATTTCTTGGACCATAGGATTGATTGTAATCGTATCCGATTCTTGGTCTGCCAGTGTTTCATTGCCTTGACTAAGAATAAATCGAGAGGTGGGTTCAGTGATGGATGTGTCTTGGCATCCTCCATTGATTGTTGAAATTTGGCTCCATGGAAGATAAGGGAGGTCTCGGTTAGTGGCATCAAAATGTGCTGTCGGCGCTACATTTGTACCAATTGAAATTGTCATATTTCCGGTCACAGATACATCACCGCGATGCACGGTGAAATCATCAGGTAGGCCTGAGATGTGCTCTTCTTGAGGTGAAAAACGGATTTCATGTGGAGCTGGAAGTGTGATACGCAAATCGGTACTATCAATGATTTGACCAGTGATTTGAACCCAAATCAAGCGCGTACTGCGTCCATCTCCCTCTCCAGTGAGATTAGCAGTAGTTGACCAACCCCATGAACCACTCGGGTCCGTTGTTGGTGCATTCAGTATCACACTCAAGTTGTTGGCAATCAATTGCACTCGGTCATACGAACAGCAACCTACACTGGTGTTTCCAATTAACCATGATTCAAAGGAGGATAAATCACCACCAAATTCGGCATCAATCTGCGCCAGTATACCCATATGTGAATTTGGGAGGTCCGGATGACCTAGTGTGTTTGGTACTGTTGTAACAGATTGCCATGTTGCATTGAGTGATGTGACTTGTGCAATCGGGCCGATGATATCGAGATGTGCTGAACCATTGATTGTCAGTGGTGATGATATATTCATGTTGAGGAAATCGCTAGCATTCGTATCATTATTGAAAATAAGTCGCTCAATTTGAGGAATTCCATCAATCATACGAACGAGAGTCCAATTGTCTATTGCAAGAGACAAATCCAAAGGAACACTTCCATCAATCGCAGTCAGAGTTCCATTCGAATCAAACAGAAGGATGGAGCCAGGAGGTTCTTCCGAAGTTAGGTGAATTGATTGAGGGTCTCGTGAAATAGAATTGTGAGCATTTGCAAATTCAAACAAGGGTAGGAATGAAATGAAAAGTATCATCGATAGAAACATTGCTCTGCGCATGGTTTCGACCTCATAGACGTGAACCATCATCAAAGATGATAGTTGAGCCTGCAGTATCCACATTTAGAGGTAAAATACGGTGTACTGCATCGAGTTCTTCTGCAACCCTATCACGAACACTAGGCGAGGCTTGGAAAAGGAAGAAACCTCCACCTCCCGCGCCGAGAAGTTTGCCTCCAGTTGCACCAAGTCCAATCACTGTATCGTAAAGAGTATCGAGCTTTTCTGCAGTGATTCCATCCACCAATTGACGCTTGATTTGCCACGAGGATGCAAGCAGTTTCCCGACCGATTCGTGATCACCAGATTCTAAAGCCGATCGAACCTCGACTGCCTGTTGGCGTAGATTGTCGAGTTGACCCCGTTTTGCTTCGCTCGATGCTGATTGTTTTTCTAGAATGCCTGATGCCTTTCGAGTCATACCAGTATAGACTAGAAAATAACTATCTGACAATGATGTTAGAGCGGATTCATCCATGTTTAGAGCAGAAACAAGGACTGTATCATCTTGCATGAAGCCAAATTGGTTGGCACCCCCATAAGCTGCGGCATACTGATCTTGTCTACCAATTGGTTGATTGAGAATGTCTATCTCAATTTGACATGCTTCAGCGGCCAACTGCGCAGCGTCGGGAGTTCTGCCTGCAAATGTATGCAAGGCATTTAACAGGCCCACTGTGAGTGTGGATGAAGACCCGAGACCTGTGCCCCTTGAAGGGATGTCAGCAATGGTTGTAATTTCAACTCCGGACGTAACTCCGGTCAATCGCATTGCTTCTCTAACAAGTTCGTGCTGGAGGTTTTCGAAGTCATCGACAATCTCTGTCTGTGAATAGCCGACGCGAATACTGTCATCAAATCGCTTGTTCACAGTCACATGAATATGTTTTGAAAGAGCAAAAGAGGTGACCAGTCCACCGTTTTCACTGCCCAAATAATAGGCAGGGAGGTCAGTCCCACCTCCACAAAAAGAGACGCGAACAGGGGTTCGACTGATAATCATCAGAATGGCCGAACCTGCGCACCCTCTTCAAGACCTTCGGCTTCCGATTCCATAGGAATCGTCATCTTTGAACGACCCCAAGGAATAAGACCGAGAGGCGTGCGGACGAGTTCGGCGGTGTGGATGAACAAGGACCTCATCACGATGGACGACCTCTCAAATGACGAAATTCTGTCATTGCTGGATGATGCGGAACGTCTCTTACCTGTGGCCAATGGTGATACTTACCTACCCTTGCTTCAAGGAAAGTTGCTTGCAAACATGTTCTTTGAGCCGAGCACTCGAACTCGAATGTCCTTTGAGACGGCGATGAAACGACTCGGTGGTGACGTTATCAATCTGGGTGACGTGAAGACAAGTAGTGCAGTTAAGGGTGAAACATTGTATGATACGATGCGGATGGTTGACGGATATTGTGACATTGCTGCGCTTAGGCACCCCCAACAAGGTGCTGCTCAATATGCTGGTGACGCATGTTCCATCTCAATCATGAATGGAGGTGACGGGGCGGGCCACCATCCCACACAGACTCTACTCGATTTGTTCACAATAAGACAAGCCTTTGGTAAATTGGATGGCCTGAAAGTGGCATTGGTTGGAGATTTGCGATATGGTCGCACAGTTCACAGCCTCTCACATGCTCTTTCTAGATTCAATTGCGAGTTGTTCTTTATCTCTCCCGCTCAGCTTTCGATGCCTGAAGAAATCGTCAACGATTTGTTAGAAAATGGCACCAAAATCAATGTTACAGAGAACCTCTATGAAGCAATACCAGATGTTGACGTCATCTACATGACTCGGATTCAGAAAGAGCGATTCCCTGATGATGATGAATATGCCAAGGTTGCAGGTATCTATCGATTGGCTGCCGTAGATCTTGCAGATGCCAAAGGTGAGATGATTATCCTACATCCACTCCCAAGAGTGAATGAAATTCACCCAGACGTAGATTCAACTAGACATGCACGCTATTTTGAGCAGGCTTTTAACGGCGTAGTAGCACGAATGGCACTCATGTGCAGGTTGCTAGGTATCGATGTCCCTGTAGGTGATGCGTGATGTCTGAGATGCGACGTGTGACCGCCATCAATAATGGCACAGTAATTGATCATATTCCATCAGGCGCAGCCATGGGTGTGCTACGAATGCTCGGGCTAGATGGAGGGAGATCGAGTCCAATAAGCCTCGTCATGAATGTACCATCATCCAAGCATGGCCGAAAGGACATCATTAAGGTTGAAGACCGAGAATTGACACAAGACGAATTAGATCGGTTGGCATTGATTGCACCAAACGCCAGTGTAGCCATCATTCGATCATACGCTGTTGCAGAGAAGCGTACTGTTGATTTGGGTAAAGAATTGGTCAACATTGCCCAATGCACATTTTCAAATTGTATCACTCAAAATCCTCGAGAACCACTAGATCATCGGCTAAAGGTCAGTAATTCAGAACCACTCGAAGTGCGATGTAGATATTGTGGACGACCGCAAGATATGAGCGCATTGATTGAAAATTTGATTTAATCCGCTACTTCTGCAAGCCATTTTTTGAACAAACATGCCTGACAGACTGGTTGACTAGCCGGCTCGCCACAATTTGAGCAGGGCTGGGCATGACCGTGCTTCCATGATTCAGGAGGCTTTTCTGTGGATGCCCACAATTCACGGATGGCATCCATCGAGTGTAACAATCCATGCATTGTCCCTGGATTCTGAGCCTCCATCTCCGCAATATGTGCTCGATGCTTCTGACGCAAAGCACCAGGGGCATGAGGGCAGTCATCATGATGGAATGGTAATTTTGCACCAACTGCATAGGCGTGAATTTCTCTCTCTGGAATCCAACGCAGTGGTACGATTCTGGGGGCTAATCCTTCCAACGGAAAATCAGTATGTGGTGCCAATCGAATGATTCTCTCCATCTCGCCTTTCTGCAAATTCATCAATACCGATTGCGCCATGTCGTCAAGATTGTGACCAAGGGCCATCCATCTTGCTCCAACTCTTTCGGCGAGTGCATTCAATCCTTGGCGACGAAATACACCACAATATGAACAAGGTTTCATGCCTCGTGCTTCACGATGGTTTTCACCAATGAGGGGAATTGCTTCAACGACTGCATCCATCCTTTCAAAGCCAAGATCTGGGTAAGCTATCGTTTCAAATCTCAAACCATGATGTTCAGCAAGTTGACGAGCACACTCCATGGAAGGAGAGCGATAACCATCGATACCTTCGTCAACACAGCCGCAAACTAACTCCACATCTCTGCGTGGGCCTACGATTTTCACAAGCATGTCAAGCAGAACTGCTGAATCCTTCCCTCCGGAGATGCACACCAATATTATCGCTGGATTTCCATCTTCATCACTAGCATTGCTTGGTAAGACTAATTGTTCTCTAAGTGTTTTAGAAACACGCTTTCTAATTGATTTCGAGAGATGCATTCCACACAAATGCTGTCCACTGTATATTTGATGGATTGTAGCCGGATTGGCACAGCGGCTACAGTTGCGCACCTCAAGTCCAACGGTCACAGTGCCTGCGAAGCGGTGCATGTCTTCAAATAAACCATTCAATCTAATGAAAATTTTCAATTGGATTTTTTTATTTTCAATTGAAAATTTATTCACACAAAATAACTTGAAAATGACGATATATTGCAATCATTTCAGCCTTGGAAATCTAAGAAAATACAAATTGTTGGTATTTTTCAGTTGGCGATTTAATTTCATCATCCAAACGGCCCCCGTAGGGGCCGTCCTGGGACAAGTTCTTGAACTCGGATTCTGCGTCGTGAGAATTTGAGGGGTTCTATGCTGAATCGATTACTCTCTACTCTCGATCAAATCGAGGGTGTCAATGGAGCGTCAATATTGAGCAATGAGGGAGCTGTAATCGTCACCACTGGTGACAAGCCACCAGTTGGAGCCCTCTATGCTGGATTGATACACGATGCAGCAAAAATGGCAACCGTACTTGAACTCGGTTCAATTGACCAATTATGGCTTGAATCGGCAGATAAACGTCGGGTTGCAAGTACATTGCGAGGAGGAGGTAGTCTATGGGTCGCCGCTTCAATCGCTACACCCATTGGCCGGCTTCGCCATGAAGCACAAGCCATGAGACCCATTATCGAAGATTTGATTGAGGTGTGAAAATGTTCAACCTACCCCCTGGAGATGCCGTCGACCCTGAAGCTGACTTAAGTGTGAGTCAAACACAGATGCCTTTTGAGGCAGGTGTAGTCTCACACTACAAATCACGAGCGAAAACTGCCTGTGCACATTGTCTGGTACATGGAGGTAGGGTGGTAGGTTGGTTGGCCGAAGCTGAAGCCAAGCAAACATTCGTTGTAGGAATTACCGCAAAAGAGCGATTGCTTGAAATTTCTGACACCCATGAACTGAAAGCGCGTGGTAGTAAATGGTCAATTGAACAATTTACGGAAGTCGCGCAGCGTATCCCTGAAGCATTTCCTGACCCGTCAGATGTTGCATCATTACTCGCACAGGGTGCGGCAGCATTACCTGTTGAGACAAAAGATCTAGCATTACTTGTCGAACAATTAGTTGAGTCAGATGAGGTGATGGGAGCACTTGCCTTTGAAGATGGTGTACTTATTCATAATTCAGGAAAATTGCCAAGCACGGCGGAATCACTAGCAGAAATGGGGCAAGAGCGCATGATTGGTCTAGCATCTATGGCTGCTGAAATTGGACAATCTGAACCGTTGACAACCATGATGCGACTGGATTCTGGTCAACTGATTCTTGCAGAAGCCGGACAAGCCATCGTAGGAATTTGGTGTAGACATTCAGCGAATCCTCATGCTGTTTTATCAAACGCAGCAAGTATGGTTTCTAGCGAACCAGATGAAATGTTGACAGATAGTGGTACACTTTCTGAAGGATTCATCGTCAAGGAAGGTAAGAGTGGAATAGATCAACTGATTTCAACACTCAGAACTGCCCACGATGAACGGTTGATTGGACACCTAGAATCGGTGAGTGATTCTGCTGAACCAATTTCTATTGTTATTATAGAGGGAGTGCCTGTTGGAATCCGTGAATCTGAAAATGCAACATTGTCTGATGCTGTCCATACAATGACAGTTTCGTCACGTCGACTAAGGCTACATCGTCTAGATAGAGGTTCACGCCTCAGTTTATCTGGTTCAACTGTTGAAGATTGGTCATTAGCCCATCTTGTAGATTCGATTGCCACATGCCGTACTCGATCAGATGACCGAAAGAGATTACTGGCAAGTCGTTTAGATGCTCTATTCGATTTTGATTTAGGTATTGAAGCCATGGAAGCGGGTCGCGCATCTTGGAAAATGGTGGAGGAATTATCTGGGACTGCTAAATTGATGCCAGGGCCTAGTGGTAAGGTTCTAACTCCTGTTGCAGGCGAATTCAAACAGCGATTGGAGCAACTCGAACATTCTCGTATATCGTTAGAACGAGAAAAGGGGCGATTAGAACGAGAAGTGGCTGATGCACGTTCTTCTCGCGACGATGCTAGAGAAGCAATGCATGATCTTGAAACTGCATTATCTGAATCTCGTGATGAAAGAAGTTCATTGCATCGAGAAATTGACGATTTGGCGGCGCGCATACGTGCTGCTGAATCGGATTCAGATGATGCAACCTCACTTTCAGACCGATTGACCAAACGGGTGGCTGAACTTGAACACATGGTGGAAAAGAGAGCTGAAGAACTTGCGAGTGCGTTAGGAGAATTTGATTCAAGAGAATCCCTTCTAACTGATTTGAAAGGGTTGTCAGAGGAAGAAGCGAGAGTGAAATCTGAGCTTTCAGCTGCGGATACACGTCTTGATGAGGTTCGAAAATCATTGGATCATGATGAACGCTTACAACGTGTACTCACAGAGCAAGTAGGGGCTCAACGCGATCGACATCGAACTGGACAAGCCGAACTCGATGAAGTTGAGCGACGTATTGAATCACAAAGAGCTGAACTTGGAGATCTTGAAGCGGAAGCTCATGCTCATCGTAGGCTCATGGAAGAAGAACGAGGGCGTCTATCTGATTCTGAACGAAAATCCACCATCATGCAATCAGAATTGCGAGAAATGATGGAAGAAAGGCGATTATTACTTCGAGAATTGGGAGACCTTGATGCTCGAAAAGCACAATCTGAAACGGAATTACGGATGTTGTTAGAACAAGCAGAAGACCTACAAGAAGCACATGAAATGGCACTTGTTGATTTGCAGGAAGCCGACCGTATCCGCGCACGCCTATCAGAAGAACCGCTAGCTCAAGCTTTACTGGGGGACGAACGTGGACTCTCTGGACTTGAACCAGTCTTAGACCGTATGGCCAACGCACGGAGCAGAGGTTACAGTATTGTTCTACTCGATCGTGCTGTTGAGCGGGCTCTCACAATTATTCAACACACTGTCGATGAAGTAGCGCGTACCCCTCGATATCTGCTTTCAAATGAAGTGATGGATTTGTTAGAGCGGCAGGCACCTGAGACTGCTGGAACTGTACGAGATTTAACTCGTTGGTCAGTTCAGTCGAGATTGGAACATCAGTTGGCAGAAACTGTTCAACATGTTGTCATTGATTTAGAAGGTTTACTCGATGATTACGAAACCTCAGTGACAATGCTCGCACAACTTCAAGAGGTCCTACGAGGACTCGTCGATCTTGGTTTGCCTGCAGATGAAATCAAACCACTAGAGCGGTTTAGCCACATGCCGGAGGCCCTTCCCCACCTCTCTGTGGAAGTGCGAAGGATGATTCAGCGCTCCTTAGATGAAATTTATCTTGATGCTGACCGAAGAAATGCTGGGGATGCAGTGGGTCTCGCAGAAACTGTAGAAGTGCTTGAGCAACTTCTTCGTCGCCTAGATGTGGCAGGATTGACCGGTGAGGACCCTGCGGGAGCATTATGGGTATTCCAGCGAACTGGCAGCCTTCCATTTGAGGCAGATGGATTGGCTCGTCATGAAACACCAGAAATCAATAAAGATGCAGTTACTCACATGAATCCTGTAGAGAAAGAGGGAGTTGAACAAGTGACTGCGGATGTTGTGGCACCAAGTGCGCCTGCGTCTACACCAACCCTGGAGGCTACGTCTGCTCCAGCTTCTAATTCTACATGGGAGCCTATTGATGAACCTGCAGAAACTGATGGAGTTGATATTTCTACTCGAATATCTGCTGGTTTGGTTCCCTCCGATGCTCATGGAAGCAGTGAGGAAATTGAGTTGATGTCTCAAATTGATGTTGAACTCGCAAAGGTTGACGAATCTGCAGATTTGCGAGAATCCACAGTTAACGGAGTACCACCCCCTACAGATTCTGAAGAAAGAGATGCACTAGATGACTTAGAACGTGAACTTTCAGATCTTGATTTCTGAGGTGATCTATCATGAAAGAGGCGATGACGTCTCCAATGGACGCTGCTCAAGGGGCTGGTACCCTTGCTGGACGGAATGAAACACATGGGCGTTCCTACCCACACATTGCTGAGAAAATAGGATTCATTTTGACATTGATTGGTGCAATCATTTCTGGCCTATGGATTTGGGATGAAAGTGGTTGGCCAAATCATTGGTTATGGATTAGCTCAATTTGTGTATTACCCCTCTTGATATTGCTTGTATCTGAAGGAATTGGGCGAATCATAAACAGAATTCACTTTAACGATGAATCTTGATTTAAGGATTGGTTCGGCCTTTGGCTTTCTGAATTGCAGATTCAATCAAACCAACAATTCGTTGCCAAGGTACAACATATTTCATCCCAGCAACAAATGTCAAAAATAGCATTGCTGAAATGACTTTTCCATACGTCAATCTTAGTTCAAGTGATTCTTTAACCTGACCACTCCATTGCCCCGAACCAATAATCCCCACAACATCAATAATCAATTCATCAAACTTCAACGCGAGCATGGTCACGACTGCCATCATGAACATAATTACAGCCGTATGAAGCATATGGCTGTTCAACAAATTCTGGAATTGTGTGACATATTCTGGATCCTTCTTACACGATTCTGGCAAACGGAAGGCATACTCAAGGAATCGAATCGTTGCGTGTGCAGTTTCTGAGTAAATCATCAACAATATTGCAACCAATAACAAACTCCAAATTTCTCCGGAAATCATACCACCAAGTGTATCCGCATCACCAATTTGACTAGGCAACGGATCTAATCCGGGCCTGAATGGGTCGCTTGTAGATGCCAATTGGTTCACTACACCTTCGTAAGATAATAGAGCGTAGAGCGCGAGATAAATGAGCATGAGGGCCATTGACCAATTGACCATTCTCTTTGAAAGTCCCCAAATTCCCATCAATCCAAATAAGACTGGAGATAGAACCAGAACAATCACGATAACTTCGATATAGACAGCCAATGGCCAAATCAGATGATTGGCATGATTCATTGATTCATCATCGTGACCAAACGGCAGGTAGAGTTCGAAATTTGTGAGGAGGCCGAAAGACCACGTCAGCAAAAACATTCCAGCAAGGAAAAGAATCAATCCTCCAAGCAGACCGAGGGTGATTTTACGACGGCGTTGTGGTGGTTGGAAATTGAGAGCAACCCATGCGCCTGCAAGGGTCATCATGATGAGCATGGGCATCAAATATCGACCATTTCCATCCTGCCCTTGCCCGGTCATCCAATCTGGAAGCGGTAGTTCTGTGAAATCACCTTCAGCGTCTTCAAAATAAGAATCAATTGCCTGTAGAGTAAGTGTGTGGTCCATAGCAGGACACCATTTCTCTTCAGCTTGGTATGTTGGGTGACATTGCCCAAAGACTTGAGTCATTGTAAGGAAGAGCCAAATTAAAGAAAGACTTGCCACCATTTGTAGTCCAACTACTCGCCAATTCTTGCGGAGGATTCGCAGATGGAGAGTGGACATCCCTTCTGCCTGTGGTTGAACGTCATCTGCCATAATTTCACCTCACATCTTAACCTGTAGCAAAGCCTGAGAAAGTTCAACATCAGGCATCCAATCGATGACTCGAGCTCCATATCCTGCAACTGCTGAAAGACGATTTTGTCGCTCTAGTTTCATCACTTCATAGGACATTCTAGGAATTCGGCTAACCAATCTCTCATAATCAATACTGCTGGGTGAGAGTATGATTACTTCGTGGCCTCTTCCTGCTAAATCCCGAATTGCATTCGGAACTGTTCCATCACCCTCTAAACTACTGATGATGAAAACGGGGCTACCTCGACTAAATCGAGGAGCCAATGCATTGGTCACAGCCTGCAATGGCATATTGCCTCTAGGTGCAACGCCAGCCAGACTACTTAGAATCTTGAAGTATTGTTTGTCACCACCGTCAGCAGGTAGGTACGATAATTTGTCATCGAAAACCGCCAACGCAATTGAATCTCGTCGCTTGATAAAATAGGATGCAAGACTAGCTGCGGCAATGGTTCCCATCTCAAGGGGGTTCTTGAGAACGGTGCCAATACGAGAAACGTCCCTGGAATCAAGCAAGATGAAAACATCTGTAACCGCATCTCGACATTTTTCATTGACCATCATTACACCGGTCCTAGCGAATGCCTTCCAGTTGATGATTTTGAACGGATCACCGGGCACATATTCTCTCAATGAATAGAATTCAGAACCTGGACCGGGAGTACGTAGAGTGGCGGCTCCAGTGTACATCTTGGGAGTCCTTGAGCGGACCATTGCTTCCTCTACATCGCGGACCTGTGGAAATACAATTAATCCAGATCGGTGATCTATGTACATCTCTTGACTGAACAAATTGAATGTGTTGCGATAGCGAATCGAGATTGGACCGAATGAATAGTGACCTCGCAAGGGGCATCTGAGAACATATCTGATACGAGTTGTTTCACCTGGACCCAAATTAAGGCGCATGTAATTCAAGCCGCTGCGTAGTTTCATCTCATGTGGTACATTGTCGAACACCTCAATCTGTTGTGTCCTTCGGGATGAACTATTAGTGATTGCGAGTTCTACGTAAAGATCGTCTCCCTTGTACAAATTATCTGCAGACAGTGTTCGAACTACCTCGAGATTACCGTGGCCAGATACCCATCCATTGATGGCAAGGAATGCACAGAACATTAGTCCCAAAATCATCAATTGGAAATTGCCAATCATCATACCGATTAGCACAAGCGAAATCCCCGAAGCGAGCATCAAAGCAGCTTTTCTTGTCCACATCAACAATCACCTCGTTACTTACGCCCCCACATCTTGACGCGTTTTACGACCGCCACCAATTGTTCCAAACTATAATTGCGATCTTCAAAGACAAATTTGACGAGAACGGGGTCACCAATCATTCGCTGTAATTCCCGAGCAGGGAGGGCATCAAATTCATCTCTCGTTAGTGAATTCAAATTCCGAACCCTCGAAAGTAATACTTGTTTGACCTTGTTTGCTCTACCATAATATCCATATCGTCTAGCATCACCAAATCCATAGTAAATGATACTGAAAACATGCCTCCATGGTTCTGGATCTACCTTCTTAATGATAATGGCTTCAAAAGTGATGAATAGTGCTAGGAAAAGAAATAGCATGGCCATCCAATCTTTGGTGAAATAAACTAGAATATAGTAAATCAAATTGTACGTGTCACCCATAGCACTTGGCTGCTGATGTCGGCTTTCATCAAAGATGACCTGTTTTCCAGAACCAGATGTACCAGTGGGATCTCCAGCATCGGTTGTTGCATTTTCATGACCCAGGAGAGATTCTGCGATGATATCAAGTACCCACTTACGATTGTCATTTTCAGGTACGACTTTGCCATTAAGAGAACCATATTCACCATCATTGGCATCCTCATAATCATACAAGACATTGATGAGAGCTGAACCATCTGTTACGAAAATTGCTCGACCCATTGGGACTGCGCCATTTTCTTCACAATCCATATTCGAACAAACCTTGACAACCATGGTAAAAGGGCCTTGTTCGTCACTTTCGGTACCTCCGCCTTCAAAACCAACAGTAAGATTGCCGTCATCATTTGAATCCAAATATGAATCCTGACTTGAACTGCCAACTGCATAACGCATCTCAGCCTGTAACTCAGCACCGTCCTTGTCAAAAGCAGAAGGACTGTTTAGAAGGACATTGTAATTTGATGAGAAATCCCAATTGTTTGTAGATTCAACGTGATGCGCGCAGAGGCCGGCATCTTCAGCAGTGATTTGTTGGAGGTTTCCGTTGAAATCGGGCCTGTTGTCTAGACGATCAATGATTCCATCTTCATCGAAATCTGCAAAGCAAGGGTGCTGATCAGTCATGTTTCGATTAGTGTAAACATAAGGATCGGTGACATTCATCCAAATGTAATTGTGATCAAGTGTCTTTGCCCAATTTTCTGCATCATACAATCGATGACCACTATATTCCAACCCGAAAGCTGCAGCAAGTGAACCAGACCATCCAAAGTCATCCATCACGATGATGGTTCCACCATTCGCTACGAACGAAAAAATGGCCTCGATTTCAGTTGTAGTATATCCATCTGATTCACTGAATTGCACAACATCTGTATCACCTGTAAATCTAGGAAGCGAAATGGTGTCCTGTTCAACCCCTGTGATGACAAAGACCGTGTCCTCTGGATTATCAATCTCCTCTAGCAGTACGGGTGATGAAACAATACTTTTGGTGTCAACGCCCATTCCTTTCAAATCCTCTCTGAAAGAAGATAAATCATCCCAATCGTCGTCATAAGCAGATAGATGTGGATCCCCTTCCACAAGATATGAACTGACGACACTGTAAAGCAACAAAGCCAGAACTGCATAAAATGCCAAAGTCAGGCCACCGCGCCTCACTTTTTTTGAGCGAAGAGCGGTTTTGAAATCAATCTTGGGAAGATTCATTCTCTGAGACCTCACCACACCGACTCCGATGTGCGGCACGAGACGTTGAAGCGGGACTTAAGACGGTTGCGTGGTGGTGGGTGGCTATTGCTTCCCGCCCTACGGGCGGGTTTATCGAGCAAGATGAACGTCCTCGTCAACTTTCTCAATCTCATCTGTTGGAATCAACAAATGATCTCCATGAGATGGCCACGGCAGAAGATTGGCATCTAAACCAGAATCAAGTTTCAACAACATTCCGAGAACGTTTCCAGTTGAGTCATCAATGATCAAATCGGCGATTGTTCCAAGCAAATCGCCACGGCGGTCAATCACGCGAAGACCCGACAATTCTGTGCTAAATGCTGCCGGCATTACATCACCCTATACGCTCTCAATTCCAATTAAGGTGTCAGCCTTACGACGGATACTATCGAGGCCACTCGTAAGCATGCCCTCAAGTTTACCGTAGTATTCCAGCATATCTGGAGTCACTGTTGGACGGACTCGACCAATTGCTTCTTCGAAGTGTTTCTTTGAAACTGTCTTCCTTTCAGCACGCATCGCAATAAGTGCGGCTTCTCGACAGACTGCCTCAATATCTGCTCCTGTGAAATTAGACATTCGATCCGTGAGACTCTCAAGATTGAATTTCCCTAAAGGCATATCTTTTGAATGAATTCTCAATATTTCCTTCAAACTCTCTTTATCTGGAGGGGGGATATGTAGCACTCGCTCAAATCTACCGCTACGCAATAGTGCTGGATCTATCATCTCAGGGCGATTGGTTGCTGCGATGACAATCACGCCTTCCATCGCCTCAACTCCATCCATGCTAGACAACATTTGATTTACGACACGATTGGATACATCCGAACCCTCGCCACTGTTGGAGGTTCGAACTCCAGCAATCGATTCAAATTCATCTAGGAAGATTATCGATGGACTCGCTTGTTTAGCCTTCTTGAAGACTTCACGGATTGCGCGCTCGGATTCACCAACCCATTTGGAAATTAGTTCTGGACCTTTGATTGTAATGAAATTCGCCTTGGCCTCATTCGCAATAGCCTTCGCGATTAGAGTCTTACCGGTTCCCGGTGCACCGAATAGAACAATTCCACGAGGTGGTTTAATTCCAAAATGTTCGAAACGATCGGGCATCGTTAGTGGCCACTCGACTGATTCTTTCAATCTCTCTTTAACTTCTTCAAGACCACCCACATCTGCCCATGATACTTCTGGAACTTCGACATAAATCTCTCGAAGCGCGCTAGGTTCAATGTCGCGAATTGCAAGTTTGAAATCATCCATTCTAACTTCCATCTTTTCAAGCACCTCGGGAGGAATTTCGTCTTGATCAAGGTCGATGTTCGGTAGATATCTACGCAATGCCTTCATTGCTGCTTCACGTGTTAGAGCAGAAATGTCGGCTCCAACAAATCCGTATGAATTCTCAAGCACCCAATCCATATCAAAATCATCGGCAATAGGCATACCTCGAGTATGAATGTTGACAATCTCACGACGCCCGTTCTTATCGGGAACCCCTATCTCTAATTCACGATCGAATCGTCCAGGTCGACGCAGTGCCTGATCAATTGCATCTGGTCGATTTGTCGCTCCGATGACAACCACATTGTCGCGGCCTTGCATCCCATCCATTAGTGTCAATAGTTGTGCTACCACACGACGCTCAACTTCACCAGATACATCCTCACGTTTAGGTGCAATACTGTCAAGTTCATCGATAAAAATCACTGCAGGAGCATTTTCAGATGCCGTATCAAAAATTTCGCGTAATTGCTTTTCAGATTCGCCATAATATTTGGAAATTATTTCTGGACCATTGATGCTAGTGAAATGAGCGTTTGTTTCATTTGCTACAGCCTTGGCAATCATTGTTTTTCCAGTTCCTGGAGGTCCATGCAATAATACTCCCTTTGGGGGATCAATGCCCAAGCGTCTGAACAAGATTGGATGTTTGAGAGGTAGTTCTATCATCTCACGAACTTTTTGTAATTGATTGCCTAAGCCACCGATATCTTCGTACATGATAGAAGATACATCACCGCCTTCTTCTTCATCGAAAACCTCCTCTTTGATGTCGATTACAGTATCGGGTAAAACCTGCACAATCCCCTTCGGAGAAGTTGAAACAATTGCAAAAGGAAGAGCTTCCGCAAATAGCGTCATTCCCGGGATAAAGATGCGGTCTCCAGCGACAACTGGTCTTTTGTTCAAACCGCGACGTGCGAAACCCTCAATCCCTGGGCCAAAACGTACTGTCTGTTTCTTTGCCATCACAGGTGAAAGTGTCAGTCGAGTGCATGGTTTCGTTTCGACTTTCTTAATCGTGACCCTATCGCCCAAACTAACCCCTGCATTCTTACGAATAATACCATCAATACGGATTACGCCCAAATTTGCATCTTCTGGACG
The DNA here is from genome assembly GCA_964441035.1 of uncultured Candidatus Poseidoniales archaeon. Lineage (GTDB taxonomy): Archaea > Thermoplasmatota > Poseidoniia > Poseidoniales > Thalassarchaeaceae > MGIIb-P. The sequence continues at coordinate 17,916 of CAYYKF010000008.1, forward strand.
GCAGCGCCATACAATCGCAGCAGTACTACGTTCTCCATTAATCTCAATAACATCGCCTGGTTTCAAGTTGAGATCGTTGTCAAATGGTACACGGGCACGCCCATGACCCACATCACTAGGTATCGCCTTCGCAACTCGCAGGGAGAGTGTCTTGTCCTCATCTTCGGTCATTCCGCAGCCTCCAGTCAACACGCCGATTCGCTTGACCATCTAAAACCCCTCCAGTTGAAATTCTCTCAAAGAAGCCAGTCCAGAAGGTTCTGCTCTGGCGCCGAAGAGGGAGGTTTGATGATGGGGGAATGGGTCGTAGCACCATGACGCACGTGCTAGAAGTAGGTATTGAGCACCTAGACAGAGAAAATCCGAATGGGAGTCCTTGTGTTCAAGGATGGAACATTATCAACGGTCAATTGAAACAGTCCAGCGATGGTTCAACATTTGAATCAAGAAATCCCGCGATACTCGATGATTGTGTTGGAATATTCCCTCTTTCGAATGAAACCGATGTTCACGAAGCGCTTGCTGCTGCTAGAGATGCATTTCCTAGTTGGGCTGCCACACCCGCGCCCACGCGCGGACAAATCATCGGAAACATGGGCCGGCTTCTGATGGAGCACAAAGATGCTGTAGTCGCAATTGAAACACGTGAGATTGGAAAAACACTCAAAGAAAGTGCAGGTTCCGTTCAAGAAGCAATTGATACCTGTCTATTCTTCCAATCTGAAGGTCGACGATTGTATGGCCAAACCGTCAACTCAGAATTACCGAACAAGGAACTTTTCACTTATCGTAGGCCACTGGGGGTGTGTGGAATCATCAATGCCTGCAATTTCCCAGCCGCGGTTCCATTTTGGAAGATGATTCCAGCAATTATGTGCGGTAATACATGTGTTTGGAAATCTCCACAAGATGCACCATTGCTCTCCTTCATCCTCGCGCGTATAATGCACGAGGCTGGACTTCCCAATGGAGTCATCAATCTCGTACATGGCAAAGGAAGCGGAGCCGGTCAGCACCTTGTTGATGCTGTAGACAAAGGGATGGTGAACAAAATCTCATTCACTGGTTCAACGGCTGTAGGCAAGATGATTGGAGAAATCTGTGGTCGTAATCTAGTGTCCTGTTCCTTGGAGCTCGGTGGAAAGAATCCATTGGTTGTAATGCCTTCTGCAAATCTTGAAAATGCCGTAGAAGGAGCTTATTGGGCTGCTTTTGGAACCGCTGGACAGCGTTGCACTAGCCTAGGGAATTTGATTGTTCACAAAAATGTCTATGACGAATTCATGTCGATGTTGATGGCCAAGGTAGAATCAACACCAATTGGTGATTCTTTGAGGCACGATGGTGTCCTTTACGGGCCGATGCTTTCGGAAAAATATGCTGCTGATTTCCTGAAGGGATTGGAGATGTGTGAAGAAAGTGGAGCGCGTAAGATTTTCGGGAATGGGCGTATCACTAACGACAACAAACCATCTGGTTTCCTTGGGGATGCTTCTGAAGGCGTATACATGTGGCCACACGTTTATGTTGATGTGACCGAAGACATGACCTGCTTCCATGAAGAAATCTTCGGGCCCGTGGTGACGATTGTCAAAGCGAACGACTTTGACCACGCACTACACCTTGCAAATGCTAGTCCATACGGGTTGTCAAGTGCATGTTATACCAATGATCGCCTTGAAGCCTATCAATTCAAGACTGGGATAAAGGCAGGAATGACAGGGATAAACAATTCAACAACTGGGGCCGAAGCCCATCTTCCATTCGGCGGCGTCAAAGGTTCAGGAAATGGTACTCGAGAATCCGGAATCTGGGTTATTGAAGCATATTCTTACTGGCATGCCGTCAATGATGAATTGTCGGGTAAACTTCAGTTAGCGCAAATGGACGTTGATGAAATTGAAATCGAGGAAGCAGAAGTCGACTACACATCTCTAGTTTGAGGTGGAATTTTGGAAATCTCACGAGATACTGTTAGGCTCGCTGTATACGTATTGGGTCCCTTGGTTTTGGCCTCATATGTTTTCGGCATCTATCGCATGAGTGACCCAAACCAATTGTGGGGAGGGATTCCAGAATCATGGAGAACTCTGAACGTTACCTGCATGTTTGTTTCTGCTATCGGTTTCCTCATCATGTGGTGGTTCTTTCTTTACCACTGG
>CAYYKF010000008.1:20177-33134 GCA_964441035.1 uncultured Candidatus Poseidoniales archaeon
AGTTCTACAGAATCGGTGTCAAAATCAAATGTACACGTTCCATCACATGTATCTGGAACGATACCTGTGCTAAGGAAAGATTCGACCATCTCATTGACACCAATAATTGGGGCAATCTTGTTGTGTGCCAATCCGGAATCACCTGAGGGTGGAGGTGAATTCGTTTCTGGCATCGCAGCATAACCTCCGTCCCAGTATACGATAACTGAACCGCTGTCAATCGGGCCTGCAGCTGCAGGGATACCCCACGGTAACCGTGCGGATGAATCTAATACTGAAGCATTGCCAATTCTAGCGGCACGATCGGAAGACAAACCTGGAACCTGTGCATCATTGACAGAAATGATTGAAAATATTCGATATGGATCGATATCATCACCATATCCATCATCTGTAAAGCGCAACCACACATCTCCATCTGCAGGGTCCCATAGTTGTTGACAAAGCGCAATCAATAGAGCGCGGTCGTTACGTTCTGGATAGGCGCTACTAACTGCAAAATCCTCTCCAAAACGCGCGTAGTTCGTGGAGCGCTCAATCATTGATGAGAAGCCAGTTCCACCTACCCATAGAGCTGCCCGGTCAATATCTGGAGAGAAAGCAGTAATGCTGGAGCCATAGACACCACCCAATGAATACCCCATGTAATTGATATCAGAACTATCAATCAGGTTGGTATTGTTATGATACATTTCAGGAAGGTCTGAACAGACACCTTGGAAGGTTCGCGCCAAAGCCATATGATTCACGAGCATTTGTTGTAACTGGTCAGATTGATGTTGGAAGAAACTCGCATTGAACAAACCAAGGGCAATGGTGTCAAGGTCTGGATACGACCAACCAGAAATGTTTGTTCCGATGAAAGAGACCTCATAGGCATCTGCCCAATCAAGAACGACTTCTCGAATGTAGACTTCACCGTATCCAAGGAAACCATGACCAAACACGACTAGGGGGCCTGATTTGCTTTGGTTCGCCAATGTCTTTGGAATTGCAATTGTGAATGGAATTTCGGCATCAGCGACATATTGAGGAGTCCCATTCGCATCTCGACTGATTGTTGAAAGTGGTGTGCCTTGAGGCTCAAGATAACTTGGCACTGTGTAAGATCCCGAAATGAGACGGAATCCCTTGCCATTCTCATGCCAATCCTCTTCAACATCTGTAACTGTACACCCAATTCCATCCTCGCCCAATTTATCTAGGGCGTCGGCACGCATATCCAGCATACCCCCGAGAATCGAATCAAGAGAAGCAGTGTGGAAAGACCATGCCGCCTTGAGGCCAGATTTGTTATGTCCATTGGCTTCAAGAGTTGTAAGCAGTGAAGTCATTGAACTTCGGCGTGATTCTACATCAGGAGCATTGGTGGGCACTCCATCAAGAATCGCTTGGAAGGCTACGGACGGAGTTACATCAAGATTTGAAATCCCGACTCCGTATGCAGTATCTGGGTCCAGTGGTTTCATTGTTCGTATGAATAGGATTGTTTTGCTTTCATCCGTCTGACGTGCATCATTTTCTGCCCAGTGTGGGACGCGTTCACCACTGTCAAGATTCAGAAGAATGGTTGCGTGACCATTCTCCAAAGACAAGGGAACATTGTTTTGGTCGGCAACACCCGTAAGGTTCGCCATGGAACTGAATGCAGTCATAATTTGGGTTGACGGGCTCATTCCATCGAGTATATTCAATGATGGAATCTCAGGAACGTATCCCAATCCCGAGACTGGAAGAGTGCTCGTAGCATAGTTAACCCGTAACCCTGTAACTGTCGTATTGTCAGGATTCAGGAACGCGTCGGAAGGAAATGGTAACATGCAATTGATTGGATTGAGATTATCACAACCAGCGGTTTGAGGGACACTAATTGGATCCATTATAACGGGAACGTCTTCCGTAGGAACCTCTGGTTCTGCAACAGTGGTCTTGTCAACACTTCCTTCATCCAAACAGCCTGGCAGTAGTATCGCTAAAACCAAACAAAATGCAAGCGTCTTCTTGCGCGTCTCACTGAACATGCAGTGCACGAATCGGCTTCAGTTATCAAACAATCCGCTATAGAATCGTCTCTCCACAGCGCGGACATTCCATCCCTGGAATGAAAGCACCCGGCATGTAACCGCAAGAAAGACAGATGCTCAACACATCGTCTGTGAAGTCCATACATCCCGGAGACTGTAGTACGATATGAACCCCTACGGGGTTCAGCGAACATATATGGATGGCAGGCGAAGGGAGGGGCTTGAGTGATGGCGTGAGCGAGAGCATTCCCCTACCGATGAAGAAAGGATTCGGTAAGACTGATCGTGTCGATAATTGGTGGAAAGGTCCCACCGCAATGGCATTGTATCTTGGAATCATGATTGTTTATGCCACTTGGCGCGGTTTTATGGAAGCAGATTTCTGGATCTTTGCTGACTACGGTTTGTCTGGAGGGCAAGGTGGTTCAGCAGGAACGATGGCAATAGAGGATGATAGTCACGTCCTTTCTCCACTCTTCAGTCCACTCATTCTGCCTGGAGAAGGAAGCCTCGGCGGACCCATTCCAGAATGGCTATGGTGGATGTCTCCAGCGATGTTTATTCTGATATTCCCTGCAGGATTCCGTGGAACTTGCTACTACTATCGCAAAGCATACTATCGCGCTTTCTTCCAACATCCTACTGCCTGTGCAGTTAGCAAACCATGGAATGCATACAAAGGAGAAACTGGTCTATTGGTTGTTCAGAATCTTCATCGTTACTTCATGTATGCAGCACTGATTTATCTCCCAATTCTTTCTTGGGATGTATATCTTTCAGCAAGATTCGATGGAGGAAATTGGGGTATTTCTGTCGGGACATTGGTTCTTGCACTGAATGTAATAATGCTCACCGGATATGCGCTCGGATGTCACGCCTTCCGCCATATCGTTGGCGGCGGAAGCAATGATTGGACTTCCACTCCGATTGCTAGATTCAAGCACAAGATGTGGAAGATGAGCACGAAACTGAATGAGCATCACAAAGATTGGGCACTATACTCCCTATTCTGGGTCATGTTTGCAGATTTCTACATTTATGCCTGCACAATGGGTTGGTGGACAGACGTCGTATTGTTGGGAGGTGTATGAAATGACTGAAGAATATTCTACTCACGAATACGATGTCGTAGTCATAGGCGCAGGTGGAGCCGGGTTGCGCGCTGCAATTGCCGCCACAAGAAAAGGTGCCTCTGTTGCTGTGATTTGCAAATCTATGCTAGGTAAAGCGCACACTGTAATGGCAGAGGGAGGGGCTGCTGCTGCTCTTGGAAATAAGGACCCAAGAGATTCTTGGGAAACGCATTTCCGAGACACTATGAAAGGTGGCAAATATCTCAACGACTGGCGGATGGCTGAATTCCATGCCAAAGAATCTCCAGATCGAATTCGTGAACTTGAGCAGTGGGGTGCAATTTTCGATAGGACGCCTGACGGATTGACCAACCAACGAAACTTCGGAGGCCACACATACCCACGACTCGCACATATTGGTGATGCGACGGGATTGGAACTGATTCGAACATTGCAGGAAAGAGGGATTCACTCAGGTATGGAGGTGTTCATGGAATACACCGTCCGACATCTCTTCAAAACAGATGGACGGGTTTCAGGATGTTTTGCTTACAACCGAGTTGACGGCTCTCTACACGTCTTCAAGGCAAAGACAACCATCCTTGCGACTGGAGGAATCACACGTTGCTGGGCGGTTTGTTCTGGGTCATGGGAATACACTGGCGAGGGACACGCCCTGGCTTACTGGGCAGGAGCCGAAATGGGTGACATGGAATTTGTACAATTCCATCCAACAGGCATGATTTGGCCACCTTCAGTCAAAGGAATTCTCGTGACGGAAGGTGTCCGAGGCGAAGGAGGAATGCTAACCAATTCCGAAGGCAAGCGATTCATGTTCGATTATGTTCCTGAGATGTATAGAGATGAATTCGCAGATACTGAAGACGAGGCAATGGATTGGGTCAAATCAATCGTGGCAGATGAAACTCCAACAGCCAGACGTCCGCCGGAATTACTCACCCGCGACGTTGTTGCAAAGGCAATCAACTCGGAGCGGGAAGCTGGTCGTGCCTCAGAGCATGGTGGTGCATATCTCAATATCTCTTGGCGACCTGAAGAGCAAGTCAAGAAGAAGTTACCAGGTATGTATCATCAATTCATGGAACTTGCTGCAGTAGACATCACGAAAGAACCAATGGAAGTTGGGCCTACTGCTCACTATGTGATGGGGGGCGTCAAAGTTGATCCTGATACTCAAGAATCAACTGTTCCTGGTCTTTATGCTGCAGGTGAAGCTGCCACTGGATTGCACGGAGCCAATCGACTAGGCGGAAATTCGCTCTCTGATTTAATCACGTTTGGAAAGCGTGCTGGAGATTATGCAGCGGCGGCATCTGCTGAAATGAGTGGGTTCCTTGAAATTGATTCAAATGAAATTTCTAGAGTGATTGAAGAAACGCTAGCACCATTATCCAGAGAAGGAGGAGAGAATCCTGCCAAAGTTGTAGAAGACCTTCGTGAACTGATGCAGGAAAAAGTCGGTATCATTCGGGATGGAGCACAACTGAAAGCGGCGCTGGGTGATTTGGAAGCATTCAGAGCACGCGAAATGAAAACTTCACCTGGGGGAACTCGAATATACAACCCTGGATGGCATCAAGCCTTAGAGATTGGAGCCATGATTGATATCAGTGAAATGTGCGCTTTGGCTGCACTTGCTAGAGAAGAAAGTCGGGGAGGTCACACCCGCCTTGATTTCCCAGTCCCCGACCACGGACATTGGGGTAAAATCAACAGTGTGATTGTGATGGATGAATCTGGCGAGATGAACCTTTCATATGTCAAATACCCTCCAATTCCACAACGATTGAAACAATTGCTAGATGCTGCAGACCTACATGAGGAGGAGTAAAGATGGCAGAAGATGTGACATTCAGAGTCTTTCGGGGAGAACCCGATGAGAACGATGTACCTGTAGGCCAAATGGTGGACTACACCGTTGAAATGGATGAAGGAATGGTCGTTCTAGATGTCATTCATAGCATCCAAGCAGAACACGCACCGGATTTGTCTTGCCGATGGAATTGCAAAGCTGGAAAGTGCGGTTCCTGTAGTGCCGAAGTCAATGGAAAACCCCGATTAATGTGCATGACACGAATGGAAGACATCATGGAAGAAACGACTGATGGCGAACCAGTGGTTGTCAAACCAATGCAGGCTTTCCCACTTACGAAGGACCTTGTCGTAGATTTACAGTGGGCATACGACCTCAACAAAACCATCCCTCCACTAAAGGGTCCAGACGAGATGGATTGGAAATTCAGTCAAAATGAAGCTGACCGTGTGCAGGAATTCAGAGCATGTATCGAATGCATGCTTTGTGTCAACACCTGTCACGTTATGCGAGAGCACCAGATGTTTGACGAATTTGCAGGGCCTCGATTCTTTGTCCGTCTTGCAAATCTTGAGATGCATCCGATGGATGAAGATAACAGGATTGAGATGATTAAGGAGGATTATGGCTTAGGATATTGCAACATTACACGCTGTTGTACAGAAGTATGTCCTGCTGGAATCAACATCACTGACAATGCGATTATTCCGCTCAAGGAACGTGTTGTGACTGAATATTACGACCCCATTACCATTATTGCAAAGAAACTTGGGCTGCGTAAGTAATCAGAGCTACCCTTTGAAACGAAAAAAAAGGCCCGAATGAGGCGCGTTTGCGCCTCACCCGAGCCCGTGTGTCATCGTGTGTTTGATCAAGTCAGGTTCGCATTACTGTTTCAGAGATGGTCAACGCGAAGTTTCTTCACGTTAGCCTTCTTGATCTTACCCTTGCCCTTGAGCCATGCCGGCGCTGATGCCGGAGGGTCGACCATTTCAGTCCAACCATTAAACACGTGCACGCGCTTTGTTCCACGCTCGCGCAGGTGGATTTCTGTTGTGCCACGAGTGGCTGCCTTCAGAGCCGCCCCGCGGGGCTGCCGGCTCGCGAAGACCTGGCTTGTGTCCTTGCCGCCCTTCATCAGGACGAAATATTTCTTATCTCCCATGAGGTTACACCTCTACTTTTCACGGCTTTCCAACAGACCTTAAGGCTTACGCCCCAAAAACGCTCGACTGCGCCCCTATTGGGGGTTTTTGCATATTTCCATACCATCTTGACGAGGTCCGAGCAGTGACCCGATTTGGTCACTTTTCCAATAAATCTGAGTCAAAATCTTGGAATGGCTCGCAGTATATCGAATGAGAAAATCAGTCTCTAAAGTTCTGCACCTGCAAGAGTTTTCGTATCAATTACACCATCAATTTGTCGAATATTTTCAACCACAACTACTGCAATTCCACTCAAGTCTTCTGCCTGCAATTTGGCAATGATATCATAATCACCAAAAAGCAGAGTTGCATCCTTCACAGAATCCAATTGCTCCAATTTTTGATGAACTTCAAACTCTTTGCCTGGGCTGACATTGATGAGAACATATCCTACAGCCATCGGACTCATGCTTGACTATGGTGGTCGGCACTTGATGGTTCGCAACTATTCTTCTTCTCGATATGCGTCTATTTGACTCTGGGTCCAACCAGAGGCAATTAATTCCTCATCGGTCCAACCATCAGCAGATGAGGGTTGATCGGAAGATGAGAGTTCATCCTCTCCAGCTAATCCTGCCATTTCAAGAAGAATATCATCACTAATCTCTCCTGCTGTTCGTGACCAAGCATCTTCAGGTAGAGAATCATCATCATCACCAAATTCCTCTTCCGGTTTTCGCATTAGCAACGTCCCAGTGATTATGAGTACTACAATCAGCAGTACCACCACGATTGCAATGACAGTATTAGACAATGATTCAGTTTCTGATTCAGTGGTTTGTCCAGTTGTATTCTCATCTGTTTCATTCACTAATCCCTCGCGCGCGCGTATGCGCATATCCTCCTTGACGTCCAAACCGGTCGAATCTAAGCAAGCCATCTCCAGAGTGTAATTGACTGCATCCAACCCTGGAGGAACCCAAGATGTTTGCCAAATTCCCAATTCATCGGGGTGATATTCGATTGAGATGAGCGTTGCTCCATTTGAATTCGTCATCAAGATTGAGCATTCAGTTCCGATATTCCCATCAGCATCATGAATCTTGACGGTGAGTATTGTTTCTTTACCTGAAATAAACTCATTTGGCATCTCAGAAAAATCAATTTCTGGATGGGCACCAATTAATTCAACTGTCATAGGGTTAGAGAATCCATTGAACCCATCGATATCACGGAGATTGATAACCATTTGAATTGAACCTAATGAAAATTCATTCAAATCGAATTCATCCAAGGATATTCTGTAATATTGAACTTCTTGGCCCGTTCCTGGTGTGCAACTTGTTGGCGGATTAAGTTCTTCAAAGGTTGCGGATGGGTCGATCAAATCATTGTCAGAGTTCATGAATTTCACACCTGCAATGTCAATTGGACGGCCTTCAACGATGCCAATCCATGCATCTGCATTTACAACTCCACGAACCAATGATTGAACTGATATACCATCCTGACATAGAATCGGTGTTGAAAGAATTGGTGGTGTAAGAAGAACTGGTAATGTCCATTCCCAAGACAAATTGGTCCAAATTCCAGTGGTGATTACAGCCGAAATTGTGGCATCACCTTGCTCTAATCCTGGAGGCGCAAGTAAAGTGGTAGATGTGATGTTTTCAGTACCAGCTCCTGGCCATTCAATTGATGCATGTATGTCGAAGACTGCATCTGGATCATCCTCATCAAAGAGTTCAATCGAAATTTGGTCATGAGCACCATCCAGATAATTAGCACCAACAAGTTCTGCGGTTGGTGGAAGATCTATTGGATTCAAAGAGCGATTGTTCCACTCAACACCATCGGCATACAAACTGGCATGAACCGCGTCTAATGAACCGCCCACTGCAGGTTGCCACGGAGTCTGATAACAAGTTTGACTCCCTGAAATACTTGATACGGAAGGTGTTGCCAAATCAACGCCATCTATCCTGAATGAGGGTGTGCTCGTTAGGTTATCATGATCTAAATCAATGACACATGCGGTCAGAATATGCACCCTACCACGAATCCAACCTGTTGCGGTTGTAGGAGGTTGATCAGTTCCGGTCCAAGGTGAGGCATCGACTTCCTCTACATGTGGTCCATACCATGAGGCAGGTGCATCGCTGATTGAAAATGCATTCTCAATTAACAAACTGTCAGAGAGGTTCTGGAAATCGGTCACTGTCCAATACAAATCTACTGAACCCAATTCAATATCCACTGGAAGCGTGATACTTGCTACCCAACGAGTTCCTAGAGAAACACTGCCCGCGCTGATTTCTGTCCATTCACTCAATGTTGAGGAATTGAGACGCCATTTCAGAGTGGAGTGGGCAATGCCGTAATCATCGTCAACTTGAACCTCGCAAGTGACAACGCCTCCACGTGAGGCTTGTGTTGTTGAACAGAGTGTGCCAGTTATCTCTGGTCCATCATTAATCGGAATGTTGAGTGTTGCTAAGTTGTTGGAATCAATACGTTCAGGGTGCAGTTCATCTGCTGGAATCCATCGTACAATGAATTCAACATACCCAGTTCGGACTGGCATTACATTCACGGGTAATATCAATCGACTTCCCGGATTATTTCCACCAGGGATTGTCAATGATACATTGTTCAATAATACACTATTCTGCCTATCCCGAATTTCTAGATAACCGACTGCATCTGCTGGTGCAAGGTTTTCCAACAATACTTCGAGGGTTCCATTCACATTCTTGCTCAACATCGCCGGTGCGCGCACTTCTGTTACGCTCACATCATGAAGTCGATTCGAATATGCAGCCATCTTGGGATCGCCAACGACAACGCCCATCCAAGAAAGAAGGACATTGGATGCTGCATAGCACTCTGCCATGGTAAATCCATCTGCATAACATGAAAACAGTTGTTCTGGATTTGATACCGCTGATAGATAGGGCTCATACACGTATCCTTTCACACCTGAGACACCATCATCCAGCAAATCAGCCACGAGACTTTGTCCATAATTAGAATTCAAAATGAATGTGCGACCGCCAGTGCTGACTGCTGTTTCAGCAATGCTACCATCCAACCAACTGAAATGAGGGCGAATTGGGTATAGTTTCAAAGTATCAAAGAAAATTGAACCATTGTAAGTGCCATCACTAAATTCTGCAACCTGGCGAATCGCAAGTCGGGTGGCATTTGTTGCAGGGTGGAAGCGTAATTGGCGTGATTGCCAATCATCAGAGAATTCTCTGGTGCTTGATTGTGAAAGAGAAAGAGATGTCCCGGATTCATCGAAGGCTTCTACTTCAATCCACCAATCACCCTCTACCCAGCCCTCGCGCATCGAATATCCATCGATAACCCAAGCATGACTCTCTAATTCTGATTCAATTTCCCAAATCTGTTCGACATATGCAGTTGAATTTGCTGTTGTGTTGAAAGATGGGCATATCCAGACGATTTCATTGTGAACTGACTCAATCTCATTTTCAGAAAGAGCTGCATCCCATATCTGGACTTCGTCAATGACACCGGTGTAGTGCGTGCTACCGGCACGATTGACACCGAATTTGTACAGTTCAATACTGTTTATTGTGCCATTTGGAACACTTTGATTGAACACTTCAACTCCATCAAGATACAGGGTTACATTATCATTGGAAAAGGTTGCAACAAGATGTTGCCATACGGTTGGATCTACCGTTCCAAAACTATACGAGGTGTTGTGATACAATTCCCAATCACCAGGATTACCACCACCTGTCATAATCTGAAATGACTCATCATCGCCGGCTACATCATTGACTGCGATTGCCGAAGAATATCTTGATTGTCCACTGTGATTTGCCTGTACCCATAGACTCACTGTGAAATCTGTCACACCATCTTCTACGTCAACACGTGCCTCATCATCAATACCATCAAAGAAGGCGCAATTTCCCAAAACACAAGTTCGCCATTGGCTTCCGTTGGTTCCTGTGAAGTTTAGATGTGCATTTCCAACTGAATCCGTCGCAACATCACCGCTACTGTGATCAAATGCCCAATGATGTATCAAATCCATTTCTCTGACTGAATCGCTACTACCTCGTGTCAATGCAGTCGTTGGAACAGTTTGCTTGGAAATTCCTGGTCCTTCCCATTTGAGTTGAAGGCCAGCATATCCTCCATGCTCAAAGAATTCTGTACGAAGATGGTGTTCGCCTGCTTCAAGCCAAACTGTTCCTGATCTCTCTTGCATAGAGTGATGACCCTGATTGTCAACAATCTCAACACCATCAATCCACAATTTTGAGCCATCATCACTGGTGACATAAAAGGTCCAATCACCTGAGGAAGGAATGTGTATGATACCTGTATGTCTAGCACTCCAATAATCACGGAAACGACTGTCTAATCCGGTCCATGCATTCTGTGTTGAAGGCCAATCGATGTTTGGCTCATGCCGTTCAAAATCTGCGGTACGGCCCGTTAGATTGACCATCAAACTTGAATTGTAAGTCACTCCATTGTTGTCAAAATACTCTGCCAAGAGACCATTTGTGGTTGAGGCATCACTCGCTCCACAGGGTGCATCAATCAAACGACCTTCCATTGCGGCATTTCCATTCCGCTTGGTTTCAGTTTGTCTCAGCCACCACCACTGCTCACCGGGGGAAAGGGAGGGGCCAATTCCATCCCAATATCTAGAACCGGTTGACCATGAACCATCAGATGTATCGAATCCAGAATTAGAGAGAGTGTTGCTGGCCCAAGAACCATCATTGCTCCCCCAGGAGGTATACATGGAGACATTTTCCATGTCTGTCACAAAAGTGTCATTTTGATTGAAATGTACAGGGAGTCCCTTACTGGAAATTGTCGCATCAGTTGCATAAAGCAAATCGTTCCACCATTTGTATCCCGAACCATTCCGATTGGTTGCTAAATCGATTACAGAGAGCCCATGCTGTGCAAAACTATTGTTGGTCTTCTCAATCAATCCAAGCGCGGTATCAACATCATATCCTGTTAATCTCGTAACCAAATAATATCCCTGTTCGTTTCTGTCAAACGCTTTCATCTCATTACCTGCAGCGGGACCATAATTCGAATTTGCATACATATCAGCATGAATGATGCTTGCATAAGGGCCTCCAATCAAAGCAATTTCAGAATCGAATGAGGCTTTCTCATTTGTTCCACCATTCACTCGTAGAGGTACTCCTTTTGTCGTCACCAAAACGTTTAGTTCAGTGAGGTTTCTATCAAGAATCATCTGCTGAATTGGGGATGCAAAGAAATCATCGAATTGTGTTGGATTAATTGTCTCAGAAGTTGGGGTACTTTCATTGGTCAGCAATAGTATCCTTTCAGCAGGAATATTTCGTGAGGAGGCAAACGCAGAGCCGATGATTCGACTGGCTTCACTCTGGTTGTTGATGATCACTGCAACATCACTGTAATCTGCCATGGTCATGTGATTGAATTGCTCCAATATTGCAATGTCACGGAAGGGAGTCTCATTCCATGCATCGGTGGTGAAATTTGCCTCCGCGACAAGCAGTTCAGGCCTATCCACAGGAGCAACTGGTGCCCAAACTTGCAACAAGAAAAGCAGCACGAGGGTGCATGACAGACGAGAACTCACGCCTTCTCAGCCATAGCGTCAACTTTTCACCATGTCGGATACCTGTCACGGCACCTTCGGTGCCGAAATATTCAGCGGAAGTCGACTACGATTGACATAAATCCCTCTGCCCCTTCTCGCAGGAGGATGGCCGACGTAATCATCGCTAGGAACTGCCTTCATGCACGTTTGAGGGTCATTCCAGGGGACCTCACAAAATATGAAGCTCAAGTGAGTGTTACGGGTGCAAACAATCGCCTCGCAGGTCGTGAAGGGTTGGATGCAAAAATGCACAATGCCGCCGGTTCTGAATTGAGAGAGGCCTGTATCGAAATTGGTAAGCAACAGCGTGCTAACAATATGCAACCATGTCCTGTAGGTCATGCAGTCACTACTGCCGGATTCAACCTTCCTTGTGAAAAATTGATTCATGTTGTTGGTCCTGATTGTCGCCGCCCAAGCCAAGATGAAGGGCGTCGTGAACTGATTGCGCAAGCTTACGCATCAATGTTTGAGGAAGTGAAAGCCATTGGTAAAATAGAGACCATGGTAAGCCCTCCTATATCAATGGGAATTTTTGCCTATCCTCACCGTGAAGGTGCGCGGATGACAATGGAGATTCTCCTTGGCTGGCTCGATGCTGAAGAAGACCCCGGCGTCGGTGATTTCGTCCTGCTAGTCAATGACGAGAATTTTGTCAAGAATTTGAAAACAGTCTATCGAGAATCAGAAGACCAATTTCCTGGAGTCGACTGCACACGTGAATTCAGAAAGCGTCGATTCTAGAAGCGCACGTGATCTAGCGGTTATGATGTATGGTTCCCAACCATGCCACCCGAGTTCGAGTCTCGGCGTGCGCACCAAACGAACCACGAGGTGCCCTCTGTATTATCCACTTAGGAGATAACAATAATCAATAACCAGCATAAGTGAGTTTTCCTCAATGAAGGAAATAGGTGCTTGTCCTCGTTGTAATGGCACAGAAATTAATACACTAAATCTATTTTACACAAGAGAAGAGGTTTGCGGAAATTGTGGTTATGTTGATTTGTACAAAAAGCACGGAGCACAAAACGTCAAGCAGAATTTCATTGCGTATGTGATTCTTAGTCTGGTTTGCGTTGGTGGCTGTATTGCATTTATTGTTACCAACTTTGATTTTTAAATAACTTTGAAACTGATTTGCAATTTCCGGACACAGCTCACCCTTTGAATCAATCTTCATCCGTCTTCCAATCAGGCTCCTGCGCATCTTGTTTAG
>CAYYKF010000009.1:0-4555 GCA_964441035.1 uncultured Candidatus Poseidoniales archaeon
GATTAATATCTGGTTTCTCATAATTTTTTCACCCTGAAGATGAGCCCTATATGCGATAATAATGAGGTCGATTATGTCCTTCATAAGCAGTTCATCATAATCACAATACTTGAACCTGTGGAAATTATTCCGCAAGGTTTTCGCGAATTATCACTCGACTACGAATTTCACGACTGCGCCTTCAACCTCAAACGCATCCGCATCATCTGGTCCTTCTCCACCTTGGTCAAGAATCGCTTCGTCTGCACGAACCTCTGAGCGAACATGTTCCCAGTCTGCATCCATCAGTTCTGAATTGCCAAGTTCAAGCCATACACTGAGATTAATCGAAGCATCAACGGCCAAGTCCATGTCCTTGCGCTTTTGTTGTACACGCCGAATGATTTCACGTGCCAATCCCTTGGAAAGCAACTCAGGCGTCTTCGTCATGTCAAGCACCAAGGTCACATCGCTATCCTCAGCAGTGAGCGCAGCGAACCCTTCGCGTTCGACACGCTTGACTTCAACATCGACCGGTTCAAGCTCATACCCATCAATCACACATCGCCCATTCGAGATGTCATCCCACAGCGCTTCAGGGTCAGCCTCAGCCAGTGCAGCCATCACCTTTGGCAAGTCTTGGCGGCATTTGCGCCCGAGCGTCTTGCGGTTTGGTGCCACCTCAATTCTTTGGAATCTGTCAAGATCATTTTCAGTGGTCAACTCCATGACGTTCAGTTCCTCTGCTAGAATGTCATAGAACTCCTCAATGCCTTTGGCACCAACAAGCCATCCAGTCTGACAAGGTAGACGCTGACGGTGGTCGTTTTCCACGCGAATCTTACGGCCGGCTTCAGCCAGGTTGCGCACCAATTGCATGCGCGCTTCCAAATCGGAGTCCTCATTGTCGCGAGTAGGCCAATCCGCAAGATGTACGCTTTCACCGGTCAAGTTACGATGAATCTGGTCGACCATGAATGGTGAGACGGGTGCAATCAGGCGGCATAAGGTAACCAAAACCTCGTGCAGTGTGTGCTGACAGGCTTACTTGTCTGCAGAGGCTGCCTCATCCCAGAGCCTACGCCGACTGCGTCGGACATACCAATTGGAAAGGTCGTTGACAACGTAGTCCTCCAAATCACGGCAGGCCTTGTGGAAGTCCCAGCCTTCGAATTGTTCTGTATATGCGCCAGAGACGGAACTCAACTTCGAGAGAATCCATCGGTCAAGTGAAGGTCGACTCTCAACAGGACACTCACTCTCTGCAGGGTCAAACTCGTCGAGGGCAGCATAGTCAGCGTGGAACTTGTAGCAATTCCACAGCGTCAAGAACATCTTTGCATAGGTCTCACGTACACCGTTTGAATCGAATTTTAGTGGATTCCAAGGCGCACCTGCAGTCACCATGTACCAACGGGTTGCATCTGCACCTTCGCGGTTGAAATGGTCCCATGGGTCGACAATATTGCCCTTAGATTTGGACATCTTCTTGCCTTCTGCATCGAGGATTAATCCTAACGAAAGGCAACGCTTGTAGCAAATGGAATCGAACACGGTTGTGCTCACAGCCAAAAGTGTGTAGAACCAGCCACGTGTCTGGTCGACACCCTCACAAATGTAGTCGATTGGGAAATTGTTGTCGAGCTTTTCTGTGCCATCAAACGGATGGTGCCATTGTGCGAAGAATGCACAACCTGAATCAAACCAGCAATCCATCACAAATGGTTCGCGGTGCATGACTTCGCCACTCTCTGAGACGAGTGTGAAATCATCCACAATCGGGCGATGCAAGTCGACATCATCTGGACATTCAGGGTTGTCATGACCGGCAGCATTGGCCTTTGCAACCTCTGCTTGGAGTTCAGCAATCGAGCCGACACACTTCATCTCGCCAGAGGCTGAGCGCCATACTGGTAGTGGAGTGCCCCAATATCGTTCACGGGAAATGGCCCAGTCCTTGACATTGCGCAGCCACTCACCGAATCGGCCTTCGCCAACCCAGTCAGGTGCCCACTCCACTTGGTCATTGAATTCCAAGAGACGTTCTTTGACCGCAGTCATTCGAACAAACCACGAATCCATGGCATAGTAGAGCAACGGATGGTCGGTTCGCCAGCAGTGTGGGTACTCGTGAGCATAGGGCTTCTCACGGTAGAGGAGATTGGAACTTGTGAGTAGGTCGATGATTGCATCATCACAATCCTTGACGTAACGGCCATCTAGTTCAGGATGTGTTCCCTCTAGGAAGGCACCATCCATGCCGACAGTGTGTTCAGCAGGTAAGCCAACCTCCATGCCGAGATTGTAGTCATCTTCACCGTACATGACCGCAGTGTGAACCACACCAGTACCATCGGTGGTCGTGACCCAGTCTGCTTCAAGCACTGTCCAAGCCGTTGTAGAATCTCCACGGTCAACTGCATCTGGGAACAATGGCTCGTAGGCCTTACCGACCAAATCTGAACCAGGGAATTCTTCAAGAATTGTTGCCTGATGGCGAATCACTTCTTTGAAGAGATCCTTTGCAAGGATGACCTCTTCGCCGACATTGGCGCCACCACGACCATCCCAATGCTCGCCCGCAGGCTCATCGATTCGAACGCGAATGTAAGTTACATCAGGTCCTACAGCGAGGCCAACGTTGCCTGGCAGTGTCCATGGTGTGGTCGTCCATGCTAGCACGGATGCATCATCATCTGTGAGTTTGAATTTGATGTACACTGAGGGCTCTTCGACCTCCTTGTAACCGAGTGCAACCTCGTGGCTAGAATACGATGTTCCAGTCTGTGGACAGTATGGCAGAACCTTGTGTCCTCTGAACAGCAATTCCTTGTCGAACATCTCCTTCAATGCCCACCAGCACGATTCGACGTAGTTATTGTGCAGTGTAACATATGGATTATCCAAATCAACCCAGAACGCCATGCGCTCGGTCATCTCTCGCCAAGCCTGCTCATAGGTCCAAACACTGCTACGGCATTCCTCGTTGAATTCAGCCATGCCGAATTCCTCAATCGCTTCGTTGCTCATGAGGTTCAATCGCTTTTGAACTTCAATCTCAACAGGAAGACCGTGCGTATCCCAGCCACCTTTTCGCTCAACGAAATGACCCTGCATCGCTTTCCAGCGGCAGACGAGATCCTTGTAGGTTCGAGCGACCACGTGATGGATACCCGGTTTGCCGTTTGCAGTGGGTGGGCCTTCGAGGAAAATGAAGGGTTCACCACCCTTGCGGGACGCCACTTGCTGCTCAAAGGTCTGCTCATCACGCCATGTGCCGATGATGCCTTCCTCTAGAGCGACAGGGTCCAGTTCACCCACTGGATTGGGTACGGCCATGCTTCGCGGGACCTATGGTCCCGTCTTGAAGGGTGCGCCGGCCAAGTTATATGCTGATGATATATCCAAAAGTTATGCGTAAGTTCGCAGCAATACTTGCAATTGCCCTTTTTTTCCCGTTTTTTTCTGTACTGGCCACTGCTGAGCCAGGAGATACGAGGTCAACAGCCGATGAAGTAACGGATGGGTATGATGACTGGTGGTGGCTTTGTTACGATGATGACTGTGGAGATGGGCCAGATTGGGATCCTGGTGTAGACCAATATGATTGGTTCAAAATCAAAACTTATCCCGGCGACGATGTTACTTGGAAAATTTACAATCGCGGAGAACCTGATTGGGTATGGTTAGGAGCAAAATTTTACGATTCAGATGGAGGTGTTGTCAACATCCCTGAAGATGAAGATGCTGATAATCGTCAAGATTACATGTGGATGGGAGATCACGAAACTGAAACAATAACGATTTCTTGGACCGGCGGTAGTTGCAATGGTTACTGGACATACATGCGCTTGCACGCAGAAGATGATACAGGAGGAGATGGGACTTACTACGATTTGGAAGTAGATGTTGATACATCTGGTAGAACCTGTAGTAGTAGTAGCAATAGTGGTAGTAATAGTGGTAGTAATAGTGGTAGTAATAGTGGTAGCAATAGTGGCAGTTCCAGCACATGCAGTTCCGCCGGTTCTTGCCCTTACAGATCAGGAAAAATTGCTTTGTGTATCGATCCAGATGGAGATGGACAAGGGACATGCTCGTATATGGACCAGCCAGATACAACCCCACAAACTAACTCACAATCATCTGATGACACAAAAGTTGCCGAAGCAGCGGCAAAAGTCGCGGGATTTGTGCTAATAATCATCTTGCTATCTGGTCTAGCCAAAGGTGCATCCAGTCTATCCAAAGGCAAATCAAAAACTCGCTACCAAGAAGTTCAGTACGACGAATATGATTCTCATTCTGATTGGTATCCACCAATGACCTTTGAGCAAACAACTGCCCCTACGATTCCCTTACCACCTGAGCAATCAGAATTGGGTCAACCAACATACGGGCAATTAGATTTCCAGCCTCAGCAAGAATACCAACAATCAGAATTCGCACCACCACAACAACAGTTTGTGCCTGAGCAGCAGTTTATGCCACAACAACAGTTTGTGCCTGAGCAGCAGTTTGTGCCTGAGCAGCAGTTTATGCCTGAAAATGAAATTGTACCGCAAGAGGAAATGAC
>CAYYKF010000009.1:4655-32712 GCA_964441035.1 uncultured Candidatus Poseidoniales archaeon
TGCCTGAGCAGCAGTTTATGCCTGAAAATGAAATTGTACCGCAAGAGGAAATGACTCCTGAAGAGGCCGCAATGCCTTGGAATGCACCACCTCCGTCTGTTGAAATCGAACAAAATATTCCTCAGCAAATTCCATTTGGACCCAGTGTTGAATTACAAGGTGATGTCGCTGAAGATGGATTTGAGTGGATTTTGTGGAATAGTAACAACCAGTGGTATTGGCGGCATCCTGGAACATTACAGTGGAATGCATTCAACGAATGATTTGAGATTCTATCAATGACAGGATTCAAACATCAAGCCGATTTGCAACAGATATGGATACGACCAGTTTTGTGATTGGTGGCATGTCTTGCGGCGGCTGTGTATCCAACCTGATAGCGGCGCTTGAAGTGGTGGAAGGTGTCTCTTCAGTGGAGGCCGAAGTTGGTCATGCAGTGGTGCATCATGAAGGTGCAAATTCTGATGCCCTCAGTGGCGCAATTACAGGTGCAGGATTCACCATCAATACACCCGAATTCAGTTGGAGTGACAAGGCTGTTTGGAAAGAATCCGCTCACAACACCAAGTGGTGCCTAATTGGGTGCTCTATGGGTGATATGGGTACAATCGCATTCTTCCAATTCGTCTACACAGATTCCGGATGGGCAACAATGAGCATCATGCTACTTGCAATGCTGAACGGTTTACTCACTTCAATCGCATTAGAAACCTTGATTTTGAGTAAGAAAATGATTTTGATTGAGGCGTTCAAAACAGCCTGTGGAATGTCTCTCATTTCGATGATTTCAATGGAAGCGGCGATGAATATTGTCGATTATCTGATGACTGGCGGAGCCATGTTATCGATTTACACCATTCCACCAATGCTGATTGCTGGATTCTTGACGCCATGGCCATACAATTACTGGCGCTTGAAGAAGTACAACAAGGCCTGCTGTTAATCAGTACTTGATACCTAATTTTTGGTAGATGAAGGACATCAACCAAGCTGGACCAATCATCAAAAATTGAAGATCCTCAAAGAAGGATGGTTTCTTGCCTTCCACTTTATGGCCATAAAATTGCCCAATCCAAGCAAGGACGAAGACGATTAAGCACGTTTTCCAAAGTGGAAGTAGAGAAGATTCAATCATCGATTCATACAGAATACAAACGCCATAGCAAAAGAGGCACCAAAGCGTCATTCCAATCGTCAAAGGTATGGACAAACGCGCATAGAAGATGACCACGGGAATCAGCATAATTGTAGCAGCATTGATCAATTGCGTATTCCAATGGCTTACAACTTCAGGAAAAGGGATACTCCACAGCATACCGACAATTGTCAGGAAGATGAGCGGAACCGCAATCCAGTGGATTTTCTTGTTCAACGGATTCTGATGACTCTCCCCATAGGCATCAAGCCACTCTTGCATCGTTCGGGTTTCTGACATGAACACTGCGAGGCATAGGCGGCCTTTCAGGGCTGCGATGCTCCGTAGTAACCTTGAATGGACGATTCGATGCCGACTAAACGAGGTCAGCCTGTGACTATCGTCGCTTTGCTGCAACTGGACCCGACGGTCGGTGCTGTCGAGGCCAACATTGCAGACATCCAAGATGCTGTTGCGCTCGCTGTTCGAGAGGGTGCTGATATGGCTGTAGCCAGTGAATTAGTGGTATCTGGATATCCGCCACGAGACCTCCTGATGGATGCGGAATTTGTTGCCAAATGTCAAGCGGCTGCACTCGCAGTGGATAGTAAAATTCCACTTCTGATTGGAACGCCACTCAGTGCTGCAAAAGACCGACAAAAACCGTTCAATGGGGTTGTTCGAGTTGCTGATGGTCGCTCTTCCAGAATTGTTGGTCGCAAGCAACTCTTGCCTACATACGATGTCTTTGATGAAGGCAGATATTTCCAAGCCGACGACTCTCCAGGGATTGACCGTTCACTACCCGGCCTATCTGTGGGAATCACAATCTGCGAGGATGCTTGGCAGCATGTTGGCGAGGTGCCATCAGATTATGCTGCAGACCCGATTGAGCAACTCGCAACCTGGCAGCATCAAGGTGAACCGCTTGCAGTCTCTGTGAATCTCTCATCTTCACCATATCACCTTGCAAAAGAAGGGGTGCGCGCAAAACTTGTTCGCAAGGCTGCTAAGACGCTGAACCACCCATTCTTGCTTTGTAATCAAGTTGGAGGAAATGACGATTTGCTGTTTGATGGACGTTCCATTGTTGGATGGCCAGATGGTACCGTTGTACAAGCACCGGCTTGGTGTAAGGGTGTACTGCTCGTTGATCTTGCCAATCCAGATAGTGCTCGATGGCTACCTTGGCCCGAAGGAATTTGTGAGCCAAATTGCAACTGTGAGGTACAATGCGTGCCAGAGGGCGTAGACCCTGATGTTCCAGACAAAGGAAAGGACCTGTTGTCTGCAGTCACAATTGGCCTTGCAGACTACTGCAAGAAGTCAGGTATTGACCAAATTGTGCTCGGGATGAGTGGTGGCATTGATTCCGCTGTTTGCGCAGCAATCGCCTGCAGGGCCGTGGGTTCAGAGAACGTGTTAGGACTTTCAATGCCTTCCCGACATTCCTCAGAGCATTCTATTGAGGATGCAAAAGCAACAGCTGAGGCACTCGACATGGAATTACAATTGATTTCCATCTCAGAAATTCATGAAGCGGCGGATGCTTCTCTAAAGCAGGAATTGGAAGATGGAAATCCAGTCGCTGCAGAGAATGTTCAGGCGAGAATCAGAGGCATGCTGGTGATGGGTGCAGCCAATGCACGTGGCGCGATGACCATCGCTACAGGCAACAAATCCGAACTTGCAATGGGTTACTGCACGCTGTATGGTGACATGTGCGGCGGTTATGCTCCACTTGGCGATTTGTACAAGACCGAAGTGTACGAACTTGCGCGTGTCATCAATGCGGATGCTGAGGCAGCAGGTAGGCCCGCACCAATCACAGAATCTACAATCACAAAACCACCGAGTGCAGAACTTGCGCCTGACCAACGCGATGATGATTCGCTGCCACCATATGATGTCCTTGATGAAATTCTGGAAGATTGGATTGAGCGTGGCATTCGTAATGGGTCAGAACTTACCGAAGAAATCCTCACGCGTTTGCACAATAACGAGCACAAACGCTGGCAGATGGCACCTGCACCTCGCGTATCTAATCGGGCCTTTGGGCAGGGTTGGCGTCAACCTCTCGCCGCTCGCAAATGACCCGCAGATTGATGATGCAGGGCCGACCGGACTATTGCAATGGACATCCCGGAACCACTCGCAGCCATGCTGGCTGGCGAGCATGGCCCGACCAAGCAGAAGGCGGCCCGTCTAGTGGTTGACCTAGCTTCTACAGCAGGTGCCAGCGAGTTCGTTCAATGCGCGCACGCGCACGTGAGCGGTGTCTCGCCACTGACTGGTGGTCATGGACTACGTCAATTCCTTGCTGATCTTGCTGGCGATTCTGAAGGTACAGTGGCGATTCCAACCACATTGAACAGTGCGGGGTGCGACAAAGAGAAGATGGAAGAAATGGGCATCGCTGAGGAAGATTTTCTTGAACATCAATTCGGAATTATCCATGCTTATTCTGAACTTGGAATTGAAGCCACACTTTCCTGTACACCTTATGACAGAGGGGTCGAATTTGAGGGCATTGGATCTTGGGCAGAATCAAACGCAGTCGCCTTTTCAAATTCCTATACTTCGTTGATTACGAATCGTGAGTCTGGACTTTCTGCTCTTGCCACTGCACTGACCGGTTGGGCACCGAAATGGGGCCTTCATCTAGCAGAAAACCGAGTCCCGAACATCCGCGTTAATGTCGAATGTGAAATGGAATTTATTTCGGATTGGAGTGTTCTTGGAGATTGGATTGGAAAGCAAATACGACCTGAATGGAATTTGCCGTGGGGCATGATGCCACATATCACTGGCTTACCAGAATTTGCTTCACTTGACATGCGCAAGGCTCTCACCGCCGCAGCTGCGAATTACGGCTGTCCGATGCTATGGGCTGATGGACACACTTCAGCGCCTCCAACCTACACGCCCGAAGGAGAATTGAAATTCACTGATGCTGATTTGCAAACGCGTTACAACGAACTTGCTCCGAAAGGAAGAGTGGACCTCGTGGTCATTGGTTGTCCGCAAGCTTCGGTGGGTGAAGTGCGCACAACTGCTGCAGAAGTGCGAACGCACATGGAAATGGGGCGAAAGATTCCAAACCAGCGATTATGGGTCTTCACCAGCGGGCACAATCATGACCTCCTCGATGCTGATGGAACACTCGATTTGTTGGAAGAAGCGGGTGCCCTCATCCTCAAAGATACCTGTCCAGAAGTGACACCTTACAATCGCGAACGGTACAATCACCTTCTGACAAATTCACTCAAGGCAGAGCATTATCTGACAAGCGGACTCAATCGCATGCCAACCTCAGTTGCTCGAATTAGAAATTGTGTCAAACATGCGTTTGATGCAGACTTGTGCACTGGCGAAAGGCCGACACTTGATGGACGAGAGGCAAAACCGATTGTGACTGCAAAAACACAGCAATCTAGTGAACTCTCTATGATTGGAAAGAGTCTGCCTTCACAAGATTCGTGGTCAGTGAATGGCAAGGCTCTGGTGACTGATGTTCCAATCACTTACCTTGGATATGTCAATCGAGATTCTGGTCTTATCGAAGAACCAGGGCATCCACTAGATGGAGTAGCAATCAAGGATACCATTCTCGTCTATCCAAAAGGTAGTGGCTCAACAGTTGCCCCCTTTGTTCTCATGGGTCTCATCTACACAGGGAATGGACCGAAGGCGATTATCAACCGCGATGTTTGTCCTCTCACACTTCCAGGAGCAAGTTTGCTCAGCCTACCATATGCAATGGGATTTGACCAGGACCCATGCCTTGCTCTCAACTCGGGGGATGAGATTGAAATGGTTCTTGAAGGCGGTCAAGTATCGCTCAAAGTCATCTCGCGCGCGTGAACAAACTTACATCACCTCCTTGAGGGAGAATGATGCCCGGGGTATATGCGCTGCATCGTAACAGGGGGAGCTGGGTTCCTAGGAAGCCACCTCACAGAGACTTTGGTTGCGATGGGGCATTCGGTGGTAGTCATTGATGACATGTTCCGTGGACGCAAGAAAAATGTCGAAGGGTGCAAAGGAATGCATGATTTTCATTTGCTGATGGGGGATGCTTCGAAGCGTGATATCTATGAGAAAGCCGCAGATCGGTTAGGTGGCGTTGATTGTATATATCATCTCGCGGCAATCAACGGAACCCGATGGTTTCATGAGCGGCCGGATTTTGTCATCCAAGTCAATCTAGACACCTTACGAACCGCACTAGATTTTGCTGCTGTAAGAGGTGCAAGATTTGTCTTTACATCTTCACCTGAGGCCTTTGGTGAGCAACCTGATATGCCACTTCGAAATGATTCAAACAGCGTCTTCTCACCAACACATGCGCATGGTCGCCATTCATATGGGGCAAGCAAATATCTCGGCGAAATCATGGTCCAGCATGCCGTTAAGGATTCTGCTTTAGATGCTCGAATCGTACGTCCTTTCAACGGGTATGGGCCACGTTTACCTGGTGATGCATACGGACAGGTAACTGGAATTTTCTTGGAACAATGCAAGAAAGATTTGCCAATTACAATCCATGGAGATGGGCAACAAACCCGTTCATTCACATGGGTTGAAGACATCGTTGACGGCATTAGATTGGCAGGCGAACTAGATGTGGGAATTGATGGGTCGAGACTATCTGGTTGTGCGTTTAATCTAGGAAGGGAAGAAGAAGTGAGCATCGCAGAACTTGCAAGAATCTGCCTTGAGATTACTGGTTCTGCCAATGTATTGCACTATGAAGAGAAGGGGCATCCTGGTGACTCTAAACGCAGGGTTCCCGACACCACAACTTCCAAAGGGGCGTTAGGATGGCAGAGCACCGTATCACTACGCGAAGGGCTAGAATCTTGCTGGCGCTGGCTCAACGCTGAACACTGAGGTGAATAGATGGGAATCAATCGGAAAAAGATCCCTAGTGGACTCATCGGCATGATTCACCTCAAAGCGCTACCTAGTTCACCTGAATTTTCTGGGGACTTTAATGCAATCGAAACAGCGGCTTTGGCGGATGCTAGGACACTTGTTGCTGGAGGTGCAAACGCAATTCTCATCGAGAATTTTGGTGATGTACCCTTCAACAAAACTGTCGATGCTGTGACTGTTGCAGCAATGACTCGAATTATCCGAACGATTATCGAAGCAACAGAAATTCCAGTCGGAGTCAATGTGTTACGTAATGATCCAATAGCAGCACTTTCAATCGCAGATGCTTGTGGTGCCGAATTCATTCGAGTCAATGTTCACGTCGGAGCAATGGTGACCGATCAGGGGCTCATTGAAGGAAATGCAGCAGAGACCTTGAGATTGCGAAATTCACTATCTAGTAACGTTGCCATCTTGGCTGATGTCGGTGTCAAACACGCAACACCTTTCGATGCCAATTGGACTATTGAACAAGAGGCGAAGGATGCTTGGCACCGTGGTCTGGCAGATGCACTGATTGTTTCAGGAAGTGGAACGGGGACACCAACATCGCTTGAAGACCTCAAGCGTGTCTATTTTGCTGTACCCGATGCACCACTCATCATTGGCTCTGGTGTCAATGAATCAACGTCTTCTGACTTGTTGGGTCTCGCATCGGCTTGGGTTGTTGGCACCGCGTTGAAGCGAGATGGCAATGTCAATGCAGAGGTTGACTTGAACCGTGTCAAAGCGATTAGCAAGTTGTAATCAAGATTTGACGCGCAAGGTTCTACTCGCAATAAATAGCATCAGAACCGCGAAGATGGTGTTGGCAATCACTGCCATAATCACAGAATGAGATTCAAGCCCCCAACCTCTAATCATAATCGAGCGACAGGCCTCAGCAGTCCAGGTTGAAGGTAGGACCCAAGAGACTGGTTGAAGCCAATTGGGGAGCGCTTGTACTGGCCACAATATTCCCGAAAGAAGGAGAACTGGGAACATCATTGGCATATTCAATTGCATGGCTTGGAATTCCGATTTTGCCTTGCTAGAAACAACCAAGCCTAGGCACATTGCAGCCCAACCAAGGAGTAAACAAATCCCGAAGAGCAAGAAGACACTACCATTGATTGGAATATCAAAGCCCAATGTTGCAATTCCAATCACCACTGAAACTTGGCCCAAGAGAATCACAGTAAAGGCTGCGAGATGACCAAACAAGACTTCGGTCGGTCGTGTACCTGCTGCAAAGACACGATCAAGGGTACCATCATGTCTTTCACCAACAAATGCCATGGAGGTCAGAATCGTACTGAACATGAAGCATACAAGCGTCATAATTCCAGGAGCTAGGAAGTCGATGAATGCTGGATCCTTTTCACCATAGACAGGGTCGATTGCAATCGGTGTCATTCCTCCACTCGCCTCTTGCAGCGCATCCCTAACTTCGATTAGTATGACACCTGAAACCTGTTGATTGGAATTATCCAATGCTAATTCGACTGTACCATCAGGTAACAGATGAATCACAGCCCATGCATCACCATCTTCAACTGATGAATATGCAGACTCATTTGAATCCGAATATGAGATTTCTAGAGAATCACTGCCCTCAAGATGACCGATGAATACGGCACTACGAGCTGAGTCTGTACCTTCATCCACCACGATAACATCAATGCCAGTGGGTGCTCCACCAATCGCCCAACCGAAGAGAAGTATCTGAATGGCTGGCATGATGACAATGAAACCGAACATCCGTTTGTCTCGGAGAAGGCTAGAGAATTTTCGTGCAGCAATCGCATAAATTCGATTCCAATTCATGCTTTCACCTCCCGCTTGCAAAGTGCAAGGAAAGCATCCTCAAGCGATGTTGTATTCTGTGATTGCATGACTGCCAGGGGTGTATCTTCTGCTAGTAATACTCCATCACGCATCAAGCCTACACGGTCTGCTTTTCCGGCCTCATCAATGTAGTGTGTTGTGATGATGATTGAGGTGCCATTGTTCGCGATTTCTTGTAGGTGCTCCCATATTCGCGCACGTAGTTCTGGATCGACTCCTACCGTCGGCTCATCCAACAAGAGGAGCTCTGGCTCGTGCAATAGAGCAACGGCAAGACTTACTCTGCGCTTTTGTCCACTAGAGAGTTTGCCCACTTGACGGCTGGTTTCAGGTAAGTCAAGGAAATTGATTAACCAATCTTGGCGCTCATGAATGCGATCTAGTGTCATTCCGTGCAAGCGACCATGGAATCGTAGAGTCTCAGCGATACTGAGGTCTGGATAAAGCGCAATTTCTTGTGGTGCATAACCAACACCTGAACCAGGTACTTCTGCACCCACCTCGACTTGACCATCACTTGGTTCAAGGAATCCAAGAATGACTTTGAGTAACGTGGTTTTCCCACAACCGCTAGGACCAAGAAGGCCATAGATTGACCCGGATTCAACATCCATACTCAATCCTTTGAGCACTTCAAGTCGACCATATCCCCTCACCAGATTGGAGATTGATATGGCTGACATATTCCTGTCAGAAGGTGAGAAGACTCAATCTTTTGCCAAGGCGTTAATTGCTGAATTGGCAAATCCAAGAACGCAACATTCTGCGCCCTCAACAACGCGAGCATGTTCACCCATCTGTCCAGCTAAATCATATCCTCCAGCCTTGCCGTGCCATGAATTGGATTGGATGAGACTCTCAATATCATCATCGGATAGTGCATCAATCTCAACTAGTGCAGATTCAATCCAAGAGTGTACCTCGACGCCAGAAATAATTGCGGTACCTGACCACACGCGGTGCCTGCGTCCAGAAAGATGGAGCAACATCTGTACCGCTTCGATGGTGTCTACTGGTTGTCCAAGCGCTCTCAATTGATCTTCCGGGTCTTCAACCAAGGTGTCTGCTACAATGATGCATGGATGTTCAATTTCTCGCTGAGCAGCCTCAACTTTTCCCGCTAATGTGTGTGCAACTTGAGATTCAACAGGAATATTGTGTCCATGCGGCCTTTCCTTGGCCTTCAATCGGGAACATGTCAACTCAACATCTGGCCGCAGATAGTCTTCAAGCATCTTCGCTCGACGCTTCGATGCGGAGGCAAGATGGACGCGTTCCATGCGAATCCCACAAGGGTCGCGTTTATCTTCCTGTGCTCAATCGACGGGGTGGTGGCTGCAATGGGCGATGGGTCTGAGAGAATCCCAACATACGTTTCTGGATTGGATGAACAAATGCAAGGTGGTATCCCTCAAGGGCATCTCTGTCTGTTAGCAGGAGCCTCAGGTTCAATGAAATCGAGCCTTGGTTTTGCGATGTTATACAATGCTGTTCTAGAGGGTCGAACATCTGGAATTTATGTGACGCTTGAGCAATCAAAAGAATCCTTGGCTGGACATATGAAAAATATGGGCATGAATGTCGATGACCCACGTGTACGCTCTAACATCGCAATCATCGACTT
The DNA here is from genome assembly GCA_964441035.1 of uncultured Candidatus Poseidoniales archaeon. Lineage (GTDB taxonomy): Archaea > Thermoplasmatota > Poseidoniia > Poseidoniales > Thalassarchaeaceae > MGIIb-P. The sequence goes on from CAYYKF010000009.1 coordinate 14,180, forward strand.
AGCAGATCTTCGAGTACAACTTCATGCAGCCGGTACTGCACATCAAGTTGATTGGATGGGGCAACTCATCAAGCAATTGAGAAACTATCGAGAGAGCATTGGTTTTGAAAGTCTGGTTTTCGATTCGCTGGGAGCTTTCTTCACACTGACCCAAATGGAGAATCCTAGAGATGAAACTTTCCGGTTCTTCGAAGAATGTAGGAGACTTGGTCTAACGACATTCATCATCTGTGAAATGATGGGTGAAATGAAGAATCAATTTGGTGAATTTGGAATCGAGGATTATCTCTCAGATGGAGTGATTCACCTCACGATGGAGCGTTCTGGTGACCAAATAAATCGAAAGATTGCAATTGTCAAAATGCGACATACATCTCATACCCTCGGATACCATTCGTTCCGATGGGATGTACCTAGCAGCCGATTCACCATTCATTGAGTGCATCATCCGTACGTAGGAGTTATTTTCCGTCGCTGTTTGGCGAAGTCATGAAGTCAGTAACGATGTTGCTCACATGCTTGTTAGTTACAACTGCATTCGCTGGTTGTTTGTTTGGAGATGAGGACTCAGAATCTGGATGCACCGATTCTGGTGCTGTAAATTATGAGTCCAGTGCAGATGATGATGATGGTTCATGTGTGATGCCGGCCACACAAAGCGAATTGGAATCTGCGGCTTTGACACAATTGGCTGCTCTTGAAACGAGTAGGGCTAATGGTGAGGCGTATGGTATCCAAACGATCACTATTAGCAATGTGCAAGATTCAGAAGACGATAACGTGCTTACTGAGATTACTTCCATTGAAATTTTGGACCCTGGAAATGATGCAATGCGCTACACATACCACATGGAAATGAATGGGATGGAGATGATTGACTATGAAGTCAAACAAAAAGGTGATGTCATTAATGTCAATTCAGAAGGTGAGTGGTATGTGGTAAACGATGAGGTCCCAAATTATGCTGAATTACTTGACGCAGTCATCACACAAGTCGACGAGGGAGACAGTGAATCTGATGCTGAATATACCTGCGATAATGGTGCGACAATACCAATTTCATGGGTCAATAATGGAATTGACGATTGTTTTGATGGGACCGATGAAGGAGTATCACAAGAAGACATAGATGCTGCAATTGAAGCTGCGGAAGAAGAAGATTCTGGATTTCTCAATGCAGAAGAATTTTCGGAAATGAATTGGGATTTGGTTGTAGAAAATGGTTACCAGTCTCTCGTTTCTGACGACGACGAAAATGGAACCATATACATTAATTTTGATGGGAATGTGCAATTGGTTGGTTTTACTGTCGAAGTGATAGACACTGACACCGATGAATTGGGAATGGAATTTGAGGACAATGTCGTAACTGTCACATTCCTAGACGCAGATCAACTCAATATCGAAGTCTCAGGGTCGCATGCGCCTGCTGCTTCACCATTCAAGGTCGAAACAGATTATGACTTCAATTTATACACATGGGATTGCGATTTGGTCGTTCATCTTGCCCCTGGTGTGAATCGAACTTCTCAATCACTAGTGGATGAAATCAATGCTGCAAATGATCCCAACATGCCTGATTGGTGCAATGATATCCTTTCCCCTTACGAGCTAGATGATTTGATTGATGTTAATAATTCAGGAGATACTTCGCATTGGTCAAACGGTTTCGCCATAATCGAGGATTGGGGCACAGGCGTAGATAGTTGGAAAATCAATGGAAATTATTGGGTAGATTTTCTAATAGATGTACATGATTATGCTAGATTTGTATGCGATGATGGAAGTAACATTTCGATAAATTGGGTCAACGATGGAGATGATGATTGTTCAGATGGTTCGGATGAAGGAATTTCTGAACAGGATGCATTCAACCAAACCATAGTCAATTGCGTCGGGGGTTCTGGATATTCAGAAATAACAGGTACATGTGATCTAAACATGACGATGGATTCGTTTGCAATAAACCAAAATTACCTACACATCAATCTCGCTGACGATGTTTATTGGTATCAGACATCGTGGGATCTGATTCATACTAGTCATAATCATTGGTTTGCGCATGAGAGTGCTTACGCTGCAACTGGAAATCAGAATCTCTCATTTGTTGGAACACTAACGGAATCCTATGCAGATAATTCCGATGGAATGGTACCGTATGCATACATTATTGAGGATGAAATGAATTTTCAAAACAGCCTCAGTGAGTTCAGGCTTGATTTAGGTTATGAGAGTATGAACGATGCCGGCGAAACTCAGTTCAACAATCGTATCTCTTTCGATTTGAGTCAAATGCAATCTGGTTCAGATCAAGACACAGGTGGCTATGATTGGGCATTTGTCTATACAGATGTTAACGAAAATGGATACCTAGATGCTGGTGATTCGTTCGTCATTTACACCAATGCAGAAGGGGCGAACCAATGGGACGAACCCACGGTAAAACTGTACCACAATTGGGGTCAAGGTTACACTGATGAAAGCCCCGTGCTAATGCCTGGATTTACATTCTTCAGCACAATCTGTTTGCTTGGAATCGCTGCACTGAATCGACGTAAGGACTGACTATTCAACAGTCACTGATTTCGCCAGGTTTCGGGGGCGATCGACATCGCCACCGAGTGCCAAGGCTGTTTCATATGCAATTAACTGCAATGGAACAACCGTCAGCATGGGAGAGAGAATTGGTTCGGTTGAAGGCACAGGAATCGAAATATCGGCCTCGATTTCAATTGAGTCTCCCTCTTCATGTATGAGGATGATTTTCGCACCTCGTGCACGGCATTCGTGAATGCTTGAAATGGTCTTTTCCTTGAGCGAATCATTGGGTGCAATGACAACCACAGGACTGCCTTCTTCAAGCAAGGCAATTGGACCATGTTTCATCTCTCCTGCAGGATAAGCTAGGCATGGAATGTAGGCTATCTCCATTAATTTCAATGCGCCTTCTCTGGCAACCGGAGCAGAAACGCCGCGTCCAAGGAAAAGAACGCTCTTTGAATCCTTAATCAATTTCACAGCCTCATTGATAGGACCCCTTTCGTCAAGATAACTTTGGATTTGGTCAGGGATAGCCTTGATTGAACGGACAATGCGCTTACCCTTCTCTCTAGACAATGTGCGAGCTCTCCCAATTTGAAGTGCAAACATTGTGAGGGCGGCAACCATGTTAGTGAATGCCTTGGTTGAAGCCACTGCCTGTTCGGGTCCAGAATGGATATAGCAGCCACGGCCACATTGCCTTGCAATAGAAGAACCTACAACATTTATCACTCCCCGAACATCACCACCTTTGAGTTGAATTTCTTTCACGGCTGCTAGTGTGTCGGCTGTTTCTCCACTTTGACTCACTGCTAAATGAAGTGCATTGGTCTCAATCACAGGATCATTGTGACGGAATTCGCTGGAAACATGTGCTAGTGCAGGTACACGAGCCAATTGTTCGATTGCGATTCTTCCCACTTGACAAGCATGTAGAGATGTTCCACACCCGAGCAAACGAACGTGTGGAATCTTCAGGAGTTGTTTAGGAGTCAAACCAAGGCCACCAAGCCGCCCATTTCCATCACTGAGTAGAAGACGCCCTGAAATGCACTGTCGTAGTGCTTCAGGTTGCTCATGAATCTCCTTGAGCATGAAATTTGGATAATCACCCAATTCAGCCTCGCCCCACTCATCCTCCAAAGTGGTCACAGTAGAATCCGTCGTGCGACCATCGAATCGACTGGTCTGAATATCATCAGGAGTTATCACGGCTAAATCACCGTCCTCGAGATAGATGACTCTCTGTGTATGAGGGGTCAAGGCATGTTGATCGCTAGCAATCCAATTCTCCCCTTTCCCAACTCCAATGACAAGTGGTGAACCATTACGCGCGCAGATGAGTATCTCGTGATCTTGGAAGAGAATACAAAGACCCCAAGTTCCTCTTGCACGTTTCAATGTTCTACGTGTAGCTGTTAGAGGTTTTACTCCGTTTGAAATCTCTCGAGCAAGCATATGAACAAGTACTTCTGAATCTGTATCTGAATTGAATTTAACCCCATCTTTTTCGAGACGTTTTCGTAAATATCTAGCATTTTCGATAATTCCATTGTGAACCAATGCAATTCGACCATCCTCTGAACAATGAGGATGTGCGTTAGCATCAGTCACACCACCGTGTGTAGCCCAACGAGTATGAGCAATGCCAATATCTCCAGAAATTTTCTTGGGAAGAATTGCTGCGAGTTCTGCCACCTTCCCAACTGTTTTGTGTACCTCAATGGCACCATTTCGTATGGCAATTCCACTGGAGTCATAACCACGATATTCCAATCGATTGAGGCCTTCCATCAGAATGGGAATTGCTTCGCGATTCCCAATGTATCCAATTATACCACACATGATGAACCCTCACAATCTTACTGTTTCCTCGCAGAATGGACACTTGACCCTTCTAGCCGCATTGGCGCGGGCTTTGAAGGAGGATTCACATGAAGTACAGGTTACTGGAAGTTCTGGAGCTGGTAAATCGGGTAGAGGAGGTAATTCACCAGGAGGAGGTAATTCGCTAGGAGCCGGTAAATCGGGTAGAGGGGGCAATTCGCCAAGAGGAGGAACTTCACCTGGTGCTGGAAGAGGTGGTAATCCTGCTTCTTCGATTGCACGATGCATGTCTTCGACTGCTTTCTTCATTTCAGCCTCAGCAGCCCTTCGTTCGCGACGTTGCGCCCTATCGCTACGGCTAGAAGATGTATCAACAGATTCGTCTTGAACTTGCTCTTCCTTTTCAATTGAAATTTCTTCTTGAGACTCTGCGTCAACTGGCTCATCGGTTGCATCTTCCAAAATCGCCATAGATGGCGCTATCTCAACTTCACCATCATCTGCAATCAATAAATCGTCTTCTAAATCAACCCAATTCTCATTCAAAAATTCGGGTTCTACTTCAAAAATTTCGGTCTCCCTGCTTCCACGACGACCTGCAACGACCATTAGCATGAACAGAAGAACCATTCCACAAGAAATTCCAACCGTCTTGAGAAGGGCATCAAACTGCCCTTCATCCAATCCTAATTTGATTCTAATATCATCAAGTACACTATTCTTGGTGTCGTCAGCAACCGAATCTTCGACCAAATTTCGGACCCACATACCATTGCTCGATACGTAGAAGAAATGTAGTTCTCCAATATCGTCGGATCGTGAGGCTGTAAGTAACAAACCATTTCCAAGTGTATCTGACAACCACATCTCCGAACTCCCATCTTCGTCACTCAATAATCCGTAGTGAATCTTAGGGCCTGTTGGAGAAATAGAATCATAGAGAATTTGTATACCCCGATTCGATTCTAGCAATTCGATATTGCGAATTCCTCTTGCAGGTGTTCTTTCTTCTATGCCGTTTAGCCATGCAGTTGATGAAATACGTGTTACAAGTTCAGCATCACTGTCTTGGCCTTCACGCCAAGCTGTCACGATGATTTCATCGCCTTCGGAATCCTCGATTAACGACATCCTTCCAAGCGTCGATTCGTCAGCTGCAGAAACTTTGAACGGCCAATTCTGAATCCCTAATTTACCATGCGCATAAAACAAACCGAGACGGTCTTCTCCCGTCGAATCATCACGAATGTTTTGGTATAGAAGGTGAATGTGATTATTCCCAATTTCAACTTCAATCGCTGGGGCGGACCGCGGATACATTTCAATCTCAAGTATGACATTTCGAGAAATTTCCCAACTTTCAGATGATAGAGGTGAATCTGTACTCAGAAGGAATATTGAGGTCATATCTTGATAGGTTCCATTGGTGAACATATCGCGGTGATATCCTGCAATCACAACCTGATCACCAACTTGGTCGATACCAAGGCCCCAGTAAGTGCCTTCAGCTGTTAACAGTCCAGGCATCAGATCTTGTCTGGGCGTCATCTGACAATATCTATCGATGGTAGTGTACGATACTGTAGAACGATAGAAGCTGTTGGTATCAAGATAACTTCTGGTCCAAGACACTGTGACTAGGTCCTGAAAACTGTTTACCGCCAAATCACCAGCCCAACCTTCATCTTCCATTTCCAAACAGGTGTAAATGGATTGTTCAGGGCCCATCAAATGTACATACAATGAATTCTCTTTAGATGTGAAAATAAGGAAACTATCACCCATATTTGCAGTAGTTAGCAATTGATGGGATGGAGGCAAAGCTGGTGTTTTCGCACCACCAAGGGTGACACTATCTTGAACCACAATGAAGTCAAGTAAGTTGTTAGATTGATTGAGATCTGAAGCTGTAGATATTTCTACACGATATGAAACACCACGGTCAATGGAATTGTTATTATTCCTCAAGAATGATATCGAATTACCAGATTGACCAATAATCGATGAGGCTGTAATCGAACCTACAATCTCGTAAAGGCCATTCTCATTCATCTGACTCAAAGTAATCGTTGCTGGTTCTGAATCTTGAGCACCAAGGTTGTCCACACGAATTGAAATTGAATAATTCTCCCCAGGTCGAGGAACGGCAGGTGCAGTTGTGATTGCGCCTGAGCGAACGGCGAGATCTACGCCGTCTGGGCGTTCAATCACTGGGAAAATAATGGTGCCAATATTATCTGAGCGATCGCTTTCTGCCAACGATTGACCTGGGTCGATGACAACATCAAGTTCACGATCACCGCTATCCATCGGATTCCAATAGAGGATGACTTCAGCAACTTGGCCGGGTTCAAGATTGGGAATTGTGGCCTCTGAGCGTTTTGTATCTTCTTCACGGAGATGAACCTCGATATTCTCTGCGACTTGATCACCATCATTGCGAACATCTGCTCTTACCTCAAGGAAGGTGTTTACGTAGGCATTCGGAACCGAGATACCATATTCTTCTACAGATACGGAACCAAATATCGACAAATCGGGTGCAGGAGGTAAATTGTCGACTTCGATGGTTCGTCGTAGTTCATCAGTGACGACACCAGACTGGTCACGACCTTTGACCGCGATTCGGTGGAAGCCGTCTTCAACTTCGGTTGTATCCCAATTGACATTCCAATCCATGGCTGTATATTCTTGACTTGTAGAGAGGGTGATTTCATTCCATTCTCCGCGATCAATTCGCCATTCTACGGAGATAGGATTTGGTGTCAAGAAGTTTCCAGAGATCGTAGTCAAACCATTAACTGCAGATTGTCCACTCGGGTTTCCAATCGATATGACTTGGCTTCCAAGCATCACATCTACATCTTCAATGTTTGAGCAAGCACTGACTGAGCAGGCTTTGACCTCCAACGTGATTTCATCACCATCAACCCAATCTTGGGCATAGAATGTGTGATTCCAAGACTCTTTGTTGGCGCTCAATTCGGCTTGAGTCCAATCGAATGCATCTCTCCTTTCTTTTGGTGTGTTTGGTTCTTCATACCAATACCATGCCTTCACTAACACCTCTTCAACACTTGCGCCGGAGTCAGTTTCAGCATTACCGCGAATCCGATAGGTCTCTCCCTCAATAAGCCAATCACCCTCTACTGGATGAATAATGTCAACCCAATCTCCTGCTCCAGATGGTGGATCGGGGTCTGTAGAGTTGTTACTACTACCACCGCCGCCGGATACGCCTGTCAAGTTCTCCACTATTCGTGCGGAATCAACAATGCCAAAGCCCCATTTTTCGTTCCAATCAGGATCCATGTCATCATCGTAAGGGTTACCACGAACCTCGCTATTTTCACGAAGGAGTTCACGTACATCATCTATGTCTAGATCTTCGTCAATACCCAACATGATGGCGATTAATCCGCTAACGTGAGGGGTAGCCATACTCGTTCCACTTTGATCTTGATAGTCATTGTCTGCCATGGGCCTAGGTTGTCCTGGCAGCTGTAGTGAACCTGCTGCATTCAATGCAGCCTTAATGCCACTACCTGGAGCAACAACATCAGGTTTCATCTCATCATCGTCATCATCATCACCATCATCTTCACGTGGCCCCCAATTTGAATAGGATGCCATTGTGTCATCTTCTCGATCGTGTGTATCACGGTCATCGATTGCACCAATGGCAATTGAAGTGTCAGCGCTTGCTGGTGAAGGTACTCTCCGCATACCATCATTCCCCATCGCAATGACACAAATTAATCCAGCATCTGTCGCCTGATTGACCAATTGTGCTTCGGCAGAAGTACCATTGTCGCCAGGGTCATCGCTGTTTGGATTGGTTACAGAACCATATGACATCGAAAGGATATCGATACCATTACTTGAGTCATTGTTACCCCAGTCGGTGTCGACATTACTGATGGCCCATTGTAGCCCTCTGAGAGTATTCTGACCATTGGTCCCACCTGCATCTGTTAGCACTTTGATATCAACAAGATATGAGCCTGGAGCGACACCCACGTATTGCCGGTCACTACTTCCAGTACCAATACTGGTACCTGCAACATGCGTTCCGTGACCATTTGAATCATCGGGATCATCAGTACCACTCGTGTTTGAGAACGCTGATGTCGCATCATATCCAGCAACCCATTTTGGGTCCACATAGGAATCTGCATCCAAATCTGGTTCATCATTGACATCATCAAAATCATTGAGGGAACGGTGTTCGTTGTCAACACCAGTATCTAGGACTGCAACAACAACACCATCGCCGCGATGACCCAACGCTTGAGCTGTGTCCTCATAGAATTCTGAATCTCGCACCTTCATTGAAGGAACCGAATTATCTAGGAAAGGTGCCATGACATTTTGTTGTTCGATGGTGACCACTCCGTCCAAATGCCAGATGTCAAGAAGAGCTGAAAGAGGAACATGATCCAATGCAATGGTATCAATCGAAATTAACACATCAAACCATGCGCCTTCCTCAACCCAACCATGCTTAAACAAAACAGATTTCAATGCCGAAATCTCTTGTTCATCTGGATGATATGCATAATCGACATAGATTGCAACTGTCAAGTGACCATCGGGTCCAGTTATCGCAGTTGGGCTCACAGATTCATATTCACCGGAAAGTACCCTCTGTAAACGGTCGTCCATCCCATTGTGATCGCGATCAGGTGAGTATGCAAGCCAAGGCCCGATACCGCGATTAGGAGTTGGGCAAGCATCTCCATTCTCGCAAATCAGAGGCGGGAGGCCTTCGACTAGGATGGCAGGAACTTCTCGGGTAGGGGTGTTTGAATCACCAATCGCAAAAGGTACCATCGATGTCAGTAGCATCAGTAGAACTGCAAGCAATGGACCTGTTCGCAGTGATTCCTTTGCTGACAGCACACGCACCCCGTAGGGGGGTCTGAGCAACGATTGCGTATAAGACAAACCGAGTCTAGACCGTAGGTCTAAAGTAAGTAAAATCAAGGCCAGTTAAGATGGGATGATATTTCGGAGCATGATAGAATTGTCAATCCAGAGGTTTCCTTAATACAGATTTCCGCACCACATTCCGGACATTTGGCCTGTTCTGCTAGTTGCTCCAACCATGCTTGTCTGGTTTCAATTTCATCACCCTCTTCGCGAAGTCTTTCAAGAGTGCGAGTTGCAGACGTACCAAGTGGATGATTCGAATTTTCCCAAGGATTCATAGACAAATCTCCCATTTTAGCTTTCATTGCAGCATGAATGGCGTCCTGTGCCCCATGTGTTGATGGCCCCGAATCCACAGTTCCGATTGGAACGAGACCTCCTTTTGCAATCGGTTTGGCCAATACATAGCAGGCGAAAAAACCAGTCAGATGAGCGAGATGAGCGACATTTGAGGAGCCGGATTGAATGCCATATGCAAGAACTTCATGACCGAATTTGAAAAGCGCAATCCATGCCACCGGCCATCTTCGAATCAATATCAACGGAAATTCGATTTCATCACGTGGCCAACATGCAAGATAACACCCCAACAAGCCAAATGCTGCACCCGATGCTCCAAGGCACCAAGTCGTGCTTCCCCAATTAGCCAATGTCCAACCGATGTTACCCCCAAGCACTCCAATGAAATAGATGGCCAAAAATCGTCCACGTCCAAGTCTCTGTTCCAGCGGAACGCCTACCAAAATAATCACCAACAAGTTGCCAAGAATATGCAAGGTGGAAGCATGTAGCCATGCAGCAGTGATGAATCTGTGACATTCATACGGATCCATGGCCCAATCTGGTAACAATGCACCTAAGACGAGTATCAAATCCCATCCAACTCTCCATTCTATGAATATTTGAATCAACCAAGCAAGCATGAGAGATGCGCCGATTCCAAGCGCGATTGGTGTTTGTCTTACCCAAGCATGAACAATAGGAGCAATTGCAAAAGAAAGCCAAACTACGACAAAGAACCACTGGGCCGTGCTCACCTCCGACCAAAGTATCCCCATGGTGCTTCTCGACAGGTCAGAGCGCTTGACCTCTTCGCCGCCACACTCAAGCCACGTGCATGGTTGGCGGTGGCGTGGACCTACTCGAAGTTGAGGGATTGACCGTCATTCGCGGCGCATCAGAAGTGCTCTCAGATTTCAATTTGAAAATTAATTCTGGTGAATGTGTAATTCTGTCGGGTCCGAATGGTTGTGGGAAATCAACACTCATAGAGGCAGTGGTTGGTTTGTTGCCCATCAAGAATGGCCAGATTAAAATCACTAAACCATTCGGATTGACCCTCCAAGGTGGAGGAATTCATGGCGATGAAATCGTGGAGGAGAGAGTCCGTATTGCTGCTGGTGTTTCTGGAGCAAATTCTACAGATGCCGTTGAACTTCTCGGCCAATGGAATTTAGCGCATCGCAGCGCAGACAGAATCGGTCAGCTATCAGATGGAATGGGACAACGGATTTCCACAATACAAGGATTACTTCCCGCATATGCAAGTGACCAACCACGTCTATGTCTTCTCGATGAACCTTCACTTGGGTTGGATGATTTGTCTGTTGAGAATCTGATTTCAGACATCAATTCATTGATTGAAAATGGACACTCATTCCTGATTGCAACACATGATATTCGATTGAGTGAATGTGCTACGCGTACGATTGATATGACAGAGAAAATCAACCAAAAATCTGGAGAGAGGAAATCAGGATTACCGGACGTCAAATCTGTATCTCCAACCAAACCTTTCATTCGGTGGGCAAACACACTCCACATACGAACAAAAACACCGTTCGTAACGCTTGGACTTCCCCTCATTACTGCATTAATCATTCTTGCAGGTATCGATTCAAGTAGTGATCAGGATGGAATGATTGCAGGTGTGATTTTACTTTCCGCACCATTCCTATCGGCAATGATTACACCCCCCATTTTGCGCTATCTAAAAGAAAACCGAACAGGTGATTGGTGGCGTGCACATCGCGATGATTTCGACCCTTCGATTCCAGCAGCCATCATCATCATCTTGAGTCCATGGATTATCTCTCATATCGCGCCCGTTAGCATAGATGTGAACAATACACAGTTGGTTTGTCTAGGTCTTACCATGTTTGCAATCTTTCACGCCAACCAAGCACTGCACATTTTGGCTGATCGCCTACCACGAAATGCTGGACAATTCGTTACGTTGCTAACCTTGATTCTAATCTGGCCATTCATGATGTCTGTTGAACTTGTTTCTGATTGGGATTGGACCGGTTTCGGTATGGCCATTGGAATCCCAATAACGGTGGCTGTGGCCATCCCAATTGTCCACCCTCGCACAGGGTCAGATTGATGTCACTTCGGCAACCGGCCTATTACGATGCGCGGCGTTCAACTAATGTTCGCGGGACTTGCAATCGCGGGACTCGGAATGATTCTAGGTCTGATATATGCACCATCCATGCCTGCCGATAAATGGAATGCTCCAGAGGCATATCGCATCATATTCTGGCATGTACCTGCAGCATGGACTTCATTTCTTACCTACGGCATGCTATTCGTAGGGAGTCTGGCATGGTTCTGGAAGCGTCAAGAATGGGGCTGGACTCTGTCAGGAATTGCTGCTGAGCTCAGTTTATTGTACGGGTTGTGTGTGGTAATTTCAGGACCCATATGGGGAACCGCAGAATGGGGTGTCCCATGGGATTGGACAGATGTTCGATTGAACACATATGCTGTTCTTTCTGGTGTCGCACTTTTTCTTGTACTCGCGCGCAGGAGTCAACCCGATACACCCGAATTCCGAGATGTATACTCTGGAATTGGATTGTTTGGCTTCCTTCTTGTACCGCTCACTTACATGGCAACTCGTTGGTGGCAGGAACGACACCCTGGTCCAATCGTCGGAGGAGGTGGAGGAAGTGTTGATTCAACCATACTCGCGATTTGGTTGCTCTCTTTCGTAGGAATGGTGATTTTAATGGCTGGTCAAGCCATGGTTAGCGCGGAAGTACAGAAGTGTGAGAGGCGACTCGCAGAATTACAGCGGAGGCTGGACTAATGGATGATTTGTGGTATCTTGCAGCCGCCTATGCTGCAATGATTGGTCTCATAGGCTGGTTTACTTGGCAGGTTCTAAATCGACTTACAGAAGTACGTTCTCGTTTGGATGCAGTAGAGAGTTCATTGAACAATGATGAGCAGGAATAGTTTGGCGGCGGCTTCAAAGCCCATATCTACGCCGCAAGACCATGTCCAGAGGCGATGACTTCTGCGTATCTTGCGGTTCGCCACCCCCACATTCAGTGGGGCGCTTGTGTGAGAAGTGTTTCAGAGAACGAAACAATCTCTCAATCTGTAATGAGACAACGCAGGCTATTCGTTGTCCAAAGTGCGGGATGAATCAAGAGTCTGGACGATGGGGCCACCTTGAAACTGAAGAAATACATCAACGACGTCTCGATGATTCATTGAGTCTACATGAAGGCGCTGAAAATGTAGGTATTGGGTTTCATGCCGAAGTGATTGATGAACGTAACACAAGATTACACATCGAAGTGGTAGGGAGGATCGATATTTTTGATTTTATACAGACACATGAACTCATCATCCGCACCTCAAATGCCATTTGCAAAACGTGCACTCGTAAAGATGGGAATTACTACGAAGCAACGTTGCAAATTCGGTCTTCAGGAAGGAAATTGAAAGAAAACGAATTGAAAATACTGCGTGGTTCTCTAGATGATATTCTAGCCTCAATGGAGCCAGATCCTATGTTCTTCATCACCAAAGAAGGGCCTGTTGTTGGTGGATGGGATGTGACACTTGGAAGTAAATCACTGGCACGCACATGGGCCCGTCAAATGATTCAGCGCTGGGGTGGACAAACGAAGGAAACGAATTCCGTTGTCGGGCAAAAGGATGGAATGGATGTAACCAGATTGACACTCCTTTATCGAAAGCCAGGATATGATTTGGGTGACGTCCTTAGATGGAGGTCCAATCTTTGGATTGTACAATCTTGGCAGAAGGATGGAGCCTTGTTGCTATCCTTAGAACGTAACGAAAAAACGGGTGCTAGTTGGAGGGATTTAGAGAAATCTGTCGTTGTCTCTCAATACAGCGAGCAGCAAGATGTAGATATTCTCAATCGGGATTCATCGGCTGCCGAATTCATGGACCCGAGAGATTTCAAAATGAAGTCAGTCCGCCTTCCTCATGATGATGATGGAAAACAGAGTAACATCAGAATCGGATGGGTCTCAGATCAGTGGTTAGCGATACCACGAGTGCGGAATACCGATGAAGTAGCGTAGGGTGAGGGGCAACAATGGCAGATATGGGTGAACTTGCAAAAACGCTTGACGCAAGCGATATGCTCGGCCATTTGAGGAACTTTCCAAAAGACTTGGCTCTAGCATGGGACCGAGCATCTTCTTGGGACCTTACCAACTTTGAAAGTAAACCATACTCTGGTGTACTCTGCCTTGGAATGGGTGGTTCGGCATCAGCAGGAGATTTCCTGGCCTGTCTATCACAACTCCAGGGATGTCTTCCATTCATATCTCATAGGGGATATGACCTTCCTGCTTGGGTAAGCGAAAAATGGCTTGTGATTGCGACATCCTATTCTGGAAACACCGAAGAAACACTAGATGCACTTGATGCTGCAATCGAAATCGGCTGTGATGTCATTGGTCTTTCGTCAGGCGGTTCTCTACAGGTTCGACTTGAAGCGACTGGGAATACTTGGATTGGACTCCCAGGTGGACAACCTCCTCGTTCAGCATTTGGACATATTTTTGGAACACAAATTGCTCTAGCATGGCGGCTAGGAATACTATCCCCTCCTGAACATAGAGGGGCGCTCTTGGAGAGAATGCTTGACGCTGTTGAGGCGTGTGATTTCACAGTTGAAGATACAGAGGAGGATGTAATCACGGAAATAGCAAATTCCATCATGCATAGGCAGGTGAGTGTTTTAGCAACACAATCTCTGTCTCCAACAGCGTATCGTGCTGCCTGTCAACTTAACGAGAATAGTGGTATTTTCGCACGCTCACACGTGATTCCTGAAATGAATCATAATGAGATTGTTGCATGGGGGGAGACAGGTGGAACTGAAAATCAAGCAATCCTTGTTTTCAACTGGGATGGAGCGCATGAACGGAATGAGATGCGATTGAATTGGTTCCTAGATAATATCGAAATTGAGCCTACATGGGGAATAGTGTGCGAAGGAAATTCGCATCTTGAAGCGTTGCTTTACGCCGTCGTCTTCATGGATTGGTTGTCTTGTGCCGTAGCACTGTTACGTGGAAAAGACCCAACTTCGATTGGACCGATTATTGGATTGAAAGATTACCTCTCTCAGTAAAGAGGACCCAAGACCAATCGAGGATCGGGGAAATCCTGTAAGGCCTGTTCACGTTCTTCAAGTGTAACAACACCTGGTAAATCGTGTGTTGTGGGCTCACGATATGATAGTTGAAAATGTAGATGTGGTGGCCATCCCCCATTTTCTTCTCGATTGCCAAACCATGCAATGACCTCACCAGCAGAAATGGATTTCCCAGGAATACAATACTTGGTTGAGGCTGCATCTAGATGCCCGTATAGAATCCACAAATCTTGACCCTGAATCAAATGATGGGTGATGACAGTGTGACCATAATCCCCATCCGCAGAATTGTACCCAGAAAAGGCAACTGTGCCATCAGCCACAGACATGACTGGAGTGCCCACAGGACCACCGATATCAATGCCCATATGAACACACCTTTTTCCATCAAACAACTCCGTATTGTAAACTCCCATTCGAACCTCATTATATCGTCCGACAGAGTACACTCTGAGGTAAACTGTCTTGCTTGGATCAGTGAGGTCGAGTACATCGTATTCATCGGGTAGATCAACTGTTGGGTGCCATTGTTCATTCCCAAAATCGATTAATCCCATAACCCCTCTGAGAAGGACCTCCATGAATACGACTTCGGCAAGCAAATGTAGGGTCGATGTTGAAAACCTGTGTCGGTTCGCCTCCATAGGAGGCGAAATAATGGAAGGTGGATTTTTCGATATCCTTCTTCATCTAATTTTGGGCGGTGGCCTTCTCATCGGGCTTGGACTGATTCCTGGGCTCGCATTGATTCGTATCTTGGATCCGGGCGCTGACAAATTGCGGCAGATGATGCTGGCACCTGCAGCCAGCCTTCTCATCCTGTTTGGTTTAGCCGGATGGTTGGTTGTCTTACGTGGTGAACATTCGGTGGGAGCATTGGTCATGATGATTCTACTCGTAAACGTCGTTGCTGCAACTGTCGGTTGGCAACGAGAAATTGTCAGAGTCAGAAGATTGTCAGCTTGGGAGCGATTGGAGGAAATCGCTGAGGCTGCAGAAGCAGAGGGGGGGACTGTTAATCTTGAAGACGATGTGATTGCAGAGAAAAGACACGCTGAACTGATTGCAACTGGAAGACCTGCATGGTTGCCTGTTGCTTTGATCATCTCTGCAATTGTGTGCTTGAGTCCATTGTTTATCTTACAACGACCCATGGGTGTGGATTGGCTTGGTTTTGCCACACTTTCCCATAGACTTGCTGAAACTGGTTCACTGACTCTACCCGAACCAAATGTGGGAAGATGGGCCTATCCGCCAGCCTTCCCCGCACTTGCTGCATTCCTCGAGACTGCAACTGGATTACCGCCTGCAGATTGCATTCATCTTCTTGGCCACCTCACTCTGTTCGCAGTCATTTGGGGTGTTGCAGGTGCGGCTGACCGTTGGGGTGCATCTGCTACGACATTGCTTGCAATCACACTTGCACCTGCACTTTTCGCAAAGTCGTTTGATTCAGGTTATCCTACCGTTGCAAGTCAACTTGGGCTCGTACTCGGTTTGCTCGTTTTGGTCAAACCACCTCGTGAAAGAAGCAAGAAAATGGACTTGCTATTTGCATTCGGGGTCGCCTTTGTTGGTGTAATTCATCCAACAGGTTCACTATATCTAGGAACATTATTGCTCGCTTGGCTCGGTGCACATCGCTTCAGTGCTCAAAGTGAATCAACACATACTGCTCGATTGGCCATCATCTCAAGTGTCGTTGTAGGAGGAGCAATGGTAGTGGTGATGGGCATTTTTGCCCCTCGCATGCTCGATACTCCGGTTTGGGCGGAATATGGGTGGCAAGGAGGACTTCCTTTGATACTATTCAATGGACCAATTCTAATTGGTTTGGCCTGTTGGGCATTGTACCGATTCAGGAATTCATTCGAAGTATGGTTGCTTGGGCTATGGTTGCTGTTACAATGGTCTTTGACAGGTGTGCACATCTTTGATGGTCTAATTGGAATTCCAATCTTGACATTGATTTCCTACATGCTGTATTCAATGGCTTTGCATGCATTCCATATCCCGCTTGCAATCTTAGTAGGAATACTACTGGCAAAAGTTCCGAGACTAACACCACGCTTACGAGAACGACATTTGAATGAAGAGTATGAAGAAGACGAAATTATTGCAGATGGTGGCGAGATGAGCATGATTGAACTCGACATTGCTAATCCTCTGGAAAGAAGTCCGTTACGTGCGATGATGGCCATTGCGCTGATTGGTATGTTATTTGCCCACATCGTGATAATTCAAGTTGCAGCCAACCCTGATTTGGAAGTACAAACTCCTGGAGATCGAGCAATTCACGACTGGATTGTCGCACTCCCTGAAGATTCAATCATTTACACTGAAACTGCACATTGGGGAATATTGTATGATGTCCCAAGTGAATTGGGCACCACCTCCTTCCCGAGTTTGGGATTGCTAACTGTCGAACGAAGTATTCAATCCAAGGTTGAAAAGGCGATTATTCAAGATGACATTACGACCTTGAAAGAATACGAAATTACGCATGCATTTACATCTCCACGTGGCCAACTTGGTCATGTTCTTGCAACCAGCGATTATTGGGCACTGCTTGAAGACCAAGAGGGTAGTAGATTATGGCAATTTGTTCCAGAGACAAGCGATGCTTCAGTCAAACAGAGCCAATTTATTTTCCCAGAGGAGATTGATTGTTCAGAAGAATGTGAATGGAGGCTAGATCCTTGGTATCATGCGGACTCTGCCCATCTTGAAATCAGAGAAGAGTTGGTGCCATTCTTCACAGATGGCGAAACTGATTTCAAAAATATCACATTGCCTCGTTCGCATCGTGATTCTGATCTTCTCATTCATGTACAACATTCTGGTTCAGTGGGCATGCAAATTCATGTTTCAGTTTGTGATTCAAATACCGACAAATGTAGCACTGCAAGCACAATTTCGGCTGGAGGGCATGAAGCGACAAGTGTTTTACATCATACTGATTTCTTGGGCGAGATTGAAGTTTATATCGAAGTTGAGGGTGGCGGAGCGACATGGTTCAATCCAGCTGGGCTTTCTGGGCGGAGCGACAGAATCTTGGATGAAGAGGGGGCATGGTTGCACTGGGTGGAGGTGAGGAATCTATGACGAAGGGGCTCACGATTCTTCTTCCGACCCTGAATGAGGTCAATGCTCTACCGGATGTTGTCAAGGCCCTTCCTCTACAGGAGCTTGAAGCAGCAGGCTGGTTACCACGAATATTGGTTGCAGATGGTAGGTCTACTGATGGAACTGCTGCCAAGGCAGAGGAGCTGGGATTGGAAGTCATCGTGCAGGGTCCCGCGGCAGGGAAAGGATTCGGGATGCGGGAAGCATTTGCTAGGTTCTTGGAAAGTGGAGATGATGCCTTGGTCATGCTTGATGCAGATGGCACCTATAACCCACGGGAAATTCCTCTATTGTTGAATCGTTTATCACATCCAGAATATGATGTCGTCATTGGAAGTCGGTTGCGGGGATCAATCAAACCAGGGGCCATGTCTAGGTTCAATTGGATTGGAAATCATATTCTGACATGGGCTGCAGTTGCTCTTTATCGCGTCTTCATCAGCGATGTTTGTACAGGGTATTGGGCTTTCAAGCGTCAGTCGATTGCGGAGATGGAATTGAATTCTATTGCCTTTGAGATTGAGGCGGAGATGTTTGCTTCTTGTTCAAATCGTGGGCTTCGAATCAGTGAAGTTCCAATCTCTTATTCTCCGCGAGTGGGAGAATCAAAGTTGGGTTCTGTCGGTGATGGGACGCGCATTCTTCGAAAGTTGTTGGTGCGGAGATTCTTCAC